>JBIJDL010000215.1:0-9902 GCA_044344195.1 Candidatus Hydrogenedentales bacterium
ACTGGGACATGCCGCCGCCCTGACATAGGCTTCCCTGATGTGAGTCGCCATAAAATGCGAGAGGAGCCGCTGTGTGCCTGGAGCCCGTGCGGCGGTACGTCCCTACGACTTCGCTGGAAAAAGAGAATTGTCGTAGGGCTGCGCGTCGTCAGGATTGTTTTTCCTGTAGATACGAAAGATCGTGTCCATGTTCCGATCGAGCCATGGAATCGTCGGCGCGACTTCCGGGTCCACCTGGAAGACCTTTTCCACGTGGTAGCCTTCCTTCAACCAGTCATTGCTCTTGAAGAAGTACAGCACTTCAATATCGCGCAGGAAGAGATACTCGGGCTTTAGATCCTTCACCATGTTCTCCAGGCAGCGGCGCTCGGGCGGCTGGGCTTCGCTCCAGGCCACCACGGTGCGATTCGCCAGGCCGGGCCAGTCGTAGACGTTGCCCCGCGAGTAGTAGCTCATATAGCCCAGGGGCTCGCATCCGACGGCCTCGTCGGGCTTCATGTGTTCCTTCAGGTAGAGGCCCGCCTGCATGCGCACGCCATTCTCCACGTAGATTTGTATCATTCGCTCGGTATAGAAACTGATGGGCAGCACGCTGATGAAAAGGCCGAGGTATAATGCGGCAAAGCCCCCTTCCATACGCCCGCGCCACGTCGTGCTTTTGAGCCACTCCCCAGCCCACTGCAGGCCACGCAGGCTCAACAGCAGGAGCGTGAGGATGTAGGGCATCTTGTACCAGCCAAAGACAACGGGAACGACGTAGACGTAGTAGAGGCTGTAGACCACCACCACCGCGACCAGCGGCCAGAGCACCCACTGGCGCTTGAAGAAGATTGTCAAGGTCCCTAACACGGAAAAGCCAAACATGAAATTGGCGATGGGACTCTCCGCGCCCTTCGTGAAGAAGAGGTGAACACTGGCGCCGTGCCCGGCAAACATGGGCCCGAGGTGCACGTGCAACTGCTCGGCCATCATTAGCCACGTGTGGCGCTTGATCGCAAAGAAGTTGAGCTCGGGCACCTTCTGGTACCACTTCGTGTAGCCCAGTCCCTTCGCGAGGACGGTATTGGGGATGGGCGAGCCGTAGTAGAGCAACGTAAAGACAATCCACGGCAGGTATACAGCCAGCGCGATGCCCGTGACGGGCAGGAAGGCCTTTGGGCGATTGAAGAGCACGTAGACACCCGAAATGACGGTCCAGAAGGCGTAGTCCGGGCGCACGAGCATGCAGAGTCCCAGCGAAATGCCAAGCGGAACCGTATCGAGCGTCATGGTGTAGTAGACCGACATGATCAGGATAAGCACGGCCAACTGGGTTTCCATGCCTGCCATGCCCCAGAGGATCTGATGGTGCTCCACCGCGGCGTAACCCATGATCATGACCGCCAGGGGTGTGGACAGGCGAACCCTGGGGTGAATGCAGATGCCCAGCAGATAGAGCACGGTGAGCGCGCTTGCGGGGATAGAAACGAGCTTCAGAAACTCGACGCCGAAGCCCACATGCATCAAATCACCGATCAGCGGCACCAACACGCTCAGGGGGCTGGTGAAACCGTGGAGAGGCGGCTCGCCGGGTCGCACATGGGTCAAGCCGAGGCCGCTGGCCATGTTCTCCGCGTGGAGACAGGTGATGAGGGCGTCTTCCCAGTAACGCTGGGTGTAGAGCCAGAAAACGATCCGGATGAGCATGGCCACCAGGGCGATCCAGCCAGCGGCCTTCACCACCGAACGATTGGATGCCTCGTCCACCCCCGCGATACGCAGCCAACCCGCTACTCGAACTACTACTGGCATGAAATGTTTTCCCGATGCTGCTGCGTGACTTTGAGGCCCGTGGTCATTTTAGCCCAGTAGCGAAAGGCGGGTAAAGGCACGGGGTGGTGGTTGAGTCCCACGAGTTGATAGTTGATAGTCGCGCCCTCCAGTCTCCAGTCTCCAGTCTCCAGTCTCCAGTCTCCAGACTCCAGACTCCAGACTCCCCGAAAATGAGTGAAGGAGGCGCAGCATCCGTGCCGCGCCTCCTTCAAAAGGAGTTTTGTGAGTGCTAAGCCAGCACGTCGAGGTCGTGTCCGGACGTACCCACGGTTACTGTAATGGCGCTTTGAATCAACTGCAATGCAGCGGCCCTTGCGCCACCAGACGACTGTTCCTGATCCTTCAGACGAGTCGACTGCACAGAACCTTGATATCGGCCCTGACTTACACCGGCCCCAACGCCGCTGACACTTCCGGTTACTCCAGTCATACCAGCCTCCTTTCTGCATTGGGCCTGTATATTCTTAGTACATACCTATTTTCGGCAGTATTCGCTCCGCACTTTAGCCCGGTAACGCCCAAATGAAAGACGGATCGGCCCGATCCGTGTGATCGCTCCGATCCGTCGCAGATTTACGGCCTGGTCTCGCCCTCAGGGCTTGGCGGGCTGGGGATGCTTCCCGACCATCGCCAGAATGGAATCGACCAGAAGGGGGCCCGTCCCCTCGCCCAGACTGGTGCGCGATACGTACTCGTAACGCTTGAAGCTTTCAAAGTCTTCCTTGGTCAAAATATAGCCGAAGGCGTCGTTGGTCAGCCCCAGGAGGAAGGGGTGCTCCGTGGGCATCTTGCGTTTGAGGTAGAAGCCGATGTTAGGCAGCGCTTCCCCGGGAATGTTGACCAACTGGGCCGTTCCGATGTTCACCAGATTCATCTGGGTGGAAATCGTGGTGCCGTCGGACACGCTGCTGTAGTCCAGGCCAGAAGCGCCGAACAACTGCAGGATGAGGGGACTCGTGATGGGGAACTGGAGCCGCTCCGACGCGCAGTAGAGCGCGGGCTCTTCCTGGCGGGGGGCATCTTTCACAATCCGCAGAGCCTCGTCGGCCAGCAGGTTGCCGATGCGGATGCACTCGTCCCAGGTCTGCACGTCTTCGCCGTCCTCGCCGCGACAGTCGGCCGTGACCATGCCGCCCTGAGCGCCGTTCATAAACATCGCCATGGCGCCCGTGGCCGCCTCGATCCGGTCGTAGAGCGGGCCGCAGAAATCGGGGCTGATGGTCTTGCGCCCCGTGCCCATGACTTCCGGGTGGCTGGCGTAGTTTACCAGGGTGGCAATAACCTTGCCCGCTTCGGGGTCCACCGCCTGGATCACGCCGCAGCGCGGGTCGTAGAGCTCTGGCGCGTAATAGTTGTAGGCGATCTTGCCCTTCGCCTCGCCCACGGCAATCTTCAGGGCGGCGGGTTCCAGGTTCTTCACCGCTTCATTGATGGCGGCTGCCGTCTCGTCCACTACCCACGCAATATAGGCCATGTCGCCGTTGTGGCCGCCCTGGCCGTCGGGGAAGGCATAGAGATCCGGGCCGCTGTGGGTGTGAGTCGCGCCGATGAGGATATTCGTGCCGGGGATACCCGTCACCTTGGCCCGGACCTGGTCGCCCAGCACGCCCGGAAAGCCCAGGCAGTCCAGACTGACCAGCGCGACGCGTACGTCGCCATCTTCAAAGGCAATGGCCCGGGCAAAGAGATCGCCCTGGATACCTGTGGCAGGTTCCGGTGTGCCCACGCCGCCCGAAATGGGCATCAGGGTCTTGGGGGTAATGACACGAACACCCGTCCCCACCTTGAGGGCAGAGGCAGGCAGTGCCGACAATACAGCGAGCAGGAGGGCGGGGATCAGAAACTTGCGGCTTCGTAACATGAGGTTCTCTCCGGGGGTGGTGGTCCATTTAACCGTCGTTAGACTCGGGCGAACGCAAAAATGTTTTAGGTACCCCAGAAATCCCCCGTCCGGCTAGTTCCGCCGGGCGCGGCTTCCATCGCGAATGCTCCGAAAGAAGCTGGTCAGGAGGCCCCCGCATTGATCCGCCATCAAGCCCTTGTGCAGCGCGGGCTGGTGGTTGAAGCGAGTATCGTCCAGGAGGTTCAGCAGACTGCCGCAGGCGCCGGCCTTCGGATCGCTCGCCCCGAAGTGGACCTCCGGTATGCGGGAGAGAATAATCGCCCCGGCGCACATGGGGCAGGGCTCCAGCGTCACGTACATCTGGGTGTTTTCCAGCCGCCAACTGCCCAGTCGCGCGGCGGCCGCCGTGATGGCGATCACCTCGGCGTGGGCCGTGGGGTCTTGGAGGGTCTCCCGCTGATTGTGGGCCTTGGCGATAATTTCGCCTTCGTGGACTATTACGCAGCCGACGGGAACTTCCCCCAGTTCCATCGCACGTTGCGCTTCCCGGAGGGCATAGGTCATGTATCGTTCGTTGGGATCCAGCATAGCGGCGTATTCTCCTTTGCGGGGGTGGAGCTTGTCAACCACAACAGCGTCGCTGTGGAAATATCCGAGCTAATATATTGACACATGCTGTGAATTCTGTTTCTTTGGCTAATTTCATAATTTCCCTCAGCCTTGAACCGGCCGGCCTTGTTTTGTATCATGTAGTCGAGAGTAGACATAATTCTCAGCTTTTGTAAAGAATGTTGCTCTGATATGAAAAAATCCGTTTTATGAATTAAGTTTCTTGAGTAGATCCATCTATTCCAGTCGAAACTCCGGGCTTTTACCCTGAAGAGCGTCCATGTCTGATACGCGTGAAAATGGCCTGAGCACCTATTTGGCGGAAATCTCCAAGATTCCGCTGCTCTCTTCGTCAGAAGAGATCCGCCTTTCCAAACTGGCCCTGGCGGGCGAGGCTTCGGCACGCAAGAAACTGATCGTCTCGAACCTGCGCCTGGTGGTCAGTATCGCCAAGAAGTATCTGTACTACGGCTTGCCATTGATGGACCTGATCGAGGAAGGCAATCTCGGGCTTATGAAGGCGGTGGAGCGCTACGACCCGGACCGGGGCTGCAAATTTTCCACCTATGCCACGTGGTGGATCCGTCAGGCCGTCACCCGGTCGCTGTCCAACCATGGGCGCACCGTGCGTATTCCCGTATATATTACCGACAATGTGGCCCGCTACAAGAAATTCGTGGAGTCGGAATACATAAAGTCCGGCAAGTACCCGGATATCGAAGCGGTGGCCAAAAGCCTCGGTATCAAAGTGGCCGAGGCCCGCCGCCTGCAGGAGTTTGCCGACGTCATCACGCCGCTGGAGCGCATCCAGACCACGGATTCCGAAGGAGACCGGGGTATTCCTGAGAGCATCGAGCCGCTTCGCGTGGACCGGGCGATCGAACAGATCGAGCTCGACCAGCAGATGGCGGAACTGATGACCCAGTTGACGGAACGGGAGGCCAACATCATTCGCTACCGCTATGGCCTGTATGACGGCAAGGCCCACACCCTTGAAGAAACGGGCAAGAAGTACAAGCTCACCCGGGAGCGCATCCGCCAGATCGAAAAGGATGTGATGAAGCGCCTCAGGGTTTACGCCTCTGCCCACGAAGACGACTTCCGCCCCTGAGCCGGGGCGGCGGCGCAACGCCCCAGGAACCCCCATGGACCTCGCCCAGCACATCCGCAATGTACCCGATTTTCCCAAGCCGGGCATCCAGTTCAAGGACATCACTACCCTCCTCCTCGTACCCGAGGCTTTCCGCTATGTGATCAGCCAGTTCAAGGCGCGCTACACGGAGCTCCAAGTGGACGCCATCGTGGGCGTGGATGCCCGGGGCTTTATCTTTGCCGCGTCCCTCGCCCATGAAATGGGCCTTCCCCTGATTACCGCGCGCAAGAAGGGCAAACTCCCCGCCGACATCATCTCGGAGGAGTACGAGCTCGAATACGGCACGGCTATCGTGGAAATGCACCGCGATTCCGTCAAACCGGGCGACTCCATGGTAATCATCGACGACCTCCTCGCCACCGGTGGGACGGTGGGCGCCGTGGTGCGTCTTATCGAGCGCCTGGGCGGCCAGGTGACCGAAGCGGCCTTCGTCGTGGAGCTACCTCCGCTGGGCGGCCGGAAGCGTCTCGACCCCGTGCCAGTACACAGTCTGGTCGAGTTCATGGTAGACTAGGTGCCTTTCCCCTTCCAAGGTTCACTGCTTTTCTCCATGAAAAGTTGCCGATGGAAGTATGGAGAGGGGGCTTTCCAGCCCCCTTTTGGGAATACGCGATCTTGACGGTGCTCCAGATCTTTCTCGTGCAACCGCGTTGCACGAAATGGGGGCTGGAAAGCCCCCGCTCCATAGAATCGAACTTCTATCGATGTTTGTGTCACCGCTAATGTGACGGCATCCACTTAACACACTAAATCTCAGTCCACCAGGAGTGAAGCAGTATGAGCAGGAATTATCTGCCCGGCACCCAGATCGAAATCATCAACGAATTCGAGCGGGGCAAGATCAAGTATGGCCTTTTCGATTTTGATGGCACGATTAGCATTCTGCGCGAGGGCTGGCAGGACATCATGCACCCCGTCTGCGTGGAAATGATCTGCGGGTCCACCACCCCCACGCCGGAAATTGAAGCCGCGGTCCGCGACATGATCGACGAGACTACGGGCATCCAAACCATCCTCCAGATGGAGCGGCTCGTGGAGATGGTTCGGGAATATGGTCTTGTGCCCGAAGCCGAAGTGCTCGACGCCCAGGAATACAAAAAGGTCTACCTGGACCGCCTCATGGTTCCCGTGCGCGAACGCCTGGCACGCCTGGCCTCCGGCGAACTCCCTCGCGAGAAGGCGATTGTCGCCGGCTCGGTAGATTTCCTGGACATCATCTCCCAGCATGAGGGCCTCGAGTTGTACGTCTTCAGCGGCACCGATCGCGACGACGTGCGCAACGAAGCCGACAAACTCGGTGTGGCCCCCTATTTCATTGAAATCTGGGGTGCCCTTCGCACCTTCGCCGAATACTCCAAGGAACAGATCATCAACGATCTGGTAAAGCAGCACAACCTCAGTGGCCCCGAAGTGCTCGCCGTCGGTTAAGGCCCTGTGGAGCTGCGCAATGTGAAGGCGGTCGGCGGCATCGCCCTCGGTATCGCCTCCGACGAAAAGCGCGGATTCGGCCTCGATGAAGAAAAGCGTACCCGCCTGATCAAGGCCGGCGCGGACATCATCGTGCCCGACTTTACCGAAGCGAAGGCCCTGGCGGAGTATTTGTTTCCGAGTGCGTGATTGCTTTTGGAGTAGCGAAGCTGCTTCCCTTCATTGCAGGGACGGCAGAGACGGCAGGGACAGCAGGAAACTTCACGAACGGTCTTCCGTGAATTCCCGGCACCGACTGTCCCTGTAGTCCCTGTAGTCCCTGTAGTCCCTGTAGTCCCTGTAGTCCCTGTAGTCCCTGTAGTCCCTGTAGTCCCTGCTTGTTTCGCCGGAGAACTTTCCCTTGAGCACCGATCCAAAATCCATCACCCTCCACATGATCGGCCACGGCCACATCGACCCGACGTGGCTCTGGCGCTGGACCGAAGGCTACGAGGAAGTCCGCGCGACATTTCGCAGCGCCTTGGATCGCATGAACGAGACGCCGGGCTTCCGCTTCACGGCGAGTAGTCCCTGCTTCTATGCCTGGGTGAAGGCGGCCGACCCGGATATGTTTGAAGAGATCCGCGGTCGGGTGGAAGAAGGCCGCTGGGAAATTGCGGGCGGCATGTGGATTGAGCCGGACTGTAATATTCCCTCGGGCGAATCCCTGGTGCGCCACGGCCTTCATGGCCAGCGCTTCTTTCAGCAGGAATTCGGCAGGAAGGCCGTCATCGGTTTCAACCCGGACACCTTTGGCCATCCCGCCAATCTGCCCCAGATCCTGCGGGGGCTGGGACTGAACTACTACATGTTCATGCGCCCCATGGCGGTGGTTGAGCGGGATTATCCCGGCGGCACCACCTTCTGGTGGGAAGCGCCCGACGGCAGCCGCGTGCTGACAAGCAATCTGGGGCCGGATTACAATTGCTGGTACAGCACCCAAGAACGGATGGAGTCGGTACCCAACAATCCCCAACTGAATCCGGGCCAGACCCAGATTCTCGGTTTCTACGGGGTTGGCAACCACGGTGGTGGCCCGACGAAAGCGGCCATCGCCGAAATCGAGGCGCTCCAAGCCGAGAACGGCCCATTGAAGCCCATCTTCTCCACGCTGGAAACTTATTTTGACGCGATTCAGAAGGATCTCAACCCGGAGACCTTCTATGTAGATCGCAACGAGCTCCAGTGTCACGCCCGTGGCTGCTACAGCGTTCATGCCGGGGTAAAGAAGTGGAACCGCGAAACGGAGCATGCGCTGCTGAACGCCGAGCGCCTGGCGAGCATGGCGTGGCTTCTCCGCGCGACCCGCTACCCCCGTGAGACGCTTTCGGAGGCGTGGCGCAACCTGCTTTACAATCACTTCCATGACATCCTCGCGGGGACGAGCTTGGAGTCCTCCTATAAGGACACCCGTGACCAGATTGGCGCGGCGCGCCATGCGGCCAAGGCCATCATCAACGAGTCGATCCAAACCATCGCCCGGGATATTGACACTACGCCGGAAGGGAACACGGTTGTCGTCTTCAATCCCCTGCCCTGGCCGGTGACCCAGCCCCTCCTCGCGTCGGGCATCATCCGCCGCGAACTGGAAGAGCCCCTTCATCTGGTCGATGAAAACGAAATCGCGGTGCCTGTGCAGGAAGTGAAGGGCGAGATTCTCAGCAAGATGCCCTTCGCCGGGGATCGCTACGCCTTCGTGGCCGAAATTCCAGCGCTCGGCTATCGCTGCTTCCACGCGCGCACCGGCCTTTCGAGCACCCGGTCCTATAACCCGCTAACGGCTGATCGTTGCACGCTGGAGAATCACTGGTGGCGCATCGAACTTGATCCGGGCGACGGATACATCACACGCCTCTATGACAAGCTGAACCGCACGGAAGTGCTCAACGGCGGCCTCACCCTGGCGGCCATGGTGGACACCTCGGACACATGGGGACATTCACTAAAGGAGTTCAACATCGAAGCGGGCCGCTTCGGACAGGCGCGTCTGCGACTGGTCGAGCTGGGCGATGTGCTGGCGACGATTGAAGTCACGACCACCTTTGGCAAGTCCCAGGCCATTCAGGAATTGACCCTGTACCGCGATTGCCCCCGAATCGATGTGCGCCTGCGCGTGAACTGGCAGGAAGCCTACCACGCGCTGAAATTGTGCTTTGAGACCCGCATCGGGCAGGGTGACGCGACCTTTGAAACGGCCTACGCCCATCAGGTGCGGGAAGCCACAGGCTATGAAGAATCCGGCCAGCAATGGTTTGACCTCAGCGGCGACGTGGCTGGCACACCCTATGGCCTGGCCATCTTGAACGACGGGCAGTACGGCTTTGACGTCAAGGAAAACGAAATGCGCATGACCCTGCTGCGCAGCCCGGCCTATGCCCACCACGATCCCGTCCGTTACTCGTCCGATTCGCGCCAGCCTATCATGGATCAGGGCTGGCACAGCTTCCATCTGCAGATTCTCCCCCATGCGGGCGGCTGGCGCGAGGCGCGCGTACCCCGCGCGGCCTGGGCCCACAATGCACCGTGCATCCCCCACGTCGAATCAGCCCACGTGGGTAAGCGCCCTCGCGCGGGAAGCATGCTGGAGATCGACGCCCCGAACGTGGTGCTGTCCGTGTTCAAACAGCATGAAGACGGGACGGGCATGATCCTCCGTGGCTACGAGACGGCGGGCGTGGCGACGAGCACCACCCTGAGCCTGCCCCTGTTACAACAGGAAATGCGTGTTCAGTTTGGACCCTATGAAATTAAGAGCTTTGCCTTGAACACGGAAACGTGGTCGCTGACTCCGGTGAACCTGCTGGAGGAACTGCAATAAAGGTGTGATGCGTTCGGCCAGGCGCGACACACCAACTTCTTGATGGGTTGCACGCAAAGGCGCAAAGATAATTGGGGGGGGATCATAGTTGCAAAACGCTTCTTTCCGACTTTCTTCTTCGTGCGCTTCGTATCTTCGTGGTGAAACATTTGGTTGCGGCCGGAGGCTGCTCCAGATCATCTGTGTTAAAGACACGAAAT
>JBIJDL010000216.1:0-9895 GCA_044344195.1 Candidatus Hydrogenedentales bacterium
GAGATTATCGCCGTGGGTCGGATAGTGAAGGAGCACAGATACGGCGAAGGCGAGTTCGCGATTGTGGTGAGCGACCACATCCAGGGCCATGGCATCGGCTCGGAATTGCTGCAGCGTCTCGTGAACATCGGGCGCAAGGAAGGTCTGAACCGAATTACGGGCTCCGTGCTCTCCGAGAACCGCGGCATGCTTCATGTGTGCCAGAAGCTAGGATTTGAAGCGACCCGAATCCCCGGAGAGCCAACGCTGGTGGTCCGCGATTTGACCAAATCCTGACCGATATCTTGTGACGGCGCGCCGGACAGTTGAGTCTCCCCGGCGCGCCGTTTTTCTCTAGCGCATGACCGGTACTACGCGCTCACCGTTCGTGGTAACAATGTGCACTTCGTGGGCGCGCGCCGTCGGATGGAAGAACTCCCACACCACCTTCTTCTCCCGCGTCACCTCGAAAATACGGGGCGTCTTCGGATCCTGCTGCGCGTAGCTGCAGATGACCGCGTTTCCCCCCGGAAGACGCTGGGCGCCACAGGGATCGCTGAGCCTACCGCCGACTTCGCTGTTGTCAAGGGACCACGCAACGCTGTTGTCCGGCGCGAACTCGGCCACACGATTTCCATGGGTCAGATTGACGTGGATATTGCCATCGGGAAGTAGAATGGCGGTAAAGGGCCAACTGTGCTCTTCCCGCCCCCCAAAGGTTGGCAGGTCCGTGGGAATGGTGCGGACCACTTCGCCCGCCGGTGTATATTCCTTGACCTTGAAGGCGTGGAGATGGGGCACCAGATAATTGCCATTGGGCAGTTTGCGGGCCATGCGCGTCTGCATGTGGATATCGTCGGTTTCCGGCTGCAGGGGTACCTCGCGGGTGACTTGGCCCTCCTGACTCACTTCCAGTATCCGCGGACGCTTGCCACGTTCCACGATCATGGTTTGGTCGTCCTCCAGGCGCACGACGGTACCCAGCTCGGCATTGACCGGATCCAGTCTGTAGGACCAGACGATTTCCTGGGTCCCCTGTTTGAATTCACGGGCTTCATTGTCCACCGAAACCAGGATGTTTCCGTTCTCCATGACGTAACCGTCGTGGGACGCGCCGGGTGTTTCCCATACGAGTTTCGAGTCCTCGTCATAGAGGTAAGTCCCGGTGGAACCGGTAATCAGCAGGGAGTGACGTATGCCGACGGCGCTCTCCTGCCGGGGATTCGGCTTGTCCGCCGCCGATGGTTCCGCGCCAAGCGTAGACGCGGGCAAAAGGGCGCAGGCCAGGACGAGATGGAACAAGGGGAAACGAAACATGACGGTGCTCTCCCGTGGATGGATGGGGTCGGGGCAAAAACTGCTCTCCCGAACCCTATCACAGGGATCGCACAGGCCGCAAAGGACGCCTCTTCATTCAGGGCGATCCAGCTTGTATATCCGGATGCGCTGATAGAGGGTGTTGCGGGCGATACCGAGCAGGCGCGCGCTCTTGGCGACGTTCCAGTCCGTCTTCACCAGGGCGTCAAGCACCTGACTTCGATCCAGCTCCCGGGCAC
The DNA here is from genome assembly GCA_044344195.1 of Candidatus Hydrogenedentales bacterium. Taxonomy (GTDB): domain Bacteria; phylum Hydrogenedentota; class Hydrogenedentia; order Hydrogenedentales; family JAEUWI01; genus JAEUWI01. The sequence goes on from JBIJDL010000216.1 coordinate 1,536, forward strand.
CGGGGACATCCGGCAAGGCGGACGCCATCCCCGGAATATGGTTCGGACCTTGCCCGACTTCCCTGGGGAGATGCTCGGGCCGGATCACGCTATCATGGCAGACAATGAAAGCGCGCTCCAGGCAGTTCTCCAACTCGCGGATGTTTCCCGACCAGGTGTGGCGCAGCATGAGTTCCATGGCCTCGGAGGACAGACCCGCGATCTCTTTCCGGAAAGTCTGATTGAACTTCTTACAGAGGTGGTCGATGAGCAGGGGGATATCCACGCGACGATCCCGCAGTGGCGGCAGTTCGATGCGGACCACATTAAGACGATAGTAGAGATCTTCCCGAAAAACCCCCTCGACGATTCGCTGGGCAAGATTCTTGTTCGTCGAGGCGATGATGCGAACGTCCACTTTGATGGGGCGCGTGTCTCCCACTCGCTCGAATTCGCGCTCCTGAAGTACACGCAGCAGGCGGAGTTGGAGTCGGGGTGATATGTCCCCCACTTCATCAAGGAGAATCGTGCCGCCGTTTGCCGCTTCAAAGCGTCCAACGCGGTCTTTGATTGCGCCCGTGAAGGCGCCCTTCACGTGGCCGAAGAGTTCACTTTCCAGAATATCTTCCGCAAGGGCGGCGCAGTTCACTTTCACGAAAGGGCCATTGGCGCGGTGGCTCTTGTAGTGCAGGGCGGCGGCGACCAATTCCTTGCCCGTGCCGCTCTCGCCATAGATGAGCACGGTGGAGTCCGTTTCGGCGACGTTCTCGATCAGATTGAACACTTCTGTCATGGGGGCCGATTTGCCAATCATATCCTGGTACTGGTGGGACGAGGCAAGTTGCTTTTCCAGGCGGGTGATGTGGGTAAGGTCGCGGAGGACCAGTACCGCGCCACCCGGCGAGACTCCGCCATTGCCCAGCGGTGTGGTGGACATCACCAGAACCTTCTCGCCGCTCCGCGCCAGGGTCGCCTCTACGCGGAACTCGCTAACCTCCCCCCGGGTTGCCAGGGTTTTCCGGAGGGCCTCTGCGGCTCGATCAAGACTCCCCGTAAAGACATCGCGGGCCAGCCGACCGGTCAATTCACTTAAGTCGTCGCCCAGCATATGGGCCGCGGCGGCGTTTACCTGGCGGATGATGCCCTGATCGTCCACGGTGACAATTCCTTCGCGTACGGCATGAAAAATCGCTTCGAGTTCCCGACGATAGGCATCGGTACGTGCGGCATATTCATCGCGCTCCGCGACCAGCCGGTTGTGTTCGAAAGCGAGGCGGACGACTCGCTTCAAGGCTTCGCCGGTGACGGGCTTCGCCAGGTAGTCGAAAGCGCCGAGGCGCACCGCCTCTGCGGCGGTTTCCACACTCGGTTCTCCGGTGATCATGATCACTTCCGTGCGGGAAGTGGCCTGCCGCACGAGACGGAGGAGATCGACGCCCGTATCGCCTCCCAGAATGATGTCCGTTACCACGACATCGAAGTTGCGCCGATCGAGCAGTTCGCGGGCGCTTTCAAAGGAAGAGGCCGTCTCCACGTGGTAGCGCTCCGCTTCCAGAAACCGTGCAAAGGTGAGGCGGAGCACGTCTTCGTCTTCGACAATCAGTACACTGTTCATCTGCCGTTACTCCAGCAATCCACGGTTGACATGGCCCCCCGATGACGGACCGTCTACGGGAAGGTACACTTTGAATCGCGCAAATTCGCCCGGCACGCTCTCGACCTCGAAAAATCCACCGTGGTCCTTGACGATGCCATCGGACACGGAGAGCCCCAATCCAGTCCCCTTGTCACGGCCCTTGGTGGTGAAAAAAGGGTCGAAGAGGCGAACCTGGGTGGCCTCGGTCATGCCCACCCCGTGGTCCTCCACTTTTACTTCCAGATAGGCCCGGCCCCGGATCTGGGCCTGGTCAATCGCGATGGCCATGATTTTGTTGGGTGAGCCCCCGGGATAACGTTCGTCCAGTGCGTGGATCGCATTGATGATCAGGTTCATGAGCACCTGCTGCAACTGTTCGCCCCGGCATCGGATGCGCGGGAGGGACTCGGGAACTTTCAGACGTAACTCGATCAGCGACTTCTCTATCTTTTTGCCACTCAGGGACAGAACCGAGTCCAGCACCTCCGCCATACTCGCCTGGGAATACTGCTCCTGCTGCTGGCGTGAGAACGTGAGCAGTTTCTTCACGATGGTGGCAACCCGATCAGCCTCGGACCGGATCAATTCGGCAAACTGGCGGTCCGGCGAATCGTCGGGCATGTTTTCGAGCAGGATATCCGCGCAGTTGATCACACCGTTGATCGGGTTGTTGATCTCATGGCCCACACCCGCCGCAAGCTCGCCAATCGATGCGAGCTTGGACGCCTGGATCACTTTGGCCTCCGCTTCCCGGCGTTCCACGGCCTCGCCCAGGGTGCGGGCGATGGCCTCGACGAGGGTGCAATCTTCCTGGGTCATAATGCCGGGAATGGACGCGTCGATGGACTCGCGATAGACGAGTTCCAGCTTGCCCCGGGATCGCCCGCCCACAATGATGGGTGCGCTGAAAGTCCAGGGCGTGGTGGAGACGACCAGCTCTTCATAAACGTGGCTGTCAAAAACAATACGGGTGCGGGTACGCTCCGGGTGGGAGCAGGCCGGGCGAATAAGCTGGGCTACGGCACGGAAGATATCAGTTTCCACGGCCTGACCGCGAATGACCTCGCCCACGCTGTACAGGCAGGTAATCTTTTTGTTGCGCTCCTTCAGCTCTCCCAGGAGCCGCTCCTGTTCGCGGCGGGCCTCGTATTCCACGGAGATATCCCGGAGCAAACCGGAGAAATAGCGTTCGCTCCCGAAAGCCACTTCACTGATCGTGAGGTACACCGGCAGGGTGCTACGGTCTTTGCGTTGCGCCACCACCTCACGACCAATCCCGATAATGCGCTGTTCTCCCGTTTCGAGATAGCGGGCCAGATAAGCGTCATGGTGGCGCGCATACGTGGCCGGCATGATCATATTGATATTGTTACCCACCAGCTCTTCGCGCGTGAATCCGACCATGCGGAGCGCCGCGGCGTTGACGTGCTGAATGATGCCTTTATCATTAATGGTCAGGATGCCGTCTACCGCGCTTTCAACCAGACCTCGAAACCAGGCGTCGTCGTCCCAGTTATTGACTTGGCTGTCGGTGTTGTCGGCCAATGGGTCATGTACCATTCGATTGAACCTCTGGAATATTGGGCACCGGTCGTCGGCGAACCATCATCGTCGCCGCAAAGTGCGCAGCGGGCCTGGTTGATCATCATTCTGTCTGGTAGGAACAAAGCATGTTTCGTGCCATGCGCGGCGCTACGCGTAGTTCGCTCAAACATGCTCAAAATGAACATGTTAGCAAGGTACATTAAACTCTCCGCAAGAATAAGAATAAAACGATTGGACATATATGGTCAAGTTGAGCAATTGTGCCCCGGCAGGGCGCGCCAAAATAGGCGATCCGACTAGATTACAGTGGGATTCCCCCCAAGTGCGCGGAGCATGGACAGCGGCACGGAATATGCTTACGCTAAGGCGGTTGAGCACCGTCCGTGGGGTACGTCTGAACTCGCAAGGGGCGGAAATTCGAAGTAGTCAGACACGAGAAGGAGTTGTCTCGCCATGCCGAGCAATGTGAATGTAGACCATAAGTTACCCCCAAAAGAGAACATACCTCGTAGTGTCATGAAGAATACCGGACTGGCGTTCTTCGCCCTCTTTGTGGCTGCCGCAGTATATTTCATTATGCCGGCGGCCATGGAGGAAGGGGCGCGGCGCATGGCGACCATCTTTACCCTCGCCGTGGTGCTCTGGATCACGGAGGCCATTCCCCTCTTCGCCACGAGCCTCGCGGTGATTGCCCTCCAGTCCTGGTGGGTGGCCCTGCCGACGGATGTGGGTGCGCACATGAAGTATCAGGTTGTGTTCAACAGCCTGAGCAACCCTGTAATCTTTCTGTTTCTGGGTGGCTTCATCATGGCGAAGTCGGTACAGAAGCATCGTATCGACGTGCAGATGGCGGCACTCATGCTCCGCTTTTTCGGTTCTCGACCCCTGGCGGTGCTCGCCGGCATCATGCTCATCACCGCGCTATTCAGCATGTGGATGAGCAACACGGCGACGACCGCCATGATGATCATCATGGTGCAGCCCTTTGTAGACCGCCTTCACGAGCGGGACAACTTTCGCAAGGCCCTGGTTCTGGCGGTGCCCTTTGCCGCCAATATCGGCGGTATCGGTACGCCGATCGGCACACCGCCCAATGCGATTGCCCTCGCTCAGTTGCAAACTGCGGGCCTGCACATTTCCTTTGTTAGCTGGATGGCCTTTGCGGTTCCCTTGATGTTGATTTCGCTGGTGCTGGTATGGGCCCTGCTCGTGGTACTCTTCAAACCGCGTACCGACCGCTTCGAGGTTCAAGTCGAGAGCAACTTCAAGGCCACGCCCGAAGCGATGACGGTCTACTTGACCTTTGCCGTCACGGTAGTCCTGTGGGTGACCGGGTCCTGGCACGGTATACCTACCGAAGTGGTGGCCGTGCTCCCCGCAGCGGTATTGACCATGACCAGGGTTATTTCGGAAAAAGATTTCAACCGCCTCGAGTGGAACATCCTCGTGCTGATCGCGGGCGGTGTAGCCCTGGGTGACGGCATCACCAGTACCGGGCTGGACAAGTGGATCATCTCGATCCTCCCCTCTCATGGCATGACCTTCTTCATGCTCGCAGCCCTGATCGGCTTGATTGCCATTGCCTTGAGCACGGTCATCAGCAACAGCGTGGCCGCGCTGATCCTCGTTCCCATCGGCCTGGCCATGGCCACGGGTATGGGAAGTTCCACCGTCCAGCTTCAAGTCCTGGCGGCCATGTGTGCCATCATGACGAGCTTCGCCATGAGTCTGCCCATCTCGACGCCGCCGAATGCCATCGCCTATGGCACCGGGGAAGTCCGCAACCGGGACATGATGATCTCCGGCGGCATCATTGGCGTCGTCGCCAGTGTGGTCGTCATTTTGACGGGCCCCTTTGTAATCGAACACATCCTCACGTGGATGGGGTGACGAGCGCAGCAGCCGCATCGTTGGCCAGCAACAGCACGTGGCGACTCCCCACGGGCCGGTCCACCAGAATCGTGGCGGGAATCTCGCCCGGATAGAGCGGTAACAGCCAGCGCCAGTCTTCCTCCTGTATAAAGGCGAAGGCGGGCGCTGGTTCTTTAAGCAGGGCAAAGAAGTCCGCGATGGCCTTCTGGAGATCGGCCTCAAAGGCCCTAATCGCGGCCTCATCCTCGTGTCCCGCCACGGCGCGTTCTATGGCGTCAAACAGCGCCTTCCGCTCTTCGGGTGTCACGTGCTGAAGGTTCGCAACAGGAACTTCGTCCACCGCCCTGGCAATAGTTTTCTTGGCGTCTTTTTGAAGTTTGGCCTGCTCCATGATCGTATCGGGCGTGACCTCGCCCACGAGCCCGGTCAGTACGGGGGTGTGGAAGCGCCGGGCGTAGTAGACGTATTCCTCGCGGGAGAAGCCCACGGAATAGAGCTTGAAGTCCACCCCGGCCTCGGCAAGGGTGCGCACGGGCTCGCAGATCGGGCGAGCGGACTTGAAGTGATTGATCTCCGGGTAGGCCGTGAAGACGGCCACAGAATACAGGAGGAGGGTCTGCACGGCCATGACGGGCGGCGTCAAAGAGCCTCCCCGCTTGAGCAGAAACAGAAGACCAATCACCCCGGCCAGAGCGCCCGACGCCGCGAGGGCGTAGACCCGCCAGGGCTCTTGCGCCCCATAGGGACTGAAGGCGAGGGCCACGGGCGCCAGAATGAAAAGCGCGAGCAGGATGGACCATGCGATTCCGCCGCGCAGCATCCACTTCAAGTTACCGGCACTACGCAGATGCACCACTGCAGCGCCAAAGAGGATAGCGAAAACCGGCAACAAGGGCAGCAGGTAAAGCTCGCGCTTGCCAATGGAAATGGAAAAGAAGATTAACGCCGGCACGAGCCAGGAATGGATGGCCCACATGGCTTTGGAAGATTTACGGTTCTTCCAGCCCCAGTAGAGCACGGGGGGTGCAATGAAAGTCCATGGAATCATATCGACGGGCAGCGTTTCGAGGTAATACCAGGGGGGCTGGGCCTTGCTCACGCCCAGCAGGAAGCGTCCGAGGGTATTGCGGAACAGATTCTCCCCCATGCCCGATTGCACGGCTTCGGCTGCGGTATCGGCTCCATAGATGCGGGCAGGAATATACCAAAGCAGGGTGAGAGCAATGGCAAATAGCGACCCCAGGACCCAGTGGGTCTGCTTACGGGGCTGGGGATTCTTCCAATAAAACCCGAAGAGGAAGAGCAGTGGAAACACGAGGGCGGGCGGCCCCTTGGCGAGCATGCCCGCGCCAATCGCCGTGTAGGCCAGCGCCAGCCAGACGCTCTTTCGTTCGTCGTCCCATCGCCAGAAGGCGTAGAGGGCGGTGATCATGGAGGCGGTCAGAAGCACGTCAATCTGGCCCCGGCGCGCCTGGTACCAGAATCGGAAGCACGATATGAGGATGATGGCGGCCCAGAAGGCCACTTCCGCGTTGAACATCCGCCGGGCAAGCAGGAAAAGGATCCCCACAACGTAGATTCCGGAGAGTATCGACGGCAGCCGGGCGGCCCACTCGTTCGTCTCGCCCAGGAGCGCGCCGAAGGCCGCCATGGACCAGAACAGGAGTGGCGGCTTCTCGGTGTACACCTCGCCGTTGACGCGGGGAACGAGATAGCCCGTCTCCCCCATTTCACGGGCCACTTCGGCATAGCGGGGCTCATCGGGCGGCCATAGGTCGTAGCCACCGGCGTTGAGGCTGAATACCACAGCGGCCAGGGCGAGCAGTCCCAGAAGGATCTTCGTGTCACGGGTCATGTTGGGATTCCAGAATACAGGCCACGCCTGTTGAGGGGTTGGAAGGGTGCTCTGATCCTATCATCGAATGCGCCGCGACTACAACGCGTTCTTCGTCTGGAGTTCACATCGAAGGACGAAAACCGCTATGATACGCCCTGTCGGGGTTGCAGTACGTACGGCACCAGGCCAGTTTTTTTACAAGGAGATTCGGGTGAATTCCACCGATACACAAAAAAGAATAGCGGTAATCATGGCGGGCGGTTCGGGCGAACGATTCTGGCCGGTTTCCCGGCGGCTTCATCCTAAGCAGTTGCTCCGGCTGACCAGCCCGACCGATACCATGCTCCATGAGTCGGTAAATCGCCTCCGGCCCCTTATTGCGGCCGAGCATATCTACGTGCAGACGAGCGAGGAGCTGGTTCCGCCCATTCGCGCCGCAAAACTCGGCATCCCCGAAGAAAACGTCATTGCCGAGCCCTGTCGGCGCAACACGGCGGGTTGTCTGGCCTACGCGGCTGCCCACATGCTGGCGCGCTATGGCGGTGATGGCAGCAACCTGAGCATGGCCGTGGTCACGGCGGATCATCGAATTGGCGACAACAACGCCTTTGCCGAAACCGTAGCGAAAATCCTGAGCGTTGTCGAGTCCGAACCTGTACTGGGCACCATCGGCATTCCGCCTACCCGGCCCTCAACGGGCTTCGGCTATATACAGGCCATCCTCGATGAGACGCCTCAGGACCTCGGCTCCGTTCCCCAGGCCTTCACCGTGCAGGCCTTTCGCGAGAAGCCCCCGCTGGACGTGGCGAAGTCCTACGTCGCCAGCGGCGACTACTTCTGGAACAGCGGCATGTTTTTCTGGAACATCGCGACCTTTGTTAAGGAATTCGACGCGGCGGATCCGGCCTATGGACAGGCCATTCGCAGCATGGCGGAGGCCAAAGTCGACGGCGACAATAAAAAGGTTGTCAAAGTATTTGAGGGTCTCACGAGTATTTCCATCGACTATGCGCTCATGGAAAAAGCCAATAAAGTGGCCATGGTGAACGCCACCTTTGCCTGGGACGATATCGGTACGTGGTCCGCCCTGGAGCGCTCCCGTGAAGCGGACGAACAGGGCAATGTAACCCAGGGCGACCCGGTGCTCATCGACAGCGAAGGCTGCATCGTCTACAACGATGAAGGTGCTGACGCCCGCGCCGTGGCGGTCATCGGCGTGACGGATTTGGTTGTCGTGGTGACGAAAGACGCCGTGCTCGTGGTGCCCAAGGATCAGACGGAAGACGTGAAGAAGGCGGTCCAGGCGCTGCAAGCGCGAAACGCGAAGCAGTTGTAGGGCGGGTGAAAAAGTCGGAACGCGCCCAACCACGAATGGACACGAATCCGCACGAATAGGAAATCAACAGATAGAATGCAAACCACAATGGGCACAGAACTCAAAGTCGGAGTTTTTGTGCTCTTTGTGTCCTTTGTGGTTCAAAATTGATGCCA
>JBIJDL010000723.1:0-2703 GCA_044344195.1 Candidatus Hydrogenedentales bacterium
GGGTCGAGAGGAGCCAATAGAGCTTCGTGTTCTCGTCGTAGAGAATATGAAACTTCATCTGGCCGCCGGGGCAGGGCACATAGAGCATGGTCGCGCCCGAGGGGGCCTGCTCCAGCGCCACCGTCAGTGCGCCCTGTTCGCCTTCCACCACTTTTGCGATGCAGGCATAGCCCGAGCCGCCCGTGTGGGCCCGCGCCCACAGGTGAAAGGTTCGGCCCGTGGGATCGCACCAGATATGGTCCGGGTCCACAAACTGCACCACGTTGGTCTCCAGCCAGCCGATGGGCGACATGGGCCGCTTGATCTTCGAGCCCGGTGCTTCCACGCTGCCCACGTTGAAAAAGGGCACGCCGATGAGATTGGGCGCGCCGTGCTGCGCGATGGCCTCGTTGAAGGTCAGTTCATTCGAGAAGGTCCAGGACTCGCGCTTCGACAGATCGTCTCTCACATCGGCGGACATGAGCACCGGAGCCATCACGTGAACGTCCCACGTGGGCAGATTCGGTTCCAGCACCTTCTCCATCACCAGGTAGACCCGGTCGCGCGTGTAGTGCACATTCGACGGGGCCTGGTGCCACTTTTCGCCCTGGGAAAACCACACGGGCTCCTCCCAGGTCTCCCCGCCATCCGTGGAGCGCATGATGCCCAGGTCGCGCTTGTGGCCGATGACATAGACCGCATCGCCCGCCGCAAAAGGCCGCGCGTGAATCAGCGGCATGTCGCTCCGGTGCTGCCAGGTCTTGCCCCGGTCATCGCTCGTGTAGATTTTGCCGTCCCAAAGGCGTCCATCGGCGTCGGTCTTAATACCGGGCAGTTCCTTAACGCCATCGCCCCCCTGATCCATCGTAGCCACCAGCCGCCCGGACGGCAGCATCGCCAGGCCGGGGCTGTAAGCCCAGACGCGCTCGGGATCGGGCGAGGTGTAGACCGCGGATTCCGTTGCGGAAATGGGGATGGGCGCGGTCACGGCCGATTGGGCGCTGGCCGACGCGGCGGGGAGAAAGCTGCCCGCTGCGAGGGACTGGATGAAGGTTCTGCGTTCCATGGGGACTCCTGTGGGGAATGGCTTCGGTTCCTGGCAATGCCATAAGTATCGGTGTCATGGGCAGGGAAAAAGAAGGCAGCAGAGGTTTAACCTCAAAGAGCGCAAAGTGAACGATTATAGGTCCGCCTTTGCGCGCTGTGAGTTCTTTGTGGTTCCACTTCTCGTTGGTTTGAAAATAGGGCTTCGAGCTGGCGAAGGCGTCAATCTCCAAATGTAGTCCCGGGTTGTTACTCATGCCAATAGGCCCAAGCGCCCATGCGCTCGAATGCGCTGCTCTCATCCGGCGGGTAGTTCTGTTTCGGGAAATACAAGAAGAGGTCCCCATTCATCATACGGCCTGCGGGCACACACAGCACCCAGGGGTTGTCTTGCCAAAGAGGCGAATCTTCGCCCTTGTATATCTTGTAGTGGGGATAGCCCGCCAGCCCGGTGGACGGTACGGAATCCAGATATTTGGGGACCAATTCCTCCAACGAATTGGGCGGTCGGCCTTCGGCTTTTTCATAGGCGTGAACTGCATCCACTAACGGCATACTACGATCCGCCAAGGCGCGGAAGGCCGCCATGCTCGTCGGCGGGCCGGCCGACAGCGCTACGTAAAGGGTGAACAGATAAAGCATACATAACAGTGCCAGGCGAAGGCCGAGTCCACGAAGTCCGGACAAAAGTGCAATCACAATGCTACTCGGAAATCCTACAAAAATTGCTGCGTGAGCCAGCAGAATTGCCAGCAATATCGCCAAGGTCAACAGCGCACGGACTTGCGCGGGCACTTGCGGAAGAAAATACAAGAACACGCAGCCATTGAGCGCGACGCAAAGCAGGGCTGAGTAGATCAGGAATCGCCTGAGAGGGAACTTTCCGGCCGCCACCAGCTCCTGCCGGGTGATCCTGCGATCCAACATACGAAACAGCCACAGCAACTTTGTCTTCGTTCTGTTGGGCCAAGCGGAATCTGTTTGAGTGATGTCGTTGTCGGTGTCCATAGCGCCACTATACAACGATGCTGCGAAACACGCCAGTAAGATTTTCCGTCACGAAGCGTCCCGTGGAAGTCCAAATGAGCCTTACGAAACGGCTCCAAGGTAACCCACGCATCCACGGGGACAGGCTCGCGCGGAAAGGTCCAGGTGGCAACGATTGGCGCGCTGGGGTACGCGTCGTGGCGCGTGCTCGCAAAAGTGAGGGGCGCGAGTCCGTCTCTCCATCGCCGTCATCGCGTTAAATTCGGTCGCTTTCTTGACTCGGCCTCCGGATATTTTGTAGACTATTGCTTCCCGGTGCCGGGATAGCTCAGTTGGTAGAGCAGCGGACTGAAAATCCGCGTGTCGGCAGTTCGACTCTGCCTCCTGGCACCATTTTTTTGCCTCTCTTATGCTGGAATAGCTCAGTCGGTAGAGCGCTTCACTCGTAATGAAGAGGTCCGGGGTTCGATTCCCCGTTCCAGCCCCATTCTAACCCTCTTCAACCTGATGCTGCACAACGACTTATCGTTGTACCTGGTACCCGCCAGTGCGGCTGCAACCAAGACGTTAACCGGATAATTTATCCGTTAACCGAAAGGAGCAGCCAATGCCAGCTTCCACCAAACCCCGTCGTACCCCCACGCTGCGATTGCACAAACTTTCGCAGCGTGGTTTTGTGGAAATTGAGGGTAG
>JBIJDL010000724.1:0-2701 GCA_044344195.1 Candidatus Hydrogenedentales bacterium
GTGTCGACGACAGCGGTGACGATAGCTCCGACGACAACGGTGTCGACGACAGCGGCGACGATAGCTCCGATGACAACGGTGGCGACACCAGCGGCGACGACAGCGGCGACGATAGCTCCGACGACAACGGTGGCGACACCAGCGGCTCTGACGACACGGGTGTCGATGACAACGGTGGCGACACCAGCGTCTCTGACGACACGGGCGTCGATGACAACGGTGGCGACGACAACTAAGTTCGCGACCTACCCCAATTCATTCACGTACGCAGTCCTGACAGATCATCTTCGGTTACCGCATCGCACTGCGTACCGTTGACCCGGCGAGCCCTCTACACCCCTGGAGGGCTCGCGTCCTTTTTGGGGCTGCGCCGTTTGGGGCACCGGCTACTACTATCCGCCCTATGTCTGGCACGGCGGGCTGTACCCCGTCATCCGCGCCCCGTGACCTATGGCTGCGCCGCGTGGTACAACCCCTGGGCCGGTCGCTACGGCTATGCAGCGGGGGTCTACGGCCCTTACGGCGGCGCCGGTGCCGCAGCGGTGTACAATCCCCGCACCGGAACCTATGCGCGCGGCGGCGTGGCCTATGGCCCCTATGGCGCGAAGGGCGCCGCACAAGCGTGGAATCCCCGCACCAACACCTATGCCCAAACCCGCCAGGGCTCGAATGTCTACGGAAGCTGGGGCTCGACCTACGTCCAGCGTGGCGATGACTGGGCTTCGACCAAGCGCTACACCAACAACGCGACAGGCAACACGACGCGCGTCATACGGACCGACGAGGGCGCCGCCGCGATTCACCGGGGCGGACCCAACGGACCGAGCTTCGTGGCGGGCGGCGAAGGCGGCAATATCTACGCCGGTCAGGACGGCAACGTATATCAGAAGCGGAACAATGGCGACTGGGAGCAACTGAGTGGAGGCCAGCCCAAGGCTGGTGAAACACCGACCTTGAAAGCGAAAGGCACAAAGAAGACCACCACCGCCGCGGCACAGAACCCCGCAGTAAATCGCACACCCCAGGGACGGACTCCGGCTCAGGTCGGCGCGGGCATGGCTCAGACCGGGCAGATTCAGCAGCCCATGACCCAGCAGCTCAATCGGGACTCGGTGGCCCGACAGGCGGGTGCGCAACGGACCCAGGACTTCGGCAACTTCCGAAATACTCAGGCCGGCGGTAGCGCCAACTTGAACAACCGTGGCGCGAATGCGGGCGGTGGCGCTTCGGCTGGAGCCAACATGGGTGGCGGTGGCCGCGGTGGCGGCAACCTGGGCGGTGGCAACGTTGGTGGCGGCGGCGGTGGTCGTGGAGGTGGTGGTGGCCGTGGCGGCGGCGGCGGTCGGCGATAGTCGTCACTGAAATAATTCGCGGGTTCCCCGGTGCCTTCGTGCTCCAGGGAACCCGCGTTTCCATTGGTGTGCGATTGTTACTCGAAGTGACACGCTGCCAGTGGCATCGCCCAGGGCGGTGCGGCAAGGCGGGCCATCACATCGCTGAAATCGGCGCGCTGCTCCGGGCTTCGTTCCCGGAGGAGCGCACGAATGCAACAGGCCTGCGCGGTCCCGAAGATCCAGGAACTGAACAACGCGCCGGTCGCCTCAAACGCGTCCGCGTTGCTCCGGGTCAGCGCAACCACCTCCAGCACCATCGCGCACGCCTGCTCCGAGTCCTGCACATAATCGAGACAGTACCGGTAAAGGTCCAATTCATAGCGATCGACCAGTGTTCTGAAAGCCCCTTCATCGCCCCCAACCGCCGCCGCCATGAGGGCCTCGTCGCTTATTCGCGCGGGAGCAAGGGCCCACCATTTCGCGGCACGCCAGAGCCGCGCGCCCAGGGTACAAATCCCGTGTTCGGTTTCCACATGTTGATCCGTCATGACGCCAATCTCCTTCTTGGTTGTACTTGAAACTATTTCACCAAACCGACCCACAAATGCCCCTGCATCACGCGTTGCTTGTCACTTCGCCCCCCGTCCCGCGGCATCGATTTCAGGAGTCCCGCATGTAGTCGTCCATTTCACGCCGAAGCCTTTTCAGGGCGCGATGGATTCGGGTGCGCACGCTCCCTTCGGTACCGCCGATGATGGCCGCGATTTCCCGGCCGCTCAATCGTTGAAAGTAGCGAAGCTCCAAAATCTCCCGGCTGTGGGTCGGCAGGCGGTAGAGAGCCTCCAGCAGCTTTTGGAAACGCTCATCCTGGAGAAGGTGTGTAGCCGGATCGATAAAGGCCGATTCCGCAGCGAGACCGCAGGACTCCGTAGGATTCTGCAGCGTGTCCCGCAGCGACGTAACCGAGACCCGCCGGTTGCGGTAAATTTCCGTAAGGCATACATTCCGCGCGATGCGGAGGAACCACGCCTTGAAGCATAAGCTCGTGTCAAAGGTGTGGGCGCTGCAGCAAAGTCTCAAGAGAACTTCCTGTGAGGCGTCCTGGGCACGCTCCGGATCCCTCAGAAAATGCATGCAAAAGCGGAAGAGATCCTGTTGGTAGCGCTCGATAAGCACGATAAAGGCGACGGAGTCTCCCGCGACGATAGCCTTCATCAAGAACTCGTCGGTCGTCTGCTCCAGATCCGGGATCGGGGCGATTCGATCGCGCGTTGTTTCTTCCGGGTCAACATGACTCCGGGCCCAATTGGTTTTCACGACAGGTCCCCCCGGATTCAAGCTCTAAATGCAACATGCTGTAATAGGCG
>JBIJDL010000725.1:0-2699 GCA_044344195.1 Candidatus Hydrogenedentales bacterium
GACCGCACGCGTGCGGAGTGCGCTCCGCATCAAGGAATATCAAGACCGCCTCCGCGAACAGAATGCCATCCTGGAGCAGAAAGTGCGGGAGAGAACCGCAGCGCTCGAACACTCCCGCCAGGACATCATCTGGCGCCTCGCCAAGGCCGGGGAATTTCGCGATCAGGACACGGGCGACCATGTAATGCGCGTCGCCGCCTGCAGCCGTGCCCTCGCCGAGGCGATGAACCTGGACCTGCAGTTTCGCCAGGCCCTCTTCATCACCAGCCCGCTTCACGATATCGGGAAGATCGGCGTCCCAGACGGCATTCTCTTCAAGCCGGGCAAGCTGACCCCGGACGAGCGCCAGTTCATGCAGCGCCACTGCGAAATCGGCGCCTCGATCCTGCTCGAAGTCCCCCAGGACGGCAAAGTCGGCAACGTGGGCCAAGCCTTCGCCACGGGCGCGGGTACTTCGACCATGAACGGCGGCGACGAGCTGCGTCTGCTCGCGGCCGAGATTGCCATGTCGCACCATGAGCGTTGGGACGGCCAGGGCTACCCCCGCGGCTTAGCCGGCCACGAAATTCCCCTTTCAGGACAGATCGTGGCCATCGCCGATGTCTACGACGCCCTACGTTCGGTGCGCGCCTACAAGCCCGCGTTCACCATGGAGCAAACCCTCGAAACCATGCGGGCCGGCAAGGGTACCCACTTCGCGCCCGACGTCTTTGATGCATTTGAACTCGTGGTTGAAACTTTCGAAGCCATCCGGCGAAATTTCGCCGACCAGGAAAGCGCTGGGGAACCCCATGAAACGAGTCCTATTCGTTGACGATGAAATCAACGTCCTGAACGGGCTGAAGCGCATGCTCCGGACGGTGGCGCGGGATTGGAGCATGAGCTTTGCCCAGTCGGGCGAAGATGCGCTCGATGCCATGCGCAAGTTTCCCGACTTTGACGTGGTCGTCTCCGATCTCAACATGAACGGCATGAGCGGTGTGGACTTCCTCATGAAGGTCCGGGAGGAGTTTCCGAGCACCGTGCGCTTCGTCTTGTCCGGCAGCACAGACGCCCAGATGATCCTGAAGGTGTCCAACGTCGCCCACCAGATTATTGGCAAGCCCTGTGACCCGCAGAAGCTCTACCATTCGGTCGCCCGCGCATTCGCCTTGCGCGAGCAGCTCAACGCGGGCGCCCTCAAGGGCCTGCTCCACCGCATGGGGAAACTCCCCGCGCTGCCTGTCGTATACAACCAGATACTCCAGGAAATGGTCCTGGATGATACCTCGGTCGCGCGCGTGGGCAAGCTCATCGAACAGGACCCCGCGCTGAGCGTGAAAGTGCTGCAGATCGTGAATTCGGCCTATATGGGCGTGCGCAACCCGGTCTCAAATCTGGTGCAGGCCTGCTCCATGCTCGGCCTCGAAAACCTCAAGAACGTCGTGCTCATGGCTGAGGTCTTCGAGTTGCCGAAGGGGCTGAAGCTGCCCCCGAGTTTCAATCTGGGCGCATTATGGAGCCACAGCCTCGCCGTGGGCGAAGGCGCGCGGCAAATCGCGACCGGCGAAACGGGCGACAAAAAAATAATCGACCGCGCATTCACCGCCGGCCTGCTTCACGAAATCGGCCAGTTAATCCTCGCGTCCCAACTCACTGAGGAGTTCGCCGCCGCCATCCGCTATGCCGATTCAAACCAGGTCTCGCTGGACGACGCCGAGCTCGAAATCCTCGGCGCGACCCACAGCCAGGTCGGCAGTTATCTGCTGGAACTCTGGGGACTGCCCGACCCCGTGGTGGAAGCCATCGCATTCCATCTCCACCCCTCTGGGTGCCCTGCCGAAGATTACAGCCTCCAGGAATCCGGCTATCACGTCCCGGAAGAGACGGCCTTCACCGCCTTGACCGCGCTGCACGCCGCGAATTTTTTCTCCGAAGAACATGAATCCGGCGACGGCGTGAAGGCCGAGCTCGATATGGCCTACCTCGAGAATCTGGGATACGCGGAACGGATCGGCTCCTGGTGGGAACGCTGCTCCCAGACAAAGTCCATGCAAAAGTAGGGACACCGGGAATCCGGTCAGAACAGGCTGCCGAAGTCCACTTTGGGGAAACTCTCCAGCGCTGTGCACGGCGTGGCGTTGAGAATCTGCCTGTCGCTTTCCTCGGCCCAACGTTGAGCGCAATCGAAATCACACTCCGCTTCTTCCGGCTCGGGGGGGAGGAAGCGATTTTTCCCACCATCCGTGTAGCCCGACGAGAAGTGGGTCGGGCGGGTGGCGTCCGCCGTCGTCCAGAGTGAGGGCGCGCCCGAAGCGCCCCCCTTTGTCCAGGCGCGTTGCGCGGCGAGTGCCGTTTCATAGAACCGCCCGCCACGCAGGTGCCGCGCCATACCGCGCCACGCACTTCGCAGGATCCGCGAATAGCCTCGCCGCGAAAGCGCATAGCGGTGGTCCGTGCCGATAAGAATGATGGGATCGCAGCCCATGACCGCCGCAATCTGCAACAGCATGAAGGTCACCGTGAAGCCGCTATAGACCCGCGACGGCTCGTCCGAAAAAGCCCGTGGAGCGGGATCGGGCCACACGCAATTGACCGGGCAACCCTGCTCCACGCGGAGCACCGGCCAGTACTCCGCCGGAAAAAACTTCACCGTTTCGGCCGGCACCTCCGCCTCATAAACTCGGTGATAGGTTTCAATCTGGTAGTTGTCGTAGACA
>JBIJDL010000726.1:0-2695 GCA_044344195.1 Candidatus Hydrogenedentales bacterium
TCGTCGATCCCGGTTGGTCGGCGACGGTGGACGAGTTTGGCAATCTGATCCTCGCGGCGTCGAGTGCGACGCGCACCGAAGGCATCTCGACCGAGGCGTACCCCGTGATGCTGGAGGTGTTCAACAATCTTTTCATGTCCATCGCCGAGCAGATGGGCACCTGCCTCGAGCGGGTGAGCCATTCGGCGAACATCAAAGAGCGCCTCGACTTTTCCTGCGCGCTCTTTGGTCCCGATGGGGCGCTCGTGGCCAATGCGCCCCATATTCCCGTGCATCTGGGCGCCATGGGCGAGAGCGTGAAGGCTGTGCTGCGCGACCGGGGCGATGCCATGAAGCCGGGCGATGTCTACCTAACGAACGACCCTTTCCACGGCGGATCCCACCTGCCGGACATGACGGTGATCACGCCCGTGTATTCGCCGTCGGGCGAGCGAATATTCTTCGTGGCCAACCGGGGCCACCACGCGGACATTGGCGGGATCGCGCCGGGATCCATGCCGCCCTTTTCCACGAGCATCGACGAGGAGGGCATCAGCTTTCACGATTTCCTGCTCGTGTCCGAAGAGGCCTTTCGCGAGGCGGAGGTGCTGAAGGCGCTGTCGGCCGGGCCCTGGCCCGCGCGCAATCTGGACGAGCGCCTGAGCGATCTCCGCGCTCAGATTGCGGCCAACGTCCTGGGTGTGAAGCTGCTCGAAGGGCTCTGCGCGAAATACGGCACGGACGTGGTCCAGGCCTATATGCACCACGTGCGCAAGAACGCCGCGGATACCATGGGCGACTGCATCGCGGCCCTGCCCGATGGCGTGCACACCTTTACCGAGCGTCTCGACAGCGGCGCCGCAATCCAGTGTGCGATCGCCATCGATGGCCGCCGGGCGAAGGTGGACTTCACGGGGACCGCCCCCCAATTGGAGGGTAACCTGAATGCGCCGAGCGCGGTGGTACTGTCGGCGGTGCTCTACGTCTTCCGCACGCTCGTGGGTAAGCCGATTCCCTTGAACAGCGGCTGCCTCGATCCCATCGAGGTGATCATTCCCGAGGGATCGATGCTCGCGCCCCAACCGCCCGCCGCCGTGGTGGGCGGCAACGTGGAGACCTCCCAGCGGATCTGCGAGGCGCTCTACGGCGCACTGGGCGTGCTCGCGGGAAGCCAGGGCACCATGAACAATCTGACCTTTGGCAATCCACACTTCGGTTACTACGAAACCATCGGCGGCGGCACCGGCGCGGGTCCAGGATTTCCCGGTGCTTCGGGTGTCCACAGCCACATGACCAACACGCGCATCACCGATCTCGAAGTACTCGAGCGACGCTACCCGGTGATCATCCACGCGTTCTCATTGCGCAAAGGTTCAGGCGGCGCGGGCCAATGGCCCGGTGGCGACGGACTCGTCCGCGCGATGGAGTTTCGCGAGGCGGTTACGGTGTCGTGCCTGATGGAGCGGAGGACCACGGCGGCCTTCGGCGTGCAGGGCGGCGAGAAAGGCCAGCCGGGACAGAACTGGCTGCTGAGCGACGAAGGGCCGATCATGCTGGAGGGCCACGCGACTTTCGATGTCGTTCCGGGCGACATCGTGATCATCGAAACACCGGGCGGTGGCGGTTTTGGAAGGAAGGATGAAAGCTGAAGGATGAAATAGAAAAGCTCGCCTGAACGCCCAACCCTTCAACCTTCATCCTTCAATACACTTCCGGCACAAAATTCTGCTCGCTGATCGGCGGGCGGACGTAGCTGTCGTCGATGACTCTGGGTTCCAGCTTGATCGGCTCTGGTGTGAGGTCCTCGTAGGGCACCATGCTCAGCAAATGAGCGATGCAGTTCAATCGCGCGCGCATTTTCACATCGGCGTTGACCACATGCCACGGGGCCTGCTTGATGTCGGTGTAGTTGAACATGTCGTCTTTGGCCCGGGAATACTCCACCCACTTCATGCGCGAGGCCAGGTCCATGGGGCTGAGCTTCCATCGCTTGGTGGGGTCTTTCATGCGCGCTTTGAAACGTTCTTCCTGGATCGCGTCGTCCACGGAGAACCAGTACTTGATGAGTATGATTCCGGCGCGGACGAGCATGCGCTCGAACTCGGGACAGGAGCGGTAGAACTCCTGGAGCTCGGCGTCGGTGCAGAAGCCCATGACGCGCTCTACGCCCGCGCGGTTGTACCAGCTTCGATCGAAGAGCACCATCTCGCCGGCGGCGGGGAGGTGAGGGACGTAGCGCTGGAAGTACCACTGGGATTTTTCCCGCTCCGTGGGTGTGCTCAGAGCCACCACCCGGCACACGCGGGGGTTGAGACATTCGGTGATGCGTTTGATGGCGCCGCCCTTGCCCGCGGCGTCGCGTCCCTCAAAGATGACCACCACTTTGAGTCCCTCGGTCTTAATCCATTCCTGGAGTTTAACCAACTCGATCTGCAGATGGCCCAGGGCTTTCTCATAGTCCTTGTCGGAAATTTCCTTGAGGGGCTCCAGGGGAGCGACCTGCGTTTCGGCTTTATCCTTGGCCTTTTTCTTCTTGTCCTTGTCACCCATGGCGTGTGCTCCTGCGCGGTTTTTGGCTGGCGTCATAGTGGCGGTTTCGGTCGACTTTTGCAAGTACGGGGGCGCCCCCCAGTGGCACCAACTTAAGGACATGTTCCAGTAGTTCAAAAGGTAACCTGGGGTGGCCCCGGATTCATAAACTAACTGCAACACAGTC
>JBIJDL010000542.1:0-4406 GCA_044344195.1 Candidatus Hydrogenedentales bacterium
CACGCTGCCCATTATGTGGGACACCTGGCGCACGGATCAGGGCCGGCCCATGCCGGGTAACTTGAACCACATCCCCGGCGCCAATGTGTTGTTTCTCGACGGCCATGTGGAATTTGCCCAGTACCCCCAGCCCGCCAACAGCAAATTTTGGATGGTGTCGGAAAGCGCCGCGAACGACGGGATGGAGAACTGGCCGTGAGATACAGCGACAGTTTTCGACGCATGCCGAGTCTACACCGAAAAGCGAGAATCCTATGAACGCCTACTTTCCCAGCCCCCATATGGCACTCCTCTGGCTGCTTGCCCGTCAAAGCGTCGTGATGCTGATCGGTCTGGGCTTGGCATGGGGCACCATGGGATACTTTCTGACCTTTGACCTGATCGCTGCAGAAACGGCACAGCATTCCTCAAGCGCCTTGAACGCCTTTTCTAACTTCCTTCTCTTTATCACAGTCTCGTACCGCAGCTTCGACAACGAGCGTGCATCGCTGCTTGGCCTGTGGAAAGGGGTGCACGGCCAATTGCCAGTATTCTGGACTCAACTTGTGCGGGCTGACCTGTATTTCATCGCCTTGTCGGCGACTTTCCTCTCACTCTGCTTTCTTTTAGGGTCTTCGATCGCGGCTCCCGCATCCTTACTCTCTGGACCTGGCATGCTCTACATACCAGCACTTTGGGTGGTGGTGGCTGCGCGCCCGGTAATAGGCGCCCTGAGTAGCGTTGTCAGCAGGTTGACCAAGATCTCGGTGGCGGTCGGGGGTATCATTGCTTTCGCTCTAGTGCTCTATATGATTATGTCGCTGTCTCACGATGATGGCGCTCCGATGCCCAAGGCGCTACCCGTGACGTGCCTCGTGGCCATACCGGTGGTCATGGTGCTCGCCCGTACAGGATTGAATTGGGCCGGGCCCCGCCTTTGGCGTCGTGAAACTGATTTGCCGCCCATGCCCATCGCGGCCAATCGGCAGATCTTCGTGGAATCGCCCCGCGAACTGAAACCTTTTGAAACGGCTTGGGCCGCGTGCCAGTGGTTCTTTGCGAGGCGATTGGCCGCCCTTGCCACGCAGACGGCCGAATGGCTCATCATCGCACTTTCCCTCCTGCTTCTCTTTGTGGTCCGGTTCGGACTGAACTTGCCGTACACCGTGACCCCTTACATTGCCGGTGCGGCAGGCTTTGTCTACCTCATGAATATTCGCTACCTCGAACGCACCGGCGCGGTCCACCATCTCCCCGTGTCCGTCTGGACTGCGACCCAAAATCACCTCCGACTTATCACGGTCTGCATCGCTTTTCTCTACGCCACCAGTTTTCCGGTGTATGCTTTTGAGCTGGTCTCCATTAATGGCCCCGGTGGTGTAACCCCCATGGATCCGTTCTGGCTGCTCTGGGTCATCTGGGCGGGCCTATCTTTAGCCCCGCTCCTTGTAGTCGGATGCACATTTCTGATGCTGGGCGAAACACATTTTCCTCCCCAGATCCAACTTCTTGCCATCGTTGTACTGGTTGGAATGGCTGTCGGACGCGACGTGGTTGAAGGCACCAGATCCCCGCGCAATGTCGCACTCACATTGCTTCCCGTCGTCGTCTGCACGGTCGGACTCTGGGTTGTAAACTCGTCAAACCCCGATTCGGCGGCAATGTGGACCGCACGTGAAATCATGGGCGGGGCAATCGTTCTCACGCTACTTCGATACAACGTCGCGACTCATCGAATGCCCCAGACGGCGGCCTTCCGCATCGGGGCCTTGCTGGTATTTTGCCTCGTAGCTGCGGTAGCGGCAGTCAGCCAGTTCGGCCCGCCCTCCACGCCGAATAATGTTGTAGATCTGTTCTTGGGTTTAGGCGTGGTGGCCCCCCTGTTTCTTCCGATTTTGTGGATCCCCCATGGCGTCGAGTTTGCGAGAGCGCAGGGCAGGCGCGCGCCAGAGCCTGCGGCCGAAAATGAACGCGAAATATGGGAGAACCTGCGATGAGTCCTGTTCGCATGATGGGACCAGCGTGACCTTTGCGACTTATACGACCTATAAGACCCATTTCCCCTGACCCGAAACAGTAGCCCCAACCAAGGAGTCCCCCCATGCACACCTACCAGGGCCTATTCTGGGAACACTGGAATCAGAGCCGCCTGTGGATTATCGGCGCGGCGTCGTTTCTGTTGCTGATGACGTTGAGCGTATGGCTGAACCACGACTGGATCATGCGGGAGTTTCGCAATGACCCCTTCGAGCTGGACAAGTTCGCGTGGGTGGTCGGCTTCACGGCGGTGGGGTTGATGTTTGTAAATTACCGCGTGCGCGAGGTGAATCTTTATTTTCCCCGCCGCCAGTTTGCGCTGCCCTGTCGCACGATGCCCATCGTGCTGAGCCACCTGGTGTTCAAGACGCTGGCGGCGGCGGGGTTGGGCCTGCTGATCGCGTTAGTACCACGTGGTGCTGCTGGAGGAGCCTTTTTCGTTCCTTCCAGTCTATCTGTTCGTGGCGCTGGTCGCGGTGGCGCAGGCCCTGGGTATCCTGGCCTCCTTCGCGCCTTTGGTCTGGGTGCCGCTGGCGCTGCGGATGCAGTACTACCGGTAGGTCTATACCCCGACAGGATGGCGAGTTCTCGACCTATTTTTTTGCGGGAATACGGCCTCGACCAGATTTCTGGTGCGAAATCGCGGATTTCCTGCCCACAAACTAATAAAAACCATTATTCCGATCGTCCAAATGAAACTTTTCTGTTGTAAAATGTATAGATAGTGTATACTTGCTGAGGTGCGACTCGGGGTACTTAGCCGCGTGTCGCAGCTCGGTCGGGGTTTTCAAAATTTAATTGAATAACGGAAGCCGAAACGCGTCTATAAAGCTGCAGGCGTTGTGTGCTGGTGCTTGAAGACCTCACCGTTGGGGGGGAGGAATCGGGCACCCGCCCCAAACAGAACGGCGCGGCTGAACATCCCATTCGCGGCAGAAGCGAGGAAAGCAACATGTGGAAGCAAGCAAAAGAGCCGGGTTTGAGCCTGGCGGAGTTACTGGTGGTACTGGCCATCACGGTGGTCTTGGCGGCCATCTTGTTGCCCGCTATTAACACCCCGAATCATGCCCAGGAAAAGGACGACGGTAGTCTGGTTCCCTACGCCGTTGCGGCCGAGCGCGAAATGTACATCGAGCCGGGCGTCCAGCCGGAGGCGCGTGCTCGCAATCTGGATCGCAACGCGCCGGCGGTGGACGACAGTGCCAAGCGGGATATTCCGGAAGTGCCCACCGTTGAAGTGAAGGGCGTGGAAACGCTCGAGCTTGATGGTGTGAAAAAAATCAAGACCACCGACATCAGCTATTAGTTGCCTCGAGGGGGCCGCAGGCGATATACGTCTGGAGTTGGATTGTTAATATCAGTTCTACGGGCAGTGTTGGCGCGATGCCTGCTGCCCGTTTTCTTTGCCTGAACGGCTTCGGTCGCTCCCTGGAGATTTGACGTGTTTAAGCATAGAATGGCATGGACAAGCATCCTGGCGCTGGCCCCTCTGGTCGCGGGATGTGCGTCGGAGCCGATCCCCATCCCCCTTGCGCGACCGGCCCAACAGCCGGTTGACACGCTGACCGGCGTTACCTGGCACCTCCTTTCCTATGGCCCGATCGCGGCCCCCACGGCCCTGATCCCGGGCACGGAGGCCAACCTGCTGCTGAACGCCAGCTCCCTTCAGTTTTCCGGTCTTGCGGGCTGCAACCGCTTCACGGGTAGCTATGCCCTGTCTGGGGAGAAAATAACTCTCGGCCGCCTCGCCATGACAAAGCGCCTGTGCCCTGCGCCCGAGGGGCTCGCTGCCCAGGAAAGTACCGTCGCCCAGGCCCTGAGCGGCGCGAAGTCCTATGGATTTGAGAATGGCGACCTGATCCTGCGCTACGGATCGGAGGAATCCCTGCGCTTTTCGAAGAAAGCACCGGAAGAAAAGGACGCGCCGTCGCTGGCCCAACTTCGCCTGCATCTGGGCCAGTATCCGCGCGACACGGGGCTGTGGAACCACCCGCCTCTGGCGCAGCGTCTACACGCCCTGCTGGGCGACAAGCATCAGGCTTTCGTGGAAAACATGCGCGTACAAGGCCCCCTGACCGAGGAAAACGGCCTGCTTTTCGTCACGGGCAACAAGCCCCACCAGGGCGGTGTTGACATGGCGGCCTTCCTGGCCGATCCCGTAAACGAGAAGTTGCAAGTCTGGCTCTGCACCAACGGTGTGCAGGAGATCTTTTCGGAAGCGGAGCCGCCTTTGGTCGATCCACCTTCCGTAGCCACCTTCAAGGCCAACGCCGCTCCCAAGCCGTGAGTGATGTCCCCTTGGCGGCGCCCCTACGGGTGCTTTATGATGACAACTGCGGTCTCTGCCGTCGCCTGGCCGAATATGGCCGCACGCGGTCCGAGGGAAGGCT
>JBIJDL010000439.1:0-5430 GCA_044344195.1 Candidatus Hydrogenedentales bacterium
GTACGCGGCTACGGAGGAAGCCGCCCTGCACTTTTCGGAGGAAGAGCGCCATGGGCCCCCGGCGCGGCTGCGTACTTTTCACGAGGGCGAGCTTCGGGAGGATCAGGCGGCTTGGTTGGCCATTCTCGCGGCCTATCCCCCCTTTGAAAAGTTTGGCTGGATCGTGGAACGCCTCGGGCTGATGGGGGCCGTGGCTCAGGTCACCTACCACGGTGCCCAGTGGCTGCGAAACCGCTGCGGGGGTTGCCCCTGAAAGGTGGATGGCCGCGCATCCGACCGATCTGATCGGACTGATCACTCAAGTCTTTGGCAAGACTCTTAACCATTGACGCGCTATTGCATTTTTCGCTCTTTCCGCTTGCGCCCCCGCCGCACCTTGGTGCATACTGTTGCCCGTGCTCAAAGCAGGGATTGCGGAGTGAACAGATGCAGTTGAGAACTTCACGGTTTGGGGATATTGACGTGCCGGACGGATCCGTCGTCACGTTTACCCAGCCCATCATTGGATTTCAGGAGTATCGCCGCTTCGTGCTCTTGCCGGGACCGGCGGATAGCGCCGTGACGTGGCTCCAGTCCACGGAATCGGGCGAGCTCGCCTTTCTCCTGATGAATCCCAAGGATGTGGTGCCCGACTACAAGGTCCAGCTGGGCCAGCATGAGCTCTCGGAACTGGCGGTTTCCGCCGTGACCGAACTCGAAATCTACACCATCCTCGTCGTATCCGACGACGTCTCCAAGGTCCGCACGAACCTCAAGGCTCCCATACTGGTCAATCCCCGGCAGCGCCTGGGCAAGCAGACCGTTCTGGAAAAAAGCGACTACCCGATTCAGTTCTTTCTCGCAAAAGCGCGGGAAGCGGCGGCCAGGCCGGAGGAGGTTCGCCATGCTCGTGCTGACGCGTAAGGAAAACGAGAGCATCATGATCGGCAACGAGATTGAGGTGAAGGTTCTCGACCTTAAGGACAATCAGGTAAAGATCGGTATCGTGGCCCCGCGCAGCGTGACCGTGCACCGGCGTGAAGTTTATCTTGCCATTCAAGCCGAGAACGCCCAAGCGGCGACAGCCGCCCCTCTGGACGGCATATCCAGCCTCATCCCCCGCTAGGAAGGTTCGACACATGGACGTGATCGTAGACGGAGCCAGCAACTACAACCTGCAAGGCACGCCCGAGGATGTATTCGGAGCGGTGGGTGCCGTCACGGAATATCTGCGGAGTCAGCGCCGTTCCGTCCTGTCCGTCAAGGTGGACGGCGAGGAAGTGTCCCCGGAGAACATCGCCCAGCGGCTGAAGGGCAAATCTATCGCCGACGTGACGCGCCTCGAAGTTGGCTCGGAGTCCACCTCCGCTCTGGTGGAGGAGTGCCTGTCGGGCCTCCAGGAATTTCTCCCCGAACTGCCCCAGGTATGCCGTAATCTCGCGGAGGTGTTTCAAGGTGAGAAGCCCGACGAAGGCTTCGATCCCTTTGTGGAACTGGCCGAAATCTGGGGCCACATCAAGTCACGTGAGTCCCTCGTGGCCAATGCGCTGGAGCTGGATCTGGGCGATCTGGAGGTGGACGGTAAGACGGTGCAATCCGTCCACACCGAATTGAACCAGTTCCTTCAGGAAGCCGAACAGGCCCTCAAAGATGGGGACATTATTCTGCTGGCCGACCTGCTGGAATATGAGCTCGCGCCCCGCGCCGAGCTGGAAGTTTCCATCGTCTCCCTGTTGCAGGCACATATTCCCGCCAGCGCCGAGTAGCAATGGCCACGCCGCGCATCCTGACCTTTAATTTTCATGAGCCCTACCTCTGCCTCATGGCCGAGACGGGCCTGGCGATCGACGTGGGGGTTTATGAACACGGCCCCCTGGCCCGGGCCTGGCACGCCCAGTTCCGCCCGGCCCCCACGAACCTCACCTTCATCCGCGAGGCGGCGTGGCGCGAGCGCTTGGAATCGGGCTACTACGATGTGGTCATCGCGCAGAACGAGAGCAACGCCATGGACGTGGCCCGGGCCGAAGCCGCCCGGCTTCTTATCTGCCACAATCGCCGCACCTTCCTGAAGACCACCATCACCGGCGGCGAGGAAGCCCAGACCGCCTATGCCGAAGTGGTGGACACGCTGGCGGAGCGCTTCGAGTTTATCTATATTTCACAATCCAAGCAGGCGGATTATGGCCTTCCGGGGCGCGTGATCTCGCCCGGCTTCGACGTGGAGGCCTGGGGCGGCTACACGGGTGAGGTACCCTGTGCGATCCGCGTGGGCAACACCATGCGCCAACGCGATCTCATGTTCGACGTGGACTTCCAGGAGGCCTGCTGCGGGGGTCTGGCCAACCGGGTCGTGGGAATGAACCCCCTGATCCCCGGCAGCGAGCCGAGCAGTTCCTTCGAAGATCTGCTCCATATTTACCGGAGCAATCGCTGCCTCCTCCATGTATCGCGCGAGGCCTATGAAGACGGTTACAACCTCGCCATGCTCGAGGCCATGGCCTGTGGGATGCCGGTGGTGGCCCTGGCCAACCCGACCTCCCCCATCACGAATGGCGTGGACGGCTACACCTCCTACGACAGCGCGGAACTCCATGGGCGTATCAAAGCCCTGCTGGCGGACCGGGACCTGGCGCGGGAAATCGGCGCGAAAGGCCGCGAGTGCATCGCCCGGACCTTTCCGTTGGAGGCATTCCGCGATCGCTGGCGCGAGGCTATTTTCGAAGCCGCCGACCGCAACGCGACCGCGCGGCGCGCCGGTCGGAGCGCCTCCGCGCGACAGGGCCTTTCGACGCTGGTGACCTTTGCGTCCACCCCCCACACTACGGGGCGCTATGTGCGCGATGCACTTCGGAAATCGAACACGGTGGTGACGGCGGGCGTCCAGGTGCCGGACAGCGTGGTGCTCGGCTGGGGCTTCGACCCGCCCGTACCCGATTATGCCCGGCACGATGTGGAGACCTCCCCCGATCCGACGCTGCCGGAATTGATGCGGGCACTACCGGTCGGGTTCTCGCCGGAGCTTCTGGTTTGGGTGGATTCGGGCCAGCCGGTGCTCTCCCCCGCCTACCGCGATCTGGATGCGGTCAAGGTGGCCTGGTTCATCGACACCCATATATCCACGGCTCACCGCATTGAAATCGCGCGCCACTTTGATCTGGTATTCCTGGCGCAGAAGGCCCAGATCGACGAATTCCGCGCGGCGGGCATTTCCCGGGTAGCGTGGCTGCCTCTGGGCTGTTCGCCGTCGCTGCACGATGTGCCCCCACGCCCGCGCACCCTCGATGTTGCCTTCGTGGGCAGTCTGACCAGCGCCAGCGGCGAAAAGCGGCATCACTTTATCGAAGCCGTGCGCGACGCCTTTCCGAATCACTTCATCGGCTTCGCCTGGCCCCACGAAATGGCGGAGCACTATGCGAACGCGAAGATCGTGGTGAACATGTGCCTCAACGAGGACGTGAACATGCGGGTCTTCGAGGCCCTGGCCTCCGGCGCGCTGCTCATCACCGACCCCGCCATCGGGCTGGAGGACTTGTTCACGGATGGCAAGGAACTCGTCATCTACCGGGAAGTGGACGAGGCCCTGGCGCTGATACGGAAGTATCTCGCCGATGACGCGGCCCGGGAGCAGATTGCCGCGACGGGCCAGGCCACGGCGCTGAAGTACCACAGTTATCACGTCCGGGTTGAGAAGATCGTGGCCGAAGCGCGCCAGATTGCCGCTTCGCGGCCAAAGCCGCTGCTGCACCACGACCCGAAAACGGCGGAAGCCTACTACGAACATCCCCGACGGGAACTTTTACCCGCTATCCCCCTGGCCGCGAAGCGCGTGCTGGATGTGGGTTGCGGCGCGGGCGCCCTGGGCCGCGTGCTCAAAGAAGAGCGCAACGTCGAGGAAGTCTGCGGCATCGAGTTCATCGAGGAAGCCTACCAGCGCGCCCGCACCGTGCTGGATCGCGTGCTCCACGGCAACATCGAGACCATGGAGCTACCCTGGGACGATGACTATTTCGATTGTATCGTCTGCGCCGACGTGCTGGAGCATCTGGTCGATCCAGCGGCGGTGATGGCGAAGCTGAGCCGCGTCCTGGCGCCCCGGGGCGTCATCGTGATTTCCGTGCCCAATATCCGATTCCACGAAGTCATCCACATGCTTTCCAACGGGGCTTGGACCTACTACGAGCAGGGCATCATGGACGCGACTCACCTGCGCTTCTTCACGCGCAGCGGCCTGCGCACCATGATCGAGAACGGCGGCATGGAGGCCGTGGAAATCATCCCGCTGAACCAGCGTCCGCCCTCCTTCCTTCCAAAGAACGATGATGGGTCCATCACGCTCGGGCTGGTCACGATGGAGGCGGTCGACGACGAGGCCTATGGCGAATTTCTGACCTACCAGTGGCTCGGGATCGCCTGCAAGCCGGGGATCGACCGGCTGGAATTTGCGCGCAAAGCCCTCGAATCGGGTGAGTACGAAGCGGCGGTGGCCCATGCGCTGGATGCGGTGGGCGTGAGCGATGTGGAGCGTTACAGCATCGTGGCGAAGGGCATGGCCCGGTTGGGTCATCTGGAGAAGGCCGCCGAGACCTATCGCAAGCTGCTGGAGACGAACCTCTCCCCCACGCTTGAGGGCGAGTTCGGGATACTGCTGCTGGCCATGAACAAGGCCGCCGAGGCGCGCCCCCTGCTGGAACACGCCTTGTCGCATCAGCCCGATTTTGATCGTGCCGACGGGGCCCTGGGTCTGATCGAGTACCAGGCGGGTAATCATGAAGCCGCCTTCCCGCGGATGCAACGGGCCCTGGACGCAAATTTCGCGAACCGCGCTCTGCTGGAATCCTTTGTGGACGTGGCCAAGCGGGTGAATCGCCTGGATGATGCACTGCCCACGATGACGGCCTACCTGGAATTTTATCCTGGCAATCTTGACCTCAAGGTAACCCACGCGCGGGTCCTGTGCGAACTGAACGATTTCGACGGCGCACGGGAACTGGTGGAGTTGGTGCTGCTCTTTGACCCGGAGCACGCGGGCGCGCAACTGCTTGCCGAGGCGATGGCGATGCGGGACGGAAACGAACCACGAATGGACACGAATGAACACGAATAAGTGGGGCCACTTGACGTGGTTCGAGGCAAGGTGAAATGGGATTTAACCTCAAAGAACTCAAATAGAACGACAATAGGTTCACTCTCGCACTTCTTGGGTTCTTTGAATGAATTTTCTGCTTTATTTTCTGGATGTCAGGCTACGGGTTTGCGAAATCGGATGTGACGTCAATACAAGTGATGGCGTTTATTTATTCTTCTTTTCCGTGAAATTCCGTGACCTTCCGTGGTCAACAGAAAAGAATCGACCACGGAGCACACGGAGGCACGGAGAAGACTCATAAGAGAGAAGAATTTGAGAGAGCCTATCGAAAGTAACCGTACTATCACTCGACACGCGTGCCTCTG
>JBIJDL010000729.1:0-2683 GCA_044344195.1 Candidatus Hydrogenedentales bacterium
CATGTTTTACGGTATTTTTCGCTTTGCGCATGAATGTTTCAGGGATACCCCCCGTCTGGTGGGTGGACTCTCGGGGTACCACCTTCTGGCCATGGGCATATTGCTGTTGGGGTTGGTGCGCTATGTTCAGCGCGCCAGGGTGCCCACCAGCAATCTCGTATAAATCGCGGAGCCGACACCCTTGGACCGGGATCCCGCGCCATGCTACAATTTAAACAGGCCTTGCGAACGATTTCGCTCCGCAATCGCGGCTCGGAATTGCCCGCAAGACCCACGCAGCAAGGTTTCCACGTGTCGGATCACATCGATACAGATTTTGTCGGGGGCGCCACACCGCCACCCGCACTCAAGTTGCCGGGCCACCGCTATCGGATCATCCGAAAACTGGGCTCAGGCTCCATGGGCGAGGTGCATCTGGCCGAAGACACCAAGCTTCACCGCCGCGTGGCCATCAAATCGATCCGCGCCGACCGCACCGCCGCAGGGCAGATCCTCCGCCGCATCAAGCGCGAATGCCTGCTCCATGCGCGGATCGGTGCCCATCCCCACATCGTAACGCTCTTCGATCTCCACGACGAAGGCGATCAGTTGCATCTGGTCATGGAGTACGTCGACGGAGACACCCTCGATCACGTCCTGGCGGGGTACCGCCGTGAATCGCGCAGCTTTCCCATCGGCGACGCCGTGGACATCGCCATCCAGTGCCTCCACGGTCTGGTCCATGTTCACGCCCGCGGCATTATCCACCGCGACATCAAGCCGGCCAACGTCATCCTCACCCAGGACAGTGCCGGGCGTTACGTCGCGAAGATCATGGACTTCGGCGTGGCCCGCCAGGAGGAGCAGGATCCCGATGTCACCACCTTGACCCACCCCGGAAGCCGCAGCCCCGGCACGCCCCTCTACATGGCGCCGGAGCAGATCGACTCCGTGACCTATGGTCCCGTGGTGCCCGCGTCGGACCTCTATGCCGTGGGCGTGATGCTCTATCAGCTCGTGGCGGGGCACACGCCCTTCACGGGATCGCTGACGGACGTGTTCAACGGGCACCTGAATCTGGAGCCCCGGCCCATCGTCCGCCCCAGCGGGCGAGTGCCCCATCCACTCCTTACGGACGCCATAGACCGGGCATTGGAAAAGCATTCCCACTTGAGATTTGCCTCGGCCGCCGAGTTTGCCGCCGAGCTTGAGTCCATACGCTTTCTTATCACCTCGGGCGATGTGACCGAGGAGAGTGAGGAGGACGACTCCATGCTGGCCAGCGCCTGGCATTCCTCCTTTACGCGTTGGGCCATCGCCGGACTCGCGGGCTTGGCTATTGCCGCCGTGGCCTTCGTCGGCCTGCGTGACGTGCCCATTCAGTTGGCGCTGGACATGCTCGACGGCATCGCCTCGGCCCCGTCGCCCCAGTCGTCCCCGCCGGTCGCCGTGCCAAACAACGAAACAGCCGAAACGGTGGAGCCCGGCGAAGATCATGAGCCGGATCGCGTAGTGCCCAAGCCCGTCAAGGCCACGCCTCGGAAGACCGAGCCCGCAACCAAGCCCGAGCCTCTTCCCACACCCGCTCCTGCGGCGCCTCCTGCATCGGCACCCGCTGCGCCCGCGCCAGAAGCATCTGCACCGGTTACGCCCGCACCCACTACACCAGAACCCGCACAGCCCGTGGCGGAGGCCACACCGCAGGGGCCAGCGGAGGCGATCGTCGATACCCCCATGGCGGTGGAGGGTTCCCCAGTGCCCGTGACGCCGGTTACCCCGCCGATTACGCCGCCCATCATCCCGCCAGTAGCACCTCCCACGGCGGAAGCGGTCCTGGATGAGGCTCCGGTGGCGGAAGATACTATTCCGGGGCTGGAGTCGGTCGTGGTTCAGGACCCCTACCAGCTCAATTCGACGCCGGAACCCCAGGTGGGCACAGGCGTGCTTCTCGAAGCGGCGGAATTGCCCATCACCATGGAAGCGACCGATGTCGTGACGCTGGAAGAGCGCGCCATCAGTCCCATCGACGAGGAAGTTGGCCTTGAGCCCGTCGAAGTCGCCAAAGCAGCGGAGCCCGAACCCGCGCCGGAAACCCCCGCGCCCGCCAAGACCTATACGGTCCAGGCCGGCGACACGCTGGATATAATCGCACGCCGATTCGGCGTGACGGTGGGGGAGTTGGCGCGCTGGAATCGGATGAGCAACCCCAACGACCTCCGTGCCGATCAGGTTCTCTACCTGTATGAGCGTCCGGGTCTGCCGCCTATTGTAGAGAATTCCAATGCGCTGGATATGGGCAAGCGCGAGTCCAAGTCCAAAGAGATCTTCAGGAAGACGAAGGACCGGGTCAAGGGCTGGATAGACTAACGTGGCGCGATTGCTCCCATGCATTCCAGACCGCACCTTGGCCGACCGCGATCGAGGATATCGGGATGGGGGCCATAGGAATGGTCCCGTATTTCGTATCGTGGGCAGTCTGGCTATCGCCCTCACATTTGGTCTGCTCCTCGCCGGTTGTCCCCGGCCCGCGGGCCAAGATCTGGAGCCACGGCCCGACGCCACGGACACTCATCTTCTTCGTCTCGTTCACATCACCGATCCCCAGATTGTGGACGAAGAGAGTCCCGCCCGGGCTGTCCGCACCGAGTCCCTGATTGCGCCCTCGTGGCGGCCCCAGGAGGCCCTGGGAATTCATACCCTCGAT
>JBIJDL010000730.1:0-2682 GCA_044344195.1 Candidatus Hydrogenedentales bacterium
CGCGCGCGCTTGCCCCACGGCAGCCTCGTGCGCCTCGCCGAAGCCGGAGCCCTCGCTGCCTTCCGCGACGACCGCCGCAGCGCCCTGTGGGCCGCCCTCGGCCTCGACCGCGATCTCCACGCAGACCTCGATCTGGCCACGCCCGAGCCCGAGACCCACCTCGATCCCCTCACGCACGCCGAAGTCATCCACTGGGACTACGCCTACACCAGCCACAGCACCCACGGCCACCCCATCGCGCCCTACCGCGAAGCCCTCGCGCAACAGGGCCTCCCCGACGCCGCCCGCGTCGCCGCCATGAAAAACGGCACCCGCACCCGCTACGCCGGCCTCGTC
Source organism: Candidatus Hydrogenedentales bacterium (assembly GCA_044344195.1). Lineage (GTDB taxonomy): Bacteria > Hydrogenedentota > Hydrogenedentia > Hydrogenedentales > JAEUWI01 > JAEUWI01. Next base: position 337 of record JBIJDL010000730.1, read on the forward strand.
ATCTGCCGCCAGCGCCCCGGCACGGCAGCCGGCGTCGTCTTCATGACCCTCGAAGACGAAACCGGCCTCGTCAACCTCGTCGTCTGGGAACGGGTCTACAAGCAACACCGCACCCTCGTCAAAACCCAGTCCTTCATTGGCGTCACGGGCAAGCTACAGGTCCAGTCCGGCGTCACCCACCTGGTTGCGGAAGAGCTGTGGATACCCGAGACAAGACTGACCACGGAGGATACGAAGAGCCGGGATTTTCATTAGGCAACAATCAACAACTGATCGCAATAGGGCGCAGAGCACAAAAGCACATGCATAATTTCAAATCAGCGCATCCAGAGGCTTGCACAGGAACTTATACAGGTACGTTTGCGCACGAGAAAACAATCATCGGGCGAATATTTTCGGAATCTATCTGAAGCGGGTTCCGGCCACTCTAGCCGCCCGATGTTTTCCTATCACTCCGCCCACAGCGCATTCACCGCATTCACCGTTTCGTCGGTGAGCATCTGGCCGCCTTCGGGGCCGACTTCATTGCTTTGCACGATGGCGCTGTAGCCGCCGCCTTTGGCCGCGTTGGGCGTGGGGACGTAGGTGCCGGGGCCCGCGAGCTGGATCAAGAAGGTCTGAACGGCCTTGCTTCGGGCTTTCATCTGGATGCCGTACTGCATGAATAGTTCGAAGGGGTTCGTGGCGATGGCGATGTCGCCCAGGCGAAGGGCGTGCATCTCCACGGGGTAGGGCTTCGCACCTTCGGCCTGCTGGCGCTCGTAGCGATCGAGGACGCGCTGCTGCCACACGGTGCGTCGGCTGAGTTTGGGATCTTTCGCGGATTCGTCGCGCTCTCGCTTCGCCCCTTCGTATTCTTCTTTGGTCACCATGCGCTCGGGCAGCTCCAGAGCGTGCACGGTGTGGGTCAGCGGCGGGTCGATTCTGATGTCTTTCTTCGCGCCCTCCAGGGACTCCTCCCACGCAAGAATGACGCGACGGGCAATTTCGTCGAGCCGGCTCAGGCCGCGCAGTTCGCGCATGCGATCCTCGGCGGCCTGCCGGTAGCGGATGTGGGGCGAGATATCACCGCAGGCGGCCGCCCAGCCGAGTACCACGAGATTCTCGCCGTGCTTCGACCGGAGTCCGTCGCGCACAGGCGCCCAGAAATCCGCATTGACGTACATGGCGCTTTCCACTTCCTGAGAGGGACACGCGAGATTCACCGTCGTGGCGATGAGCTTGTCGTTGGCGTCCCAGAAGAAGAGGGTTTCCACCGCGTGATCTTCCGGACCTTCCACGCCGCGAAAGTCATCGCGCTGCACGGGGCCATACATGACGGAGGTGCCGTCAGCGTTGAGCATGCGCCGGTTATAACCCACTACGGCGTGGCCCAGGCCCCAGCCCGCGCGCGCCGGTTGCAGCGACTTCCACGCGGTCTCGGCCACATTTACGACGCGCTCCACCAGAAATGCGCGGTACTCGGTCGGCGTCATGACGCCCTCAACCTCGATGAGGTAGTGGCCCTCCGTGAGCGAAGGCGCCGTGTGGGTGTGGGTGGCACTCAGGATGAGTTTCTGGACATCGAAGCCGGGCAATCGTGGCGCCAGCGCGGCGCGGACTTCTTCGAGCACACCCTCGCGAATGGCGACGATATCGCAGGCCACCAGAAGCGCCTGACCCGCGACCGTCTCGCCATCGCGCGATTCCAGCGCCAGGGCCGAGGCGGTCAATTCGCTCTCGACCCCCTGGGAGATGCGGGTGGACAACTGGCCGTCGAGGGCCACGGGACGGTCGGGGGTAATGCTGGTGGTGGATGCGCCCGCATAGAGGGATGCGGCGTGGCCGTGTGTCGCGGCAACGGCCAGTGCTACGAGCAACAGTGATCGAATGAACATGCTATTTATCTCCCGCCTGATGGTAAGTACGTGTCATAACCATAGCACCCGCGCCACGTGCATCGCGACCTGATTTGCGGGTGCGCCATGCAGGGACAGCGGCGTGGCAAGAACCAAAGCGGGTATGCCTTTGATCATTTCAACACGGTGCGAGTCTGCAGCTACATGCCGCTGGTGTTTGCCCCATTGAGCAGGACCCCTGCGACCGGTTGATAGTGCGATAGTCCCTGTTCGTTCCCATTCTCGACGCCGTGACGAGCATGGAGTGACAGCAAAATCCAACTATGGCGAATGCAACTTCGAAGCCAGCAATTTCTCGAAACCACCGTCGCTCTGCTATTGTCTCAGAACTCAGACTGACCGGTCAGTTCTGGGGGAAGGGACCACGATGGAAAAAACAGACAAGCGCGAGCGCATTCTGGACGCGGCGGAGAAGCTCTTCAAGCACCGACGCTTTCACGAGATCACG
>JBIJDL010000218.1:0-9817 GCA_044344195.1 Candidatus Hydrogenedentales bacterium
TGGGCTTCAAAGAGCGGCCTGAGCGCCGTGTCCGCTTCCGCAATGGGGAAGCGGTGGGTGGTCAATGCGGCGAGGTTCAATTGCCTTGAGGCGGCGAGCCGCAGGATTTCACCCATGTTGCGCTGCATGGTCCAGCGCACATACCCGTAGGGATAGTCCCGGCCCTCCTGTTCGTAGGCCGTGTCGTAGCGGCCGGGTCCATAGGCGCGGGAAAATTTTACTTGAAGCTCTTTCTGGTAATAGAGCCTGCGGGGCAGGGTACAGCGCACATCGCCCACGACGACCACTTCGCCGCGGTCCCGGGTCAGTTCTCCCGCGAGTCGGAAAAGCTCTTCCCCGCCGCCTGATGCGCAGACGAGCGTGTGGTCCGCGCCCCGGCCCTGGTGGTTTTCGGCATAGTGGCGGAGCGCCATGGGGCTCACCAGAAAATGGCCGCGCGGACAGTATTTTCGCGCGGAAAGCACCTGCTCTCCATCGGGGTCTTGCCCGAGCACCACGGCACCCTGGAGGTCGGCCAGGGCCGCAGCGAGGTGGCCCAGCAATCCGAGGCCGAGGATGAGCACGGTGTCGCCCACTTTGATGTCGCAGAGGCGCAGGGCCTGGAGCGCGACACTGGCCACGGTGGCGTAGCAGGCCTCTTCATCCGCCACCCCATCGGGGATCTTGACCAGCATCGTGCCGGGAACGGCGTTCACCTCCGCGTGATTCGCGAATTCAAAGCCTGCGCAGGCCACGCGGTCGCCGGGCTCGATGCCCTCGCAGCGGTAACCCTTCTCCAGCACGATGCCGCAGCAACTGTAGCCCAGGGGCACGGGGCTGCTGATCAGGTTGCGCACGACGCCGAGGGTATTCAGGAGCCCGTCATTCTTTGCGCGGTTCCAGACTTGGCGCACGAGGTCCGGGCGCTTCCGAGCCTTCTCCAGGGGCGAGGCCTTTGCCAAATGGTAGACGGCCCGCTCCGTGCCCAGACTCACGGCGGAAAAGGTGGTGGCCACCAGCGCGCCATTGGCCGGACAGGCCGGCATGGGGTAGTCCTCCACGCGCAGCGCGCCATTCTTGAAATTTTGCGTCAGCACTTTCATACGCCCCCCTTCGGACCGCCGTTGCGCTCCTGGTTCATCACCCTGTTACGCAGTTGTACCACCAGTTTGCGCAATTGGACCACCTGGCCCGCGCTGAAGGAAAAAAGGAGGAACTGGATACCGCTTACGATGAGCAACAGCGCGATGATAAGCAGGGGGCGTCCCCCCGCGCGAATTTCGAGGAAAATGGACTGGTACGCGAGGTAGACCATGAGGGCGGAGCCCAGGAAGATGCTCGCGAGGCCCGCCGTGCCCATGAGGAGAAAGGGCGCCTGGCCAAAGGTGAACATCATGTGGGAGTAAATGTATTTCGGCGCATTGAAGTTGGATTTGCGCACAGGCGCGCCGGGCTTGGGCGCTTCCCACGCGAGGACCGCAGGGATTTCGCCGATGCGGAAGCCACACGCCTCCGCCTGGGAAATGATCTCCAGGTGAATCTCTTTGCCGTCGGACTCCAGGAAGAGGGCGTCGATCACGTCGCGCCGATAGGCCCGGGTCATGCCGCTCAACATGGTGATGCGCGATTCCGAGGCGAGGCGGAGGATCTTGTTGCCGAAACGACTCAGGAAGACCCGGTGCGCGGGCACGTTTTCCAGCCGTCCGCCCTCGCCGTGGGGCGAGGCCACCACCAGATCGCAGTCCTGGGCCTCCAGCCCGGCGAGAAGCTTCTCCACGATATCCGGGCCCCAGCTCAGGTCGGATTCGGTAGTGACGACGTAGGTTCCCCGGGCCAGTTTGAAGCCGGTCCGCAGGGCATAGCCCCGGCCCCGATTTCGGGGATAACCCGCCAGTCGCAGCCGCGGTTCCGACGCCGCCAGGGCACTCACCCGCGCCGCGCTGTCGTCCGTGCTGCCGTCGTTTACGAGGATCAGTTCCCACGCGCGGCCGAGGCGGTTCAAGGCTTCCAGGAGGCGCGTCAGATTTGCCTCAATGCCCGCCGCCTCGTTGTACATCGGACAGATCACCGACACCTCGGGCGCTTCCAGATGTGGGACGGCGTGGGCTTCCATGAGGGGCGCTATTCCTTGCAGGTCGATGGTGTTTTGGGTTCGTCTGGAGTATATAGGCCCCTTGGAAAAGATCACAACCGCGCACTTATACTGGGTCGAAGGCCCAATCTCTTCCAACCACTTCGAGCCGCAGTATGAATTACGAATACCTCATCGACAACACCGAAAGAATTGCCCATTCCGTGGTGCCCATCCTGGCGCTTTTTCCCGATGCGCCCCAGAAGCTCATGATCTGCGGCACCGGTTTCTTCATCCACGAGCGCGGCTGGCTGGCCACCGCCTCCCATGTGGCCCGGCTGGAGCACAAGTGGGTGCTCTACGACGCCATGCTCCTCGAGTGCGACGTGGTGGTGGAACAACTCACCATCAACAAGGAGAAAGACGATCCCCGCATGAAGCACGAGTGGGACATCGGCGTGCTCCAGGTGCGGGCACCCCGGAAGACCTTTCAACCCGTGGAGCTTTCCCGCAAGCTCCAGTTCCGGCGCGGCGAACCCATCGCCCAGTACGGCTATTACGATCAGGGGGTGAAATACAAAGTGGGCTCCTTCACCGGACTCAACGGCCTGCTCACCACCGGCGTCGTCAGCGCAGCCACCAACATCCGCATCGGTCCCATCGAAATGGGCAGCCGCCTCATCCTCGACATCAGCGCCGGGCCTGGCAGCAGCGGAAGTCCCGTCTTCGACCCCGATACCGGCGAGATCCTCGGGATGATCGTGTCCGGCAAAGAAAAGCGCGTCCTCGGACCGGGGAGCCACCCCAACGAGTTCAAGGTCGAGCACATCCCCATGGGCATTGCCTATTCCGACCCGATTATCCACCTGGGCATGTGGCTGGAGAAGTTTTTTCGGTAGGGTGAAGGCGAGGGTGAGGGTGAGGGTGAACTCACCCTGGAGGAGATCGCCGAGCAACTGGCCGATGCCTTTGCGAGCACCGATACCAATGACGACAACCGGCTCTCCCTGGCCGAGGCGCGGGTGACTTATCCGGCCCTCAGCACGGATGAGTTCGAGGAACTCGATGCGAACAGTGACGGTTTCCTGAGCCTGGCGGAGCTGGAGGCCCAGATTGAGGGGCCGTCGGGTTGCAACGTGGCCACGAAGCTGCGGGGCACTCTCGGCGACGTGTTCCTGCTGGGTGCCGCGCTGCTGACCCTGGTCGGTTTCCTGAGGGTGACGCGCACGGAATCGTAGTCGCTTCCAACGTTGTATCGCCCGCGTTTCGGTTGTCGAAACACGGGCGATTTTCGTTTGACGCCCCGATGCTCAGGTTAGTCGGCGGGCTGCCGTTCTGCGCGGGCCTTTTCGGAGCGTCCCGGAATCATGAATTTTTCGCCACGCAGTGCTATACTATATACGGATGTCGCATATCTTTCGGTGTCCGGCATCAAGCCCGAGGCCGGCGTCTTGCTCGCGTCAACGAGGACCGGGATGGAAGGAGCGGTGAGCTTCACCGCAATCGCAGTATGATGTTCTATTCGCTGAGTTCGGACGATGTGGTGGTGGACGTGGGCGGCGCCTGGGATGATTTTGCCCTGGCGAACGATGGGGAGAGTTCCACCCGCGAGCACGTCTTGGGAAACTCGATCTTCAACTTCATCAGCGGCCCGGAAGTGGTTACCCTGTACCGGGCGCTCTTCTCAAAAGTTCGAAAGCAGCAGCGCCCGCTGTCCTTCACCTTTCGCTGCGACGCGCCCGCGTGCCTCCGGCGCATGAAGCTCTATATTTCGCCCCTCCCGGAGCTCGGGCTGGCTGTCACCACGGAATTATTGCAGGAATCCAGCCGGAATCTGGTTCCCTTGCTGGAGCGCGACGCGAAGCGCTCCGAGGAGGATTTGGAAATCTGCTGCATCTGCAGCAAGGTCAGGAGCGACGGCGATGAATGGGTTCCGATTGAGGAGGAGAGCGCACGTCGTAATTTGTTAGAGCAGCCTGCCATCCCCAGGCTTTCCCACGGATATTGCCCGCTCTGCCTGAAGGAGCAATTGGCGCTCGCGACCGTCGACCAGTGAATACGTCTCAGATCGTGGCGACGTAGGCGAGTACCGCCTCTTTAACGCGGGCAAACTCCTGCTCCAGCGCGTCGACCAGGGCCTTGCTTTCCGGCGAGGCGCCGTCGGTCATCCCCTCCAGATGCATGGCGATTTCCTGCAGGTGGGTCGTGCCCACATTGGCGGCGGCGCCTTTGATGGTGTGGGCCTCGCGCTGAATCTCACTCAGCCGCCCTGCGGCCATGGCCTCGTTCAGCCGCCGCAGTCGATCTTCACAGTCTTCCAGGAAGACCCCGAACAGCTCCTTTTCGAAGTCCGTATCACCATCCGAAGTTTCCCTGATCCGGCTGAAATCTACGGCTGCCTGTCCATCTGCTGCTGGGATATCCATGAATTCTCGCTCTCCATTCGACCGGTGCTGGAAGTGTGGAGCCGTGCCACGCGGCCCAAGTTGCCGCCGTCCGCACGCCCGTTACCCGCAGGCATGAGTGTAGTGGATTTTTACGCCGTTATCAATCGGGAAATTGCCGGGGCAGTTGAATAATACTCGATTCTCTGGTAGAGTGAGGCAGAGGCGAACCATGTTTTTTAATTCGAAGCATAATCTGGAACTGCGACTCCCACTCCTCCAGCTGCTGGAGGAACGCAGGTCCGTTGTGCCTCGAATTCTTATACGATAATTTCCCGAGAGGGTGATTGAGGCCGCGGGCTGAAGCCCGCGGCCTTTTTTTGTTTCGCCGCAACCAGAACTCGGAAAGGAGGGAAGTGGAATGGAATTGGGACTGCGATAGCCCGAATCCACATGCTGCGCCGCTCGCGTTGATGCCTCCCCTTTGGATTGAAGCACTACGTTGAGAGAACGATCGCATGCAGAAACAGATTCGGGTTTTAGACACCACCCTCCGGGACGGCGAACAGACGCCCGGGGTACATATAGATATCCACGAGAAAACCGCCATTGCAGGGGCTCTCGAAGCCCTGGGCGTGGCCACCATCGAGGCGGGCTTTCCCGCGTCGTCTCCGGGCGACGCCGGGGCCGTGCGCGCTATCGCCGAGGCCATTCGGGGCTGCGAGATCGCGGCTTTGTCCCGCTGTCTGGCGGGGGACATCGACGCTGCCGGCGAAGCGCTCCGCCCCGCCGCCGCGCCCGTGATGCACCTCGTCATCGGCACGTCCGACATTCATCTTGCCCACAAATTGCACATGACTCGGGCCCAGGTGGTGTTGGCTATAGAGCGCAGCGTTCGCCATGCGCGCCGGTGGTCCGATGCGGTCCAGTTCAGTCTGGAAGACGCCACACGGAGTGATCCCATCTTCCTCCGCCAGTGCGCCGAGGCTGCGGTCCAGGCGGGCGCAACGCGCATCAACATCGCGGACACGGTGGGCTGCATGACGCCCGACGAGTTCGGCCCGTTGATACGGGATATGGTCCAGTTTCTTGGCGCATCCACGATTGTATCGGCCCACTGCCACAACGACATGGGCCTCGCCACGGCCAATGCTCTTTCGGCACTTCGCAACGGTGCGCGCCAGGTGGAAGCCACGGTCAACGGCATCGGCGAGCGCGCGGGCAACACCGCGCTGGAAGAGATCGCCGTCATTGCCGCGCTCAAGGGCGTGGGCGACACCGGAATCCAGCTCGACGGCCTCGTGGCGATCAGCGCGATGGTGGCCCAGGCCACGGGCGTGCCCGTCCAGCCGAACCGGGCCATCGTGGGGCGCAACGCCTTTACCCACAGCTCGGGCATCCATCAGGATGGCATCCTGAAGGCCGCGGAGAACTATCAGTTTGTCGCGCCGGAACTGGTGGGGAAGATGGGGCACGATTTTGTCCTCACCGCGCGGTCCGGGCGCAATGCGGTGATTCACGTGGCGAAGAGCCGGGGCCATGTCGTGGCCGAATCCGATCGGGACCGACTCTACACCGAGTTTGTACGCTTTGCGGATACCGTTCACGGCGCGGTGGACGGCAGCGATCTCGATGCCCTCGTGGCGCGGGCGCTTGTAGGCTGTAGTGAAGGATGAAGGATGAAGGATGAAGGGTGAAGGGTGAAGGGTGAAGGGGGGAAGGGTGAAGGGTGAAGGGTGAAAATGGGTCTTATGGGTCAGCAAGAAAAATGCTTGACCCATAAGACCCGGAAGACTCATCATTCGTAATTCATAATTCATAATTCCCCTTTCACCACCGGAGTGCCCATGAAACGCGGAGACTACACCGCCCTCTTGTTGTTTATGCTCCAGGCGGGGCTTGCGTTCTGGTATGCGCGCGGGCTGGCGCCTTTCGTGCCGCCTCTTGGCGATTCCTATTTTCAAGTGGCCCTGTCGCCCCTGGCGGAGGCCCTGAGCGGCGTGCGCACCCTGGGCTATCCCCTGTTCCACGCGTTTGTGGCGAGTCAGGGGCACGGATTGCCGGCATATCCCGAGGCGCAGCTCTTTGTCCTCCTGCCCTGCGTTTTTCTTTTTGGTCTCGGCCTGCGCGCCTATGGGTTGAGCGGGCTGGCCGCGCTTGCCGCCGCATCTCCCCTGATCTGGCTCGTGCCCGTGGAGTACGTCATACCCGAGACCCTCGCCAAATGCTTCGCCATCGCCGCGGCGGGTTGCCTCCTCTGGGCGGCGGGCACGCGAACCCTCCTCCCATGCCTCGGCCTCGCCCTCTCCATTTTTCTGGCCTATCAGATGCGACCGGCCTTCCTCTTCCTGGTCGCCTGGGTTCCGGCGGCCTGGCTCTTTCTCTACACGCGCCGGTGGGGCCTGCTCCATCAGGCCCAGTGGCTCCGCCAGTTCGCGCGCTGCCTCGCCGCCTGCGCCCTGCCCCTGTTGCTTTTTTGTCTGATGCGCCTCGTCGTCGTGGGCCACTTTGGCCTCGTCTCTTTTGGCGGCCAGAATACCATCGGCATTTCCATCGAAATGCTCGACAGCCAGACGGTGTCGCATCTCCCCGCTGAGGACCGGCCCCTCGGCCAACTCCTCGCCCGTGGTCGCGAGGCCTGGCCCGAGCCCCGCTTCCTTACGCGGAAAGGTTTGCAGGACGATTGGGGATCGATCGCCCGCCTCTACGCCGCCAATGTGAACCGTATTGGCCGCGCGATCGAGGCCAAGTTTCCCCCGACCGACGGCGAGGTTGGCAATGTAGCGCGGGACAAGGCCCTGAGCCGCCTGAGCACCCACGCGTTTCTCGCCGAGTGGCCCATGTACGGCACCTGGCTGGCGGGTGCCGCGGTGGAAAGTTTCCGTATGGCCCTTTTTCTTCTCCTGGGGGGCGGTGGCGACGAAGGCTTCGGTCTCGGCCCGGATTATTCCCTTCTCGCGGTCCTGGCCATCATCATCCTGACGCTGTTGAGCTGGCCCGTGGAACGACGCGCCTTCGGCGAAGGATCCCGCCCCTACTTCGGCCGAGCTGCCACCGTGCTGGTGTTTGTCTCCGGCACCTTCTTCCTCACCAAGATGCTGCTGGTGATCCTCGTGGAACCGCCTATCGCGCGCTACGTGGAGGCGGCCGCCTTCATGCTGCCCTGCGTGGTGACGGCCCTATACTGGGATCGCGCCGTGGTGCTTGCTGCGGCCCTATGCGGGCGACCCCACTGGTACAATCAGAGCTACGTTGCCTATCCAGCGATACCCGACACACGCCACGCATTACCCTGGCGCGCCTGGGCGGCGCGGGCCAGGGTGTCGCGCCGTACCGCACTGATCGCCCTTGCCGCAGTCACTTTCGTCGGCGTGGCCCTGCTCTGGACCACCCGGGACAATCGCCTCTTTCACGCCCTCGCAACCAATCCCGAAAGCGTGCGCGCCCGCCTGATGAGCGCCGGGCCTCCCATTCAGTGGCGTGCGGACGATGGCGCGACCCTCCTGCACTATGCGGCCCTCAACGGCGATGCCGAACTGCTTCAGCACCTGCTGGCTGAGGGTGCCGATCCGACCGCCACCACCCGCGACGGCGCACAGGCACTGCACTGGGCCGTGCTGGGGAAGGGGGATGGCGCCGTTGTGCCGCTGCTACTTGCGGCCGGTGCACCGGCTGGTACTGCGGGGCCCCTGGGGCTTAGTACCACCCACCTCGCCGCGCTCTTCGGGAATGCCGGTGCCCTGACGGCCCTGCTGGACGGAGGAGCCGATCCCAATGTTCGGAGCCGTGCGGGTGTGGCGCCATTGCACCTCGCGGGGTCCGTTGCGGCGGCCACCGTGCTGCTCGATCGGGGTGGCGATGTGAACGCTGCCGACGATACCGGCGCGACGCCCTTCCACTGGTCCCACAATCACGAACTCGCAAAATTCCTGCTCGCGCGTGGCGCGAACATCAACGCGCGGGAAAACTGGCGTTCCTTCGTCCGGGAAGGTACGTCCCTGATCAAGGCGGTTTATCAGGACGACAACGATGCGGCCTACTGGCTGCTGGAGCAGGGGGCGGATCCGAATGCCGGCGATATTAACAATCTGAGCCCCGTGTTCTACGCCATCTGGCGGGGAAACACGGCACTGCTCCAGGCGTTGCTGGACAGGGGTGCGGACCCCATGCACCCCGGCCGCTGGACGGCCTACAGTCGCGAATCAACCTCCCCGCGCTTCACCGATATTTTCGGCAAGACCGTTGGGCGCCACGGCAAGCGCGATACCTTTCCCAACCTGATTCACGACGAGGCGACAATGCACCCCCTGGATTGGGCCGCCTTCCTCGGCAACACCGCGGCCATGGAGATACTTATGGCGCGGGGCGCACGTCTGGAGACCCACAACGAGTACGGCATGTCCGCGCTCCATTGGGCCATCCTGGGTCACCGCGATCCCCCCGAGAAAATGCTCCGCGCCCGCGATCCGGGGCTCACCTTTCTCGACGACGCCCGTCTACCCGTGGGCGCATTTCGTGACGCCGTGGTACTGGGAAAGCGCGATCTGGGCCTTGCAGTGGCTCCGCCAACATCCGTGCAGGAACCCGTCGCCCCCGAGCCGTCCCCTGGTGAGTGAGACGCGGCCCAGCGCCGCGAGCGCGTTCTGGTGGACCGGCTGGCGTCTAATATGAGACCATCTCCTGCCACGTCACTCTGGCCCCTGGGATTAATCAAGCACCGTTGATCAGACATCACCGATTTGCGCCTGGCCTGGAGCTTTCGCGTGGCGTAATTTCGTCCTCCGGGACAAGTAGTATGGGAGATGCCGGCGCTGCCCCGAGAGGAGCGGGCGCGCCAGCCTTACACGAGAGAGACCAATACAGCCATGTCAAAGACGGCGTTTTTTCAGTGCGAGGAAGCGGAAAAGCATGATACCGGCACGGGGCACGTGGAGTCGCCGGGGCGGATGGGGGCGATCCGCAATGCGATGAAGGCCGCCGGCCTCACCCCTGATTTGCAGCTTGAAAAGAAGCCGGCGCGTCTGGATGATCTCGCCCGCTGCCATGCCGAGGCTCACATCGGTATCGTGCAGCGCTATTGCACTACGGGGGAGGAGTTCAATGACCCCGACACCGCGATGGGGCCTGGCTCCTGGGATGCGGCCCTGCTTTCGGCGGGCGGCGCTATCGAAGCGGCCCGGGCCGTGCTGGAGGGTCGCTGCGACAATGCCTTCAGCGCCATGCGCCCGCCCGGCCACCATGCAGAGCGGAACCGCGTTATGGGCTTTTGCCTGTTCAACAACGCCGCTATTGCCGCCCGCTGGCTTCGCACGGAAGGCGGCCTCGACCGCGTGGCCATTCTCGACTGGGACGTGCACCATGGCAACGGCACCCAGGACATCAC
>JBIJDL010000732.1:0-2669 GCA_044344195.1 Candidatus Hydrogenedentales bacterium
TTATATCGCCATCGAGGATTCCGTCCTCGATCATACTGTCGCCCCGCACACGGAGGCAGAAGGCGTTGCGCTGGGCGAGCTTGGCGTCGACAGGCACGTGGCCCTCGATATTTTCCTGGGCCAGGATCGGCAGACCGGCGGCGACTTGACCCACGAGGGGCAGCACACCCACGTCGTTCTGGTAGAAACCGAAGGCGGCCTTCTCGGTGATGATGATCCCACGAGCCTTCGACGACCGCTCGATGAAGCCCTTTTTCTCCAGGGCCACGAGGTGATCGTTCACGCCGTTGGTCGAGGTGATGCCGAATTCTTCGCCGATTTCGGCAATCGTCGGCGGCATGCCGCGATCACGAACGCAGTCGATGATGTAGTCCAAAATATCGCGTTGGCGCTTCGTAAGATCCTTGGCCATGCTTCCACTCCCGGCAATCAGGGTTAAACTGAATTGATATTCAGCAGTATTGAACCATGTTTGACCGGTGATGTCAAGCCTCTTGCATTTCAGGATCTGAAACGGTGGGTGTACAGCGTCAACACGACGCCCTTCCAGCGCAGGGTCTCCTGAATTTCGAAGTGGGTATCGAGCCACCCGGCAACCTGGATCGTGGTCGGCTGCCACTCAAAGGTGGTGCCCTCGGTGCGGAGAAACCAGATCCGCTCCGCGTCCGCCACCGCCTCTTCTTTGGGAATGGGCATGAGACCGTGGGACCGAAGAATGGCCTCATGGCCCATGGTCTTGATGAACTCCCCTTCGTCGGCTTCGGACCAGCCCACGCGGGCCTGATCGCCGGCGTAGTAGTGCATCATGGGGTAGGCGCTGAAATGGCTCGCGTAGAGGAGGCGATCTCCGGGCGCGGCGTTGCGCTCCAGATGCGTGGCCACGCTTCGGAAATCGACCTTGTCCCACATGGCCAGACGGTGCATGGGGATGGGGTGGAGGCGGCCCGCGTAGCCGTCGGCGAGGCAGGGAATCGTAAACACGGCCAGGGTGACGGCGAGCACCAGGCCGCGACGCCCCATGAGGGCGGCGCCCCGGCCCGCGAGGAGGATGGCGGCGGCACCGGAAACGATAAACAGCCGGTGCTCATAGAAGGAGAAGTCGCTGAGACCCCAATGGACGGCACAGCCGAGGACGGGCACCCAGACGAGGACCGTAAGCAGGGTCAGGGCCGTGCGATCCGCGCGGCAGGCTTTCCAGGCGGCGGCGTTAAGCCCGAGGGCGAGGAAGACAAGGGGCCAGTAGGCCCAGGCCGTGGGGCCATAGCCCGCGAAGAAATTCTTGAAGGTGATGAGGATAGTTTTCCAGGAAGGATTGGGGTACCAGGGATAGGCGATGTCCAGCACTTCGGCGTGCATGGCGAAGGCGCGTTGGAGCATGGGGGCGATGAGGAGCATCAGCAGGGCGTTTGCAGCAGTCCACGACCAGAATCGGTGCGGGTATCGGGGCAGGAGGAGCAGGAAGGCCAGGTTCAGCGCGAAGATATACCACATCGTGATGAAGTGGGCATACATGAGCAGTGCGAGGAAAAAGACCAGGCCGGCCCACGCGGTCAGGCGTCCATTGTCGAGGGCCTCGATCATGAACCAGACGGCGAGGAAGGCGAGGAGCACCACCACACTGTAGACGCGGAGCTCCTGGGCATAGTGGATCTGAAAGGGGGCGATGGCGAAGAAGAGCAGCGCCAGGCATGCGCTCCGTTCGTCGCGGAAGAGCCTGCGGGCCAGGAAATAGACCACGGGCAGGGTCAACACGCTGAAGAGGAAGGGCAACAGGCGCAACAGCAAGTCGTGCCGCGGATCGGTTACGGCCAGCGGAAACAACCCATCGACCATGGCGGCCCAGCCGGCGGTGAGCACGGTATTCACGGGTGGCTCGGCTGTGTACGCAGGGTCGACGAGGGCGGCGACCGAGTCGGCATGGGCGCCGAGGTAGACGCTGGCGGCCTCGTCGTACCACAGGCTCTGGCCGCCGAGGCCATAAAGCCGCAGCAGGACGCCGAGTACGCAGAGCCCCAAGGGGAGGGCACGGACCGCGCGAAACGGCACCGGAAGCGCAGGCTCCATGGCGCTACGCTCCCGGTCCGAAAACAGGCAGGCTCACGGCCCGCGGACTACACCGCGCCGATGAGGGAGCCATCGGGGATAACGGCGTTCTTGAATACCACCACGATACCGTCGCGAATGGCATAGCCGTCACCGTCATAATCTTTCAGTCGTTTCGAGCCCTTGATCACCACGCCCTTGCCGATGCGGGCGTTGTGGTCGATGATGGCGTGGCTGATATTGGACTTTTCGCCGATGCCGATCTTGGGACCGCCGTCGCCGGGATTCTCGGCGTCGAAGGATTCCGCGCCCAGGATGATGGCATGGTCCAGAATGGCGCCAGGATGGATGATGCTGCGAATGCCGACGATGCACTTGTTAATCGTCGCCTTGGTCACGCGGCTGCCCTCGCAGATAATGGCGTTTTTGATGTGGGCGTCGGAAATCTGCACACCGGGCAGGCAGCGGGCGTGGGTGTAAATGGGGTCGCTGAATCCGTTCAACTGGAAGGGCGCGTCGTCGGTGGTCATGGCCATGCTCACGTCGAAGTAGGAGCGGACCGTACCGATGTCTTCCCAGAACCCGGAGAACATGTGGGCGTAGACCTGATGGGTGCCCAGGGAATG
>JBIJDL010000011.1:0-31657 GCA_044344195.1 Candidatus Hydrogenedentales bacterium
CCTGGCGGGAGTGTTCGAGCGCTGCGGTTCTCTCCCGCACTTTCTGCTCCAGGATGGCATTCTGTTCGCGGAGGCGGTCTTGATATTCCTTGATGCGGAGCGCACTCCGCACGCGTGCGGTCAAGTCTTCCATATTGACCGGCTTGTTGAGCAGGTCGTCAGCGCCCAAGTCCAGGCCTCGGCGCTTGAGATCATTCTCCGCATTCCCGGTGAGGATAATAACGGGGATGTCGCGGGTATCCTCATTTTCCTTCAGAGCGGCCAACAGATCGAAGCCCGACTTGCGCGGCATGTTGACATCGGAGACGATAGTATCTATTTTTTCCCGCTTGACCAGTTCCAGCGCCTCGTCGGCCCCGCCAGCGAAATAAAGCTCCCACTGGTCGCGTTGACCTCGGAGCATGCGGCGCAGGCCGGCGAGAAAGTTGGGCTCGTCATCGACGAACAGCACTTTCTTTCGGGCAGGATCCCCGCCTCCGGATTGTAATTCCACGAGATCGTTTGCGTCGGTCATTTAAGATTTCTGTGCTCCTTCGGGCATTTGTGTGTTCGAGGGCTCCCCCAGCGGGAGACGAAGTAGAAATCGGGTTCCCTCGCCGGGCGTTGAATCGACTTCGATCTGTCCCTTCATCCGTTCCACAATGAGGGCATGGGTGAGCGCCAGCCCCTGGCCGGTCCCCTTGCCCACGTCTTTGGTCGTAAAGAAGGGTTCAAAGATACGGCTGACAATCTCGGCCGGGATACCGCAGCCGTTGTCCCCGACGAGAATCTCCACCGAGTCCTCTCGAAGGGCGCTGGAGATGGAAATGAGTCCCTTGGCGCCATTTTCGTGTCGGTCAGCAATAGCGTGGGAGGCGTTTACGACCAGGTTGAGAAGCACCTGATTGAAAGAGCCTGGAAATCCGTGGACGGGCGGCAAATGTTCGGCCAATTTCAGTTCGACGTCGGCGACGTGCTTCCATTCACCACGGGATACCGCGACTGTGTTCTCAATAGCATGATTGACGTCCAATGGCGTCAGTTCTTCGTCGCCCGGGTGGGCGAACTCTTTCATGGCGCGAACAATGGCGGCTACCCGGTCCCGGCCTTCGAGAGACTGTTCGATAGCGAGGGGTATCTCTTCCTTCAGGAAATCCCAGTCGATCTCCTGTCGCAGTTTTTCCAGTTCACCGAGGACGTCGGGAGGAATAGGAGCGTTGCGCCCGGCTTCGCAGGCGGCGGCACTGGCCTCTGCCAGGCGCATCATGCCCACCGCAGCGTCGCGAAGAAACTGGATGTTGTCGCCAATATACTGGATGGGTGTATTGATTTCGTGGGCGATGCCGGCCGCCATTTCACCGATGGCCTCCATTTTCTGCAGATGCCCCAACTGGGCATCAAACTTCGCTTCGTCGGAGGTGTCGCGCGAGAAAAAACTATAGCCCGCGATGGCACCCTTGGGATCGAGGATGGGCGCCGCGAAGCTTCGGGAGCGATAGGCGCCGCCATCCTTCCGGCCCACGGCCAGCCGGTCGGACCAGCGTTCACCGGAGGTCAGGCGCCGCCAGATCGCGTCATAGAAGGCGTCGTCATAGTTGACGGTCCGCAGAATCTCGATGGATTTTCCGATGATCTCTTGCGGTACATAGCCGGTCAGTCGAGTGAAGGCCTCGTTAACATAGGTGACAACCCCATGGGTGTCCGTAATGGCGGTGGCGAACTCGGCCTGCGCGAGCGCCAGGCTAGGCAAGGCGTGCGCCTCAAGGACGCCACTGGCGTACCCCGTGCAATCTGACATATTCCCCTCCGGTCCGCTGCACGGACCAACACAAGCCTGTAATCCCATCCCGGCCCGAACTAATCATAGCACAGTACAGCGCACATTCCCAGCAGTCAATTACATGAGTGGAAGAACCGGGATCTGCACCAGTCACGGCGCCATCGGCCCGCGGTGAATACCCCAGCGGGTGATATTGAGATGGCCGCATTCGGTACAGAGGTAGGCAAAGCGCCCGGTTTGAAGGTTGATGGCCGGCTCGCCGCATTGGTCGCAGGCGGAAGGAACGCGGCGCGCGGCGAGTTGTCCAAGGATTGCCAGGGGCGGGGCCAGGAGAATTGCGCAGACATAGACCATGAATGCATCGTAGGGTGCGGTCTGCCGACCTGCGCTGAAGCCGAGCACGATCCCCGTGGCAAAGCCGCCGAACATAAGTGTAAAAGTGAGCAAAACGTGAAGGCTCGGGGGGAGTAGCAGGGCCGTCGCGCCGGGGGGATCGCGGCGCAGTGTTTCCCACGCCCGATTGCCGCGCCAGTCCCCCCCGCCATTGAAGAAATCGACAAAGCGCACCGCCAGGGACGATTCGGGCACATCCGGGGCCGAGCTTTGCCAGGTGCGCCCGTTCCAATAGAGGAGCCGGTAGTGCCGCCCGCGGGCATGGAGCGCAACCAGCGCGGTGCCGGGGCCGCGGAGGGCGATCAGGGGCGCGGGTCGCTCAAGGATGCGTGCCAGGCGGGTCTCGTCTACGCTGGTGCGCGTTCCATCGGAAGTTTCCAAGTGCATGGGTCGGGTTTCACCTTCGGGCATGCTGCCTGCCCGTGCTATCGCAGTTCGTACCTGTGGCGGGGCCGGTGGTAGAATAGAAGGCGTGTCGGCCTATTGCAAGCGTCGGCCACGATTTACCGGCGTCGGCGCCTTGGGCGGTCGACGCAACAAAGGCAGCCGAGCATGAGCGGAAATGGCGCAGGCCGATTCCAGTTGGCACGAATATACGACTTCGCGCAGCGGATGTACAGCGAGGTGCCGTACCGCTATATGCAGTCGGGCTATTCCTTTCCCGCGTGGCACTACTTCATCGAAGTGACGCGCCGGTGCAATCTGCGCTGCAAGATGTGCCAGTACATCGACTGGCTCGAGAACGTGCCGATTAAGGAGCAGAAGCAGGGCGAGCTCTCCACGCAAGAGTGGCTGGACGTGCTGGCCCAGATTCCGCGCTTCAGCCTGATAACCTTTACGGGCGGCGAAGCTTTCGTGCGCAAGGATTTCATGGAGTTGCTGACTTTTGCCAGCCGCCGTTCGCGCACCCACTTCATTTCCAATACCACCATGCTGCCCGAAGAGCGTGCGGAGGCTATCGTGGCGTTGGCACCCCGCCATACAGGCGGTGTGGGCTTCAACTTTGCAGGCACGTCCATAGAGGGCCCCGGCGACCGTCACGACGAAATCCGGAAGATGAAGGGTGCGTGGGACCGGAGTATGGCGGGCATTCGCCTCTTGCGTCATTTTCGTGACGCGAGCGGTAAGACCTGCCCCCACATCCACGTGACCACCGTGATCCAGCGGGACAATATCGATGTGCTCCATTTCATGCCCCGCATGGTGAAAGACGCGGGGGTGGATGTGCTGAATCTGGTCACGGAAACCCGCATGCACGACTTGCCCGGATTCGGCGAAAAACCCCCGACCCTGTTTAACCACGAAGACATTGACTGGCCGCAAATCAATCGTTCCGAGCTTTCCATCGCCCTGAATCGTACCCTGGACGAGGCGAAGTCGGTCGGGGTGGAGGTCCGCCTGCCGCGCATGCCCCGGCAGGACCTGCTCGATTATTACGACGGACGGGGTATCGATTTGAAGGCCTATCAGTGCCGAAACGCCTGGAACACGCTCATCATCGGGCGCCTCGGCGATGCCTATCCCTGCTGGCTCCAGAAGGTGGGCAACGTACGGGAGAACTCGCTCAAGGAACTCTGGCACAACGCGGAAATGCGCGACTTCCGGCAAACCTGTCAGAAGAAGCTCTTCGCTCCCTGTCCGGGCTGCTGCTTCCTCGAACATCGCGGTGAACAGCTTGCCGCGCGGCCGATTGTGGTCGGTGTGGCGGCAGGCAATGCATAGAAGAGTTTTGGATCGGAAGCAGGTCGCTGTGTCTGGGGCCGGCTCCCCTCGCGAATCCGATCTGTGGGCGTTTCTTCAGGCGGATGAGATCATTGATTTTCATCATCCAGCGGTGTTCGAACTGGCCGGTTCCCTGCGCGCGCCAGAAGGTGATGTCGCCGCCACGGCGCGGGCCTGCTTCGAATGGGTGCGGGACGAAATTCGGCACAGTGTTGACTATCGGATGAATCCCGTAACCTGCAGCGCCTCGGAGGTCCTCGCGGAGCGCACGGGCTATTGCTACGCCAAGGCGCACCTGCTCGCGGCGCTTCTGCGGGCTAATAAGATTCCGGCGGGGCTGGTCTATCAGCGCCTGAGTATCGGCACCTGCGGGCCGCCCTATTGTACCCACGGCCTGAATGCTGTGTACCTGCCGGTGCACGGCTGGTACCGCATGGATTCCCGGGGCAACAAACCGGGGATCGACGCCCAGTTCACCCCGCCGGTGGAACGCCTCGCCTTTGCGCTTCAGGATTCCGAAGAGTACATTTTTGACGAAATTCATGCCGCGCCGCTGCCCGAGATTGTGAAGGCCCTGCGGCGCTGGACAACCTGGGATGCGTTTTACGCCCGCCTGCCGGATGCGCAGGGACGAAAAAGGAAACCATGAAGGCCCGGAATATTCTGGTGATCGGAAGTGCCAATATTGACCTCGTCGCGCGGGTTTCGCGCATCCCCCGGCCGGGCGAGACCCTCATGGGACAGTCCTTCGCCACCATCTGCGGGGGCAAGGGCGCGAATCAGGCCATTGCCGCCGCCCGATTGGGCGGAAACGTGTCGTTCCTCGGCTGCGTGGGCGACGACGCCTTCGGGTTACAGCAGAAGGAAAGCCTTCGCGCCGCCGGGGTGAAGCTGGACTTCCTGAAGACGGTCTCCGGCACGCCCACGGGCACCGCCATCATCGAAGTGAGCGACGAGGGCGAGAATTCCATCGTGGTCATTCCGGGGGCCAATTTTGAACTTACGCCGGACGATATTCTTGCCTGTCGCGCCGCCTTCGAAGCCGCGGATGCGGTGCTGATGCAACTCGAAGTCCCTGTTGCCGTAGTCGAGGCCGCGCTGGATCTGGCGCGGGAGACGAAGACCTTGTCTATCCTCGATATCGGCTCGGATCAGCCCGTCTCCGAGGCGGTCATCGGAAAGGCCACCGTGGTGACGCCCAACACGAGCGAGGCGGAACGCCTGACGGGCATGACCATTGAAAGCGATGCCGACGTGGAAGCAGCGGCGTTGCGGTTGCTGAGTTTTGGTTCGCGCCATGTGGTGATGAAGCTCGGGAGCCGGGGATCGCGGTATTTTGGTGCGGGGGTGCGCTTTGACGCGCCGCCTTTCAAGGTAGAGGTGGTGGACACGACGGCGGCGGGCGATGCCTTCACCGGGGCACTCGGCGTGGGGTGGGATGAGAGCGCGATTGGGGAGACGCTGCGTTTTGCCAATGCCGTGGGTGCGCTGGCGACGACGAAAGCGGGGGCTCAGCCCTCGCTACCGCTCGCGGGGGATGTGGCGCGGATGTTGGAAAGGCTTGTGTGAGGCGGGAAAGGGTCGGCGTCATTCACCCGCGAGCGTGGACAGAGTGGACGGGGGTTGACGTCGTGGACAGCGTGGATTCGGTAGGCTCCGCGTCTCTGAGGGGTATTGTGCGTGTCCAAATCGTCCACCGAGTCCACCCAGTCCACTCCGTCCACCTGCCGATGGCATTAATCACGCGGTGGCCGCACCGGGAGGGCCTGTGATACAGTACGCGCCTACAAAATCTATCGTCCAAAGGAGTATCCCCGTGGCCAATCTGATCTGCGCGGCAGACTTGAAACAGTTCAATCCGCTCCAGTTGGAGTCCGTCATTCGCACGCTGGAAGCCCAGGGCATCGACGAATTACACTTCGACGGCGCCGACGGGAAGTTCATCCCCCGTTACGGAATTGCCCCTTCTGTGGTGGCCGCCGCCAAAGATATGACGAAGCTGCCCTGCCACTACCACCTGCTGGTGGAGCAGCCCGACCTCATGCTGGCCGAGATCCTGAAGAGCCGCGCCGATACGATCACGATTCACTTGGAAACGTGTATCCACATTCACCGCATGCTGGCGGCCATCCGAGATGCGGGCCACGTGGCCGGGGTCGCGGTGTCGCCGACCACGTCGCTCACGAAAATCAACTACCTGCTGCCCCAAGTTGGCCGCTTGCTGCTGGTGGGGGCGGATCCGGTGGCGCCCGGCCGGGCCATGGCCCGCGCGGCTTTCGAGCGGATAAGGATCGTGGGCGAGAACATCCGCTACCATGAGTATTCGGTGGCCGTGGAGACGGAAGGCCCGATGGGGCCGGAAGACGCCGCCCGCTGCCAGCGCTTTGGCGGGGTGCGGATTGTGGTCGGACCGAAAGACGTGCCGGGGCTAGGTGATCCCGCCGCACTGGAGGCCCTGCGGGAGTACCGTGCGGCGGCGGCTGAGGCCGTGCATACGGTGTAGGTGCGGTCCGAGCCCAACTCGGGGAATCAGGGAGATTTCATCGTGCAGGAAACGGGCCGGCTGGCCGCATCATTTCGTGACCCCAGCGGATTTGTCTACCGTGAAAATGACGGCACGCTGCTGCGGCAGGTCAACGCCGTCTACGGCCCGCACTACGACCAGCTCATGGCCTCGGGCCTTTACACGAAGCTGGTAAAGCGGGGCTTACTGGTTTCCCACGAGGAAGTGTCTCTGGAGCGGGCGCAAACAACGGACGCCTTTAGGGTGCTCGTGCCCACGCCGATACCCTTTATCTCCTATCCCTACGAATGGTGTGCGGGGCAGCTTCGCGATGCGGCGCTGCTGACACTCGAGATTCAGTTGATCGCGATGGAGCACGGCATGTCCTTGAAGGACGCCAGCGCCTTCAACATTCAGTTTCAGGGGGCGCGAGCGGTCTTTATCGACACCCTGTCCTTCGAGCCCTATACGGAAAACAAACCCTGGATCGCCTACGGCCAATTCTGCCGGCATTTTCTCGCGCCGCTCGCGCTCATGCACTACGGCGAGCCGGGCATGGCGCGCTTGATGCGCGGATTCATAGATGGGATTCCCCTGCCGCTTGCGGCGCGGGCCCTTCCATGGCGCTCAAAGCTGAAACCGGGCCTGCTCATGCACCTCCACCTGCTGGCCCGTGCGGAGCGCGCCCAAGTGGGGGAAGAGAGCACCACGAACGGCGCTGCAAAAGCCGTGAAGGTTTCGCGTCAAGGCCTCCTCGGAATCATCGATAATCTCCGTTCCACCATCCTTGGCCTGGGCCAGAAATCAGACAGAACCACCTGGGGCGATTACTACGCCCACACGAACTACAGCGAAGCGGGTGCGCGGGCGAAGGAGACGCTGGTGCGGGACTCTCTCGGGCAGATCGCTCCCCAGACGGTCTGGGACCTCGGCGCGAACACCGGAATCTACAGCGCATTGGCGGCGGAGCGCGGCGCGATGACCGTGGCGATGGATTTGGACTATGGTGCGGTAGAAGCCCTCTACCAACGGGAAAAAGAGTCGCCCAAGGGCGTGCTGCCCCTGGTGATGGATCTGTCCAATCCAAGTCCGGCCCTGGGTTGGGCGCATGAAGAGCGGTCGAGTCTGCTTCAGCGCGGCCCGGCGGACTGCGCCATGGCCCTCGCACTCATCCACCACCTCTGCATCGGCAACAACGTTCCCCTGATGGATGCGGCAGCCTTCTTTGCCCGGATCTGCCGGCACCTGATTATCGAATTCGTGCCGAAGGAGGACAGCATGGTGACCCGCATGCTGGCCACGCGGGAGGATATATTTCCGGGCTACACGCGGGAGGGTTTCGAGGCGACCTTCGGCGCGTACTTTGTCATCGAGGCCCAGTCGCCGGTGGACGATACGCTGCGGACGCTGTATCGGATGAAAAATCGCACCCACCCCTGAGGCGTCGCTCATGAATGGAAAAAGCTTTCCCTGGTACCCGCTGCTCTTCGGCTTCTTTCCCGCCTTCTCGCTCCTGAGCCGCAACATTGGCGATGCCCATCTCTCGGAGGTGTGGCTGCCCTGTGCGGTCGTTGGGGTGATTGCGATACTGCTCTGGGGGCTGCTCTTTGTCGTGCTGCGCGACCATCACAAGTGCGCGCTGCTCATCGCGGCTTTCTGGGTCCCCTTCCACGCTTATGGCCCTCTGGCCGACGGATTGAAGGAAGCCCTGCGCGCGAGTGCGTCACCCCTTCCCGTACTCGCCGCTTCCGTACTGATTGCGTTGGGCGGCGCGGCGCTCTTCTTGTGGTTATGGCCTACCCGCCGCGAGTTTGCGGGGTTGACGCGTGCGCTGAATCTTCTCGGGCTGTGCCTGCTGGTGGTGCCTCTGACGACCTACGGCCTGGCGCGCATCCGGCAGGAGGCTCCCTCGACGCCGGGGGTGACTCCCGATGCGGCGAACGTGAGCCCCGAGGCGCTCGCCGCGCTTCCGGACATCTACTACATCATTCCCGATTCCTATCCCAGGGCCGACGTGCTACGCGACACCTTTGGTCATGACAACACGCCTTTCCTTCATGCCCTGAAAGAGCGGGGCTTTCATGTTGTGGAGGATGCCCACTCGAACTACCCGAAGACCCAGATGTCGCTCGCGTCGTCGATGAATCTGGACTACCTCGATCCCGAGCATCTGAAGGCGGAATGGAACGAGGCGCTGCCCGATTTCGTGGCCCAGATCTGGGACAATAAAGTCATGGATTTTCTGGCGGGCTATGGCTATGAGTTCCCCACCTTTTCCTCGGGCGTAGCGGCGACGGAGATCAACGCGGGGCGCTTTGTAAAGCCGGACACCTTCCTCCTCACGGAATTGCAGCAGGTTTACCTCGCCATGACGCCCCTGCGCTCACCGGTGGAGCGCATGTCGCGATCCAACGAGGCCAACCGGATTCTCTTTGTGCTGGACGAGTTGGGAAAAGTGCGCCGGGGGGACAAGCCCATGTTTGTGTTTGCCCACATGATGGCGCCGCACATGCCGCACAACTTTGACGCGGAGGGGAAAGCGCGCATCGAAACACCGCCCTACTACGAGGGTTTTCGAGATTCGGTGGTCTGTATTAACGAGCGCTTTCTCACGATGATCGACCGCATCCGGGCGCGCCAGCCAAACTCGGTGATCATCATTCAGGGCGACCATGGTTGTCGTTCGGACTGGCAAAGTACGGCGGGTACGGACCTTATCCCTTGGAAAGGCACGCGTGAGGAGTATATCCGCGACTACACGGCGGTGTTAAACACGATCTACTTTCCCGATGGCGACTACAGCGCCTTCTATCAGGGAATAACGCCGGTGAACACCTTTCGCATCGTATTCAACAAATTTTTCGGTACGAAATACGAACTGCTGCCCGATAAGACCTTCATGAGTTTTCCGGGCAGCAGCGAAATTGAGCAGGTGCGGTGATGGCTCACGCCATGGGGATGGGATGCTCCCAGACGCCGGAATAGGCCTCGGTCGCGGGACCTTCCTGGTAAACGCATCCGTCCTCGGCCCATTCAATGGCCAGTACCCCATAAACCAGGTGCACGTTGACACGTCGGTCCACGCGATCCGTGATCATCGACGCCAGCGCGGACCCGCAGGAGCCGCTGCCGCTGGCCATGGTGATCCCGCTGCCGCGCTCCCAGATCCGCATCACGATATTCTGCCGGTCCACGACGCTGACGAATTCCACGTTGGTCCGCTCGGGGAAGCTCGGGTGGTTTTCGATCTTCGGGCCGATCTCCGCGAGTTTCACCGCCGTGGCATCGTCCACAAAGAATACTGCGTGGGGATTGCCGATGTTCGCGCAGGTCACGTGGAGAATCTGCCCGTCAATGTCGATGGGTTCTTCCTTGACCTGGCCCGACGCGCCGAGCATCGGGATTTCGGCGCGCTCGAAACGGGGCTGGCCCATGTTGGAGCGAACAGAGATCACCTTGCCGCCTTCGGTCTTGAGCACCACCGCATTTGGCCCGGCGAGGGTGCCGATCACAAACTCGGTCCTGTCGATGAGGCCCCGCTCGAAGACGTACTTGGCAAAGCAGCGGATGCCGTTGCCGCAGGTCTCGGCCTCGCTGCCGTCTGCGTTGAAAATACGCATGGAAAAGTCGAACTGGCCGCTGGTGTCGATGAGGATGATACCGTCGGAACCCGCGCCCAGGTGGCGGTGACTCATCTGGCGGGAAAGCTCGGGCCAGTCCACGCCGGGGTACTTCGCGGCTTCGATGAAGTGGTAGTCATTGCCCAGGCCGTGGAGCTTGGTGAAGGCGATGCTCATGTACGAAATCCTCTGATGGGGGATGGGAAGGGGGATGAAGTCATATTGCTCTTAAACGCGGGCATATGCGCAGGAGGGCATTTTAGCATACGCATAAGCACTGGGAAAATGGTTTCCCACAGATGGACTCAGATGGACACAGATAAGAAATGGGGGAATGGGGGCTCGACGCAGGCGTAAGGGACCTGGTGCTCGTTAACGAACCACCCGTTTCCATTCGAGTTCTGGACGCTTAAAGTTGATGATTAAGCCTACCGGCAGATTTGTCGCCTTCAGATAATTCAGCATCTGGCCGATTTCGTTGTTTCCGATACGCTCGATTACCTTCAGGTCAACAACGACAGCGTTATACGCGATAAGGTCAGGTATGTAATCGCCCACAACTTCGCCCTTGTACATTATTCTGAACAGTTGCTGTTGGATAAACGGAATTCCCCGAAGCAGGAACTCGACTGTCATCGCGTTCTCAAAGGGTTTTTCCAGATAGCCGTGACCAAGCTCATTGAGTATTTCCATGGCGCAGCCAATAATCTCAAAGGTCTCCTTGCCAAATGGGAACTTCCTGAAGTCCGCGTCCAAAGCGCATCATCCTTCATGTCAGGTCTTCTTGCTGGCAACGCGATTTACAATTGCATTTTCTTATCTGTGTCCATCTGAGTCCATCTGTGGGAAAATCCTTCTTCATCACGCTCCCGGTTCCACCCGAACTTCCACCCAGATAATCTGCTGTCCTGCGGGCTGTTGGACGGTGAAGACGTTCTCGCCATCATTCACCGCGTCCAGCGGGCAGTCGAAGGCGATCGCACGCACCGCGCCGGGGAACTGCGCGGGGTTCTCCAGGTCTGTCGCGGCCGCGCAGGCAGTTCCGTTGACCGACGCCGTGTAAGCCGCCTCGGCGACGCCGTGCTTCTCGCCCAGACCGATGATGAAGCGTACCGTGCCCGCGGCGGGCTTGGGGCCGGTGTTGATGGTGAAGCTCGCCTCGGTGCCTTCCGCCGGAAGCACCACGCCACTTTGGAAGCCGGAGGGAACGGTGTCGCGGAAGCATTGCAGGTGACGGCGCGGCTGGGTGAAAACCACGTCTTTCCCCAGGCCCTGTTCCACGAGGATGCGGTAGTCCGACTGGCTCACGGGAATGGTCTCGGAGTCCATGTAATTGAAGAGATAAATCTGGTCCGCACCGCGCTGCCAGGCGCTCGCCGCAAAGCCCCGGGTGGAGGCCAGGTCATTGGCCATGGGCGCGCCGCCGTGCCAGGCGCGGGAATTGAACTCCAGTCCCGGCGCAAGCTTCACACCGGCCCCTTCCACGCCCAGTTGCTCGCGCCAGAGCTCCACGGGGATGTCGAAGTCCGAACTCAGCCAGAAGGGGCAGGGGATGAGCAAATCCACGAGCCCTTCTTTAGCCCAGCGGACACCGTCCATGCCCAGGCCTTTGGCGGCATCCGGGTGCGCGGGGACCCGTGCGGCAAGCTGGATGGCGTGGCCGCGTTTCTCGCCCCACTCGATGGTGAGCTGGCGCACCTGGCGCATGAATTGGGTCAGCAGCTCGGCACCGGCGGCCTCTTCACCGTCCTTGAAGTGCCAGCCGAAGCGCATCCAGTCGAGCTCCAGGCCGTCCGCATCGTAGCGCTCCAACAGCTCCTTCACGAAGTCCATGGCGTGGGCACGCACTTCCGGGTGTCCGAAATCCAGCGCGCGGGCGGTCCAGCCGCCGCTGGGATCGTTGGGCACGCGCCAGAACTGGGGGTTCTTCACCCAGAAGGAGCTGTGGATGTAGCTCGTGGGATCGGGCACGTCGTGGATGTCGTTCATCCGCATGGAAATCCAGGGGGAGATGCCCTTCTCCCGCGCGCGGGCGATCCAGATGGCATAGGGGTCCAGGCCCTGCTCGTGGAGCAGGCGCGCATTGTCCATCCACTTCTTGCCGGCACCCTCGGGCATTTTCTGATCGCCCAGCTCCCAGATGGCATCGCGGGTCGCGCTCTTGAAGCTCGCCTTCATGGCGTTTGGATTGAGGAAGAGATGGGTGACCTTGGTGCCCGCGTACTGGTCGATGAAGGCGTTCAGGCCGTCGAGATTCATCATCTCCGCCGGGCGCGAGGTGAAGAAGTGGCTGCTGTCTTCGTTGATGATGATGCCGGGTTCGGCTGTGGCCAGGGGGGCCAGACAGAGGATGGTCAGCAGGATACTGATGTGTTTCATGGTTCGTGCTCCAGGTTGAGGGAGTAGCATAGCTGGTGGACTATACCGGAGGCCAATCCGTACAATCGCGCCATGCGCATTGTCTTCTTCGGGAACGCCTCCAACCGCATTGCCGCCATCCGCTACCGCATCGGGACTTTCGCCCGCATGCTGGAGGCGGAGGGCCACCGCTGCACCGTGTGTCTGCCCATGTCGATGGAGGAGGAAGAGCACTATTACAGCGCGGCCTCGGCACCACGCAAGTTCTGGATGCTGTGCCTGGTTGTGATCCGGCGCATCTCCCAACTCCGTCACGTGCCGGGGGCCGATGTGGTGTACTTTCGGGGGCCGCTGCTGCCCTATGGCCCGCCCGTGCTGGAGCGACTCGTCCGGTGGATGAATCCGCGCCTGGTCTTCGATATCGACGATGCCATCTGGGAGCCGCCGGCCCATGTGGAGAGCGCCTTCCTGCGTTGGGTGGACTTTGGCTGGACACGGAAGATGGCGGGCTTGTGCGCCCATGCTGTCGTGGGAAATGGGCTGTTGCGGGACTATGTTGCCCCCCTGAATCCAAATGTGGCGATCATTCCCACGTGCATCGATATGGACTTGCACACCCCGAAGGAGTATCCCGATAGTTCAATAAACAGGGGGCTGGAAAGCCCCCTCTCCATAGCGGTCGTCCTCGGTTGGACCGGGCTTAAAGACAATCTGGGCTATCTCACGCCGATTGAATCCGTGCTATGCGAGCTCGCGGCGGAGCACAACATCGCCCTGCACATCGCCACGGGAAAACCCTATGTGCTGGAAGGGGTGACTGTCGAGAACGAGTACTGGAGCCTCGGCCGGGAGATCCACTATCTGAAACGCGCGGATATCGGATTGATGCCGCTCCACGACACGCCACGCGCACGAGGCAAGTGCGCCTTCAAGGCGCTGCAATACATGGCCGTGGGCACGCCCGTGGTCCTCTCGCCCGTGGGGATGAACGCGGAGGTGGTGGAAGACGGTATCACCGGTTTTCTGGCGGATACCGCCGAGGAATGGAAATCATCGCTGGGGCGACTTATCGCCGATCCCGCGCTGCGCGAAAGCATGGGCCGGGCAGCCCACGAGCGGGTGCGGGCGCACTACAGCCATGAGGTATACTTTCCCGTGTTGTTGGGGGTATTGGAAAGGGTAGCCCATGGCGCGAAGGAGCATTAGTGAAAAAGTGATAGATCCCGTCGAGCCCGCCCCATGTCCTTGATCCCCTCCAACGATCCCGACATCGCCCTGGCCCAGGAGTGGCTCGGCGAACTCGAAGCGTGGCTCACGGTTCACGGCACGAAGGGCTTCGACCCCTTCGATATCAAGGCGCACCCGCGCATCCGCGCCCTGCAGGCAAAGCCCTTCCTCCGCAAGACGAGCACGGTGCTGTGCGACGCCTTCCCCAGGGCGTCGCGGCGCTGGCTGGGTGTTGCGCCGACGGAGAATCCGAAGACGCACGCCCTCCTCGCCATCGGGCGGCTGCGTATCCACCAGTTCACGGGCGACACCGTGTCGCTGGAGGCCGCGCTGGCGCACCTCCAGTGGCTGCGCGAACATGCGTGGACGGGCTCCAGCGGCCTGTGCTGGGGTTACCCCTTTTGGGTTTATGGCGCAGGCGTGGATATCCCGACTCGCTCTCCGATTGCCGTGGTAAGCGCCATCGCGGGCGAAGCATTTCTGCTGGCGCATTACATAACCGGCGCGCCGGAACACTTGGAAGGCGCGCAGTCCATCGCGCGGCACTTCATGGAAGATCTCCCGCGCCTTGGTGAGACTGACAGATCTTTCTGCTTTGCTTACGGACTTGCGGATCATCGCGCCGTGCACAATGCAAACCTGCTCGTGGCGCAGCACCTGCTCGAGGTCGCCGTGGCGACGGATGACGAGGCCATGGCACGCGTGGCCCTGCGGGCGGTGCAATTCACGCTCGACGCGCAACGCGCCGACGGTGCCTTTGCCTATGGCGCGATGCTGCCCGGCGCACGGCATGAGCGGGCGCTGATGGATCTCGTCGATCACCATCACACCGGCTTCGTGCTGCGCTCGCTGGCGGCCGTCAACGTCCACGCCCAGAACGTGGTGATTAAGGACGCCCTTAAACGGGGCTACGCCTTCTACAAAACCTTGCTCGACGCGAACGGCTTGCCCCACGGCGAACACAGCCTATACCCCGTCGATATCCACGCCTGCGCCGAGGCGATCCTGTGTCATGCGACGCTGGAAAAGGACTTCATGGGCGCGCGGCAACAATCAGTGCTCGCCCTGCGCTGGGCTTGGGCGTACATGCGCGATCCGAAGGATGGTGCGCCCTACTATCGTAAATACGAGGGTTTCACGTCGAAGATGGCCTATCCGCGTTGGGGAGTGGCGTGGATCTATCGGGCGCTGGCGGAATATTTGTGGCGATTTGATTCGGGCCGGTGAAAGTGGCCATGCCCGCACCTGTCCACGCGGTCCACCTCGTCCACTCCGTCCACAACTCCTTTTGCATCCTTCCACCCCCGCCACGTACCATGTGCGCCACTACACGTCGCCATCGGGAAAGAGGGACATCGCGCATGAAGCAAGTGCTGGTCAAGGGGGGCAAGGTGCATCTGGAGACGGTGCCGCCGCCCGCCATTGGGCCGGGGATGGCGCTGGTCCACGTGCATTATTCCCTGATCAGTTCGGGCACGGAGTCGTCCTTTGTTTCCAGCGGCGGAACGGCCGCCTACGCGCTGAAAAAGGCCAAAGATCCCCTTAATATTGAGAAGGTGAAGCGAAAGCTCGCGACCGTGGGGATGAAGGGAACGCTTGACATCGTGCGCAGCAAGCTCCTGGAATTTCAGGCGCCGGGCTATAGCACCTCGGGCGTGATCGTGGCCTGTGGCGCGGAAGTCCCCGGCTTTCGCGTGGGGGATCGCGTGGCCTGCGCGGGTGTGGGCTATGCCTGTCATGCCGAGTACAACGCCGTGCCGCACCAACTCCTGACGCCACTGCCAGATGGCGTGGATTTTGATACGGGTGCTTTCGTGGCCCTGGGCGCGATTGCCATGCAGGGCGTGCGCCGCGCGCAGCCAACCTTCGGCGAGACTATTGTGGTGGTCGGACTCGGCCTGGTCGGTCTCCTTGCGGCGCAGGTTGCACGGGCCGCCGGATGCCGCGTCATCGGCTGCGACCCTGTGGCCTCGCGCCGCGCGCTCGCGTTGAACCTGGGCGTCGAAGTGGCCTGCGCCCCGGAAGAACTCGATGCCATCGTCCACGAATGGAGTCGCGGCTATGGCGCGGACGCCGTCATTGTGTGCGCAGCGTCAAGAGACAGCGCCATCGCGAATCAGGCCATCGACCTGTGCCGACAGCGCGGTCGCGTCTCTGTCGTGGGCGCGGTGGGCATGCACCTGGAGCGCGAGGGGCTCTTTCAGAAGGAAGTCGATTTTTCGCTGTCCTGTTCCTATGGGCCGGGCCGCTACGACCCGGGCTATGAGGAGAAGGGGCTGGATTATCCCATCGGCCACGTGCGCTGGACCGAGGGGCGCAACATGGCCGAGTTCCTGCGGATGGTGGCGGAGGGCAAGGTGCGGGTGTCGCCGCTGGTTTCGCGTGTCGATTCCATCGACGATGCCGCCAGCGCCTATGATGCGATCACGCGGGGCGATGGCGACACCATCGCCGCGCTGCTGCGTTACGACGCGGCATCAAGTGTGGTCCCCCCCGTTTACGGGGGGGTAGACCCCGTGCTCAATCTACGATCCATCAATCCACCCGCGGGCAGTATGGGCGTGGCGGTTATCGGAACCGGGGCCTTCGCCCAGGCCTTTCATCTCCCCAATCTCCAGCGCATCGACGGCTGCCATCTGGAGGCGGTCGCCGCGCGAACGGGCAGTTCGGCAAAACAGGCGGGGGACCGCTTCGGTGCGCGCTATTGTACCACCGAACTCGATGCCATTCTGGCCGACCCAAAAGTCCACGCCGTGGTGATTGCGACGCGTCACAATCTTCACGCCGCGCAGGCCCTCGCGGCTCTCGATGCGGGCAAGCATGTCTTTGTGGAAAAGCCCATGGCCCTGACGGTGGCGGATTGCGAGGCGATCTGCGCGAAGGCGGCGGAGACGGGCCTGCTTGTGAGCGTGGGATACAACCGGGTTTTCTCTCCCCATGCCCGTGCGGCCAAAGCGGCCTTGGCGAAGGTGGCGGGGCCAAAGCAGGTGCTCTATCGCTGCAACGCGGGACCGCGCCCGGCGGATCACTGGTCGCTCGATCCTCAGGAAGGCGGCGGGCGCATTCTGGGCGAGGCGGTTCATTTCTTCGATTTCTGCTGCTGGTTGCTGGATGCCGATCCGGTTTCGATCACGGCGCAAGCTGCGGGCAATGCGCCGGACTGGAATGATCTCACCACGTTGATGCGCTTCCCTGACGGCTCGCTCGCGACGGTGCTCTATTGCACTTCCGGCTCGCCAAACTCGGGCAAGGAGCGCATCGAGGTCTATGGCGGCGGCGGGTCAATCTGCATCGACGATTTTCGCGGCGTTCGCTTTGATGGCCTGTCGGGGAAAAGCGTCAGGCCCGGCCGAGAGGATAAGGGGGCTTTCGGGCTCCTGCAAAATTTTGTTCGCGCGGTGCGCGGGGAAGCGCCGCTCGAGGTGACGGCGGCGCAAGGGCTGCGCGCGACGCGAATCGCGTTGGAGGCGATGGCCTCGGCGCAGGGGATAACTACCCCTCCTACCCCCCCGTCCACCTTCGGCGCATCTTCGACAAAGGAGGGAACGCATCCGTCCAATTCCCCGGAACCTTCACCGTGAAGATCTGCCTGCTCTGCGTGCTGCACGGCCCCTTTGACAAGCGCATGTTTCACAAAGTGGGCCGGTCGCTTGTGGCGGCGGGCCACGAGGTGGTTTCCATTTGCCCGCGCGGTGAATTTGACGGGACAGAACGTGACGGCATTCAATTGCGCTACATAGGGGCATCAAGTTCGAAGCTTGCGCGAATTCGGGCGCTTTTCAACCTTTTTTGGTTGGGCCGTCGAGAGCGGGCCGACTGCTACATCGCGCCAGAGCCGGAGTCGTGGACAGCAGCCCTGCTCATCAAGTGCACGCGGCGCTGTCGCGTTGTTTTCGATATGCACGAGCACGTCCCCACGGAATTCGCCAAGTTCTTTCCCCGATTCATGCGTGAAGGCATCGTCTGGCTGACGCGGCGGGTGATGCGGGGCATGGCGCGTTTCACCGATTACATCATCCTCACCCGGGAGAGCTTCGACTTTGAGTGGGAGGGGCTCCACACGCCGCGCGTCGTGGTCATCAACGCGAACCATGTGCAGCCTCGATGTACCGCAGTGCCGAATGTCATTCGCAGACGAATCGGCGACGGGCCCGTGGTTCTGCACCAAGGAACTTTTGGCAATGTCCGAGGTTCCTGGCAACTGCTGAACGCCATGAAGATTGTGCGAAAGAAAGTGCCGGGGGTCCGGTGCATCGTGCTGGGCCACTACGCCTACGGCGACTTCGACAAGTACAAACGCGCCATCGAGCGGACGGGCCTCTCGGAGGTTTTTCACCTCGTGGACACCGTGCCCTATGAGGAGGTGCCCGCGTGGATTGCGACCTGCGATGTGGGTCTGATTCTATTTCAACCGGGGCTCGTAAACCACACCCTGGCCATGCCCCACAAGCTCTTTGACTACATGCGCGAGGCGAAGCCCGTCATCGCACCTGACTTTGCTGTCGAGGTCGCGCGCATCGTGGACGATGCGAAATGCGGCGTGCTCGTGGAGGTGACCGAGGCCAAGGCCATAGCGAAGGCGATAGTGCGGCTCCTGAGCGATCCTGCGCTCGCGCAATGCTTGGGCGAAAGCGGACGCAAGGCGGTGGAAGAGCACTACAACTGGCAGCATGAAGAGGTGAAACTCCTGGCGGCGATTCAGTTGCTTGAGCGGGGCTAGCCCATGTGCGGCATCGCCGGCATAGCCGGAAATCAGAACCCCGCGCTGATCGAGCGCATGACTCGACTCCTCGCGCACCGCGGACCCGACGGCGAGGGCTTCCACATTGGCGCAGGCATTGCGCTGGGGCACCGACGCCTGGTCGTGCTGGACCGCGAGGGCGGTGCCCAGCCCATGCACGATGCCACGGGGCGCTACACGCTGGTCTACAACGGCGAGGTCTATAATTACCGGGCGCTCCGAGAGCAATTGCGCGCCGAGGGCTGTGAATTTCATACCCAGTGCGACACGGAAGTGGTGTTGGTAGCCCTGATTCAGTGGGGCGAGTCCGCGCTGCTGCGCCTTCAGGGCATGTTCGCCTTTGCGCTGTGGGATCAGGCCGAAGAGCGTTTGCTGATCGCCCGCGATCCCCTGGGGGTGAAGCCCCTCTATTACGCTCTAATCAAGGATACGCTCTACTTTGCCTCGGAAATGAAATCCATCCTGTGCTGTCCCGACGTTTCCAGGGAGATGGATTTGGAAGGGCTGGAGGACTACCTCACCTTTCTCTATACCGAGCCGCCCCGCACAATCTACCGCGCTGTTCGCCAGCTCCCCGCGGGGCATTGCGCCGCATGGCGCAAGGGCGAGTGGTGCGAGCGACGCTACTGGAAGTGGTCGATGGAGGCGTCCGAGGGTAACGAGCAGGATCGGCTAGAGCAACTGCGAGTCCACCTGGACGAGTGCATGCCGCACTACGCCGAGGCCGACGTACCCGTGGGCGCGCTGCTCAGCGGCGGCCTGGATTCCGCGTGCATCGTGGAGCAACTCGCACGGGAGAAATCGCCCTTGACCTTCTCCATCGGCTTCGGTGAGGAAGGCGGAAGGCTGGACGAAACGCGGGCCGCCCTGGAAACCGCGCGGTATCTAAAAACCGACCACCGCGCGATGCGTGCGGACGCGGATGTCGCCGATCTGCTGCCGACAATGCTGGAACATTTCGACGAGCCCTTCGGAAACCCGACCGCGCTACTCGCCTATGTGCTCTCACGGGAAGTGCGCAAGCACGTCACCGTAGTGCTGTCCGGTGACGGTGGTGACGAGGTCTTCGGCGGCTACCGACGCTATCAGGGCATTGCGCTATCCGAGCGCATGAAATGGGTTCCGCAATCAGTCTGGCGCGGCGCCGCCTCGCTCTTGAACCGATTGCGCTCCGGGGCGGACAGCCCCAGGAGCGTGCGCCGACTCCAGGGATTAGTTGCGGCGCAGGGACTTGATCCAGTGTCGCGCTATGCCGCCTGGACGGCCTATCACGATCGTATATCGCTCGACCTGCTCTATGGGCCCGAGCTGCTGCGGCAACTCGCCGGACGTGATCCCCTGGCCCACCTGCGTACGCTCGCTGCGGAGTCGATGTCGCTCGGCCCGGTGAACCAGGCCATGTACCTCGACTTGAACAGTTTCCTGCCCAATAACGTCCTGCGCTACGGCGATCGCATGAGTATGGCCCACGGACTGGAGATGCGGGTTCCTTTCGCGGATCCCGTGCTCGCGGGCACCTTCCTCGCCATGCCGGAGCTCTTCAAAGTCGATGGCCGGACCACGAAAGTGTTGTTGCGAAAACACATCCAGGGCCGCGTTCCCGACGGGGTGATTGCGCGGCCCAAGTACGGCCTGAACCCACCCATGGGCGCGTGGCTGAACGGGGCACTGCGGCCGATGCTGGAGGACTACCTGTCGGAGGCGCGCTTGAAGCGGCGCGGCTATTTTGAGCCCGCCCCCGTCGCGAAAATGATGGAAGAGCATCGGAGCGGCCGTCGGGATCACACCTGGCGACTGTGGTCGCTGCTGGTCTTTGAAGAATGGCACCGGGGTTATCTGGATTGAGGCGGTTCAACGGCAAGCAGCACTCCGCCGCCCAGCGCGATTTAAGCTCGCTGCAGTATGGAGCGCCGGCGGCCCGCCGGCATGGCACCGAAGGTGTCTGGCTTCTCCGCTCGGCACAAGCATGAGAATAGGCACCCCTGTCCATGCGGGCTTCGTGCTCTTCCTGTGCTTCGTGGTGTACTATTTGCGTAACCCTAAGTCCCTCGGGCGAGAACCGTGAATAAACTGATCATCCAGATACCCTGCTACAACGAAGAGCATTCCCTGCCCGTCACGCTGCAGGATCTCCCCCGGGAGGTCCCCGGCTTCGAGGTGGTGGAGTGGCTTGTTATCGACGACGGATCTACCGATGGCACGTTGCAGGTCGCGCGCGATTATGGCGTGGACCATATCCTGCGGTTGAGCGTGCACCGGGGGCTCGCGCGCGCGTTTACGGCGGGCTTGGACTACGCGATCAAGGCCGGTGCCGACGTAATCGTTAATACCGACGCGGACAATCAGTACAACGCGGCGGACATTCCGGTGCTGGTGGCGCCAATTCTGGCGGGTACGGCGGAGTTCGTGGTGGGAGCAAGGCCGATCGACGATATCCAGCACTTTTCCGTCACAAAGAAGCTGCTCCAGCGTCTCGGTTCGTGGGTGGTGCGCGTGGCGAGCAACACGAGTATTCCCGATGCGCCGAGCGGCTTTCGTGCCATGACGCGGGACGTGGCCATGGGCCTGAACGTGTTCGACAGCTACACCTATACGCTGGAGACGGTGATTCAAGCGGGTCGGAAGAACATGGCCATTACCTCGGTACCCATTCGGACCAACAGCGACCTGCGTCCATCGCGGCTCGTGAAGAGTCCGGCCCACTACATCCGCATGTCGGTCGTGACGACGATCCGCATTTTCATGACCTACCGCCCCTTTCGTTTTTTCGTGATACCCGGCGTGCTCCTGTTCCTGCTGGCGCTCATTCCAAGCCTGCGCTACGCGTGGCTGCACATCACCGGGCACGGCGGCGGCAATCTCCAATCCTTGATTGGTGCGGCGGTGCTGTATTCAGGAAGCTTTGTGCTGATCGTGGCGGGTTTTCTGGCGGAGTTGATCGGCGTTAATCGGCAGTTGCTCGAAGAGATCCGCTGGCGTCTTCGCGAGCGGGAATATCAGGAGCACCGGGCGCGAAAAGGGAAGTAAGGGGACTCCATCCGCCCGGTACGGGGCACAAGCGAAACGTCGAGTCGTTAATCCGGGCTGAGGCCGTCCCCCGTAAGCAACGCCTCGGGCGTGACTGGCTGCAGACCCTAACGATTCTCCAGGGGGACAGCCACCCCCCTCGCCTCACTTCCCTATTCCACGCTTGGGCGGCCGAGTCATTTTGGGCTCGGGATGCAGTCCCCAAGGAGCGTCGCATCTTCGTCGCTTCGAAACCAGGTTGCTTCTTTTCCCGCCAATGCGTAATGACTCCCCTCGACCCGCAACAGCGAGCCTTCGGGCATGCCCAGCACCGGCAGCTCGGGATTGCGGCGGAGGAATTCCTTGATCCTTTGCACGCGCGACTCCCCGGCATGGCCTTGCGGTGCTTCCGCAATAAAATGCGGATTGATCTGAAAGGGGATCAGCCCCAAAGCCGCCAGGCCCGTCGGGGCTTCGATGGGCATGTCGTTGGTCGTCTTGATGGTGGGGCAGGCCAAATTGGCCCCGGCGCTCCAGCCGACGTACTTTGCACCCGTGGTCACCGCCGCACGGATTGCTTCGAGCAGCCCCTCTTCCTGGCAGCGGCACAGCAGGGAAAAGGTGTTGCCCCCACCCACGACGATGCAGTCAGCCTTTACGATCGCGGCGGGCTTATCGGCAATCGTGTGGAGCCCGACGATGCGCTCCGTGTCCAGCCCCTGATTGACGCGGGCCGTGTAGTCATCATAGGTGATGTCCACGGCGGCATAAGGAACAAACACGATATCATCAACCCCCTCAAGAAAGGGATCGAACCAGGGCCGGGTCCAAGCCAGGTAGGCTGCGCCCGGCATCGTCGAGTTGCTGAAGAGTAGGATGGACATTGGATGGATCCAGTTAATGATTACACTACGCCCAATCGCGCCAGAATCCTATCCACCGACTCTTCCACTCGCGCTTCGCCGGACAAAACCAGATCGGCCACATTTTTACAGGGCTCCACGTAAAGCTCATGCATGGGGCGCACCTGATCGAGGTACTGCATGATCACGCTCTCCGCAGTCCGGCCCCGCTCGGCCACGTCGCGCTGGAGCCTGCGGATGAAGCGAATGTCCGCCGGGGCGTCCACGTAGACCGTCAGGTCGCAGCGCGCTCGTAAACCTTCATGAGCCAGTGCGTTGATCCCTTCCACCACGATCCAGGGACAGGGCACGACAGGTACAGTGTCCGCGCGGCGGGTGTGGGTGGCAAAGTCATACTGCGGCACCGCTACAGTCTGTCCCGCGCGCAATACTTCAAGGTGGCTCACCAGTAAGTCCGTCTCCTGCGCATCTGGATGGTCATAGTTCAGCGCAGCGCGCGCTTCCAGGCTCAAGGCGGACTGATCGCGATAGTACCAGTCCTGCTGGAGCAAGGTGGCCATCGCGCCGAGGCGCTCCATCAGCGCGGCGGTCACTGTCGTCTTGCCCGACCCACTTCCGCCCGCAATACCTACGATGCGCGGTGCGTCAGTCATCGCCGAGGGCCTCACCAATCAGCGCCATGACCTCGGGTGCGAAGTTCAACTTTAACGCGAACTCGTGACCCTGCCCCGACATCTTCCGCCAGGTTTTTCGGATGATGCCAATCATCTTCTCGTGATCAGTTTTCGCGGCGAACTCGGCAATGTGGAACTCCAAAAAAACGAGGCAGGCCGTGTCTTCGAGCGACTGGGTGTCAGCATCGTCGTGCAGTTGCTTTTTGTGCAGCAGAAACGACACCCGCTCGATCAGCCCGGGATCGACACCGGCCGATTCCATGATCGCGCCGACATGCTGCGCGTGAAACGTGTATAGGCCCCGGCGCCAGGCCAGGTAGCCCTTGCGATCCATGGGGTACTCTTCGCGCGGATGTTCCCAGCGTCGGATGTGCTGGGCGCGCGCGGCAATCTGCAGCGCGGCGTCCGCGTCGGGTCGCAGCTCAGCCAGCCAAGTGCTCATGCGCCGACCGTAGAGCAATTCATTGGGGAGCACGCAACCGAAAACCGTGTTCGGATCCTGGGCATTGGCCTCGTCGATCGCTTGCAGTATCTTTTGGAGTTGGTCCGGGGTCATTTGTAGAGGTTCCCTTTGGGCTAGTGTCGAAGCCGCTGGATTGTATCCCCCGGCCTGCTCAAAAGGGAAGAAAGTTGTCCGTTCGGGCCGCCCGCATAGCATGCTGAATTGGCGCAAAGCGCACTGAATTTCGCGGAATTCTGGATTGGCGCGCGCTCCATCAGGTACCATGTGCTGCGTTCGAAATTCGCTGGGCCCTTGGTCGCTTCCGCGGCGGGGTTGCCGCAGTACACGGGGCCTCCTCAAGGCCAGGAGCAGCGCAAAGGCGGACTAGCACAAGGAGGTTTGCCGCGCTTATGAGCACCACATCCATTTCCGGCAGCCGGTTTTCGACCACCGTCGGCAAGGAACTCATTGTCGGCGTGACCGGCGTACTACTGGTCGCATTCATTCTCATGCACCTGATGGGCAATCTGCTCATCCTGCTCGGGCCGGGTGCCTTCAACGATTACGCGGAGAAGCTCCACAGCCTGGGCGAGCTTGTCTGGATTGCGCGCCTCGGCCTGATCATCATGTTCACGGCCCACATCAGCATGGCGATCTCCCTGGCCCGCGCCAATGCGGCGGCCCGGGGCGGCCAGCGCTACGAGGTGGAGAAGTCGGCCGGTCGCAAGACCGCAGCAACGCGCCTTATGGCCCTGAGCGGCATCGCCATCCTCTGCTTCGTGCTCTTCCACGTGTATGACTTCACCGTTACCGGCGACCGAGAAGGCGCGCGCTCCTTCGTGGACGGAATGAGCGAAGAGAGCATGGGGCTCTATGGCGTCGTGTTCAACTCCTTCGCCAACCCCGTGCGCTCCCTGTTCTATATCATAGCGGTGTGCGCAGTGGGGCTCCACCTGAGCCACGCGATCTCGAGCGTGGTCGTTACCCTGGGCTTCCTGGCCGACAAGAGCACGGACCGGGCCGAGTTCGCCGCCAAGGCCATCGGCCTGATCGTGGCGCTGGGTTTCTCGTCCATCCCCCTTTTCGTGCTCTTCCGCGCCCATGTGATAGGAGTCTGAGCCATGCTCGACGCAAAAATTCCCGAAGGTCCCATGGCGGAGAAGTGGACCCGCCACAAGTTCAACATGAAGCTGGTCAACCCCGCGAACAAGCGCAAATACAGCGTGATCGTCGTGGGTACGGGCCTGGCCGGCGCTTCCGCCGCCGCGTCCCTCTCCGAAATGGGCTACAAGGTCAAGGCCTTCTGCTTCCAGGACAGCCCCCGCCGGGCCCACAGCATCGCGGCCCAGGGCGGCATCAACGCCGCGAAGAACTATCCGAACGACGGTGATAGCGTACACCGCCTCTTCTACGACACCGTGAAGGGCGGCGACTATCGCTCCCGCGAGGCCAATGTACACCGGCTGGCCGAGGTCAGCCTCAACATCATCGATCAGTGCGTGGCCCAGGGCGTTCCCTTTGCCCGCGAATACGGCGGCTACCTCGACAACCGCTCCTTCGGCGGCGCCCAGGTATCCCGCACCTTCTACGCCCGCGGCCAAACCGGCCAGCAGCTCCTTCTTGGCGCCTATAGCGCGCTGATGAAGGAAACGGTCAATGGCAACGTGGACATGTACACGCGCCGCGAAATGCTCGACCTCATCGTGATCGATGGCCGCGCGGTCGGCATCGTGGTGCGCAACCTCATCAATGGCCAGATCGAGAGCTACACCGCCGATGCGGTGCTCCTGGCGACCGGCGGCTACGGCAACGTGTTCTACCTGTCCACCAACGCCATGGGCAGCAACGTGACGGCGGCCTGGCGCGCCCACCGGCGCGGCGCCTTCTTCGCCAACCCCTGCTACACCCAGATCCACCCCACCTGCATTCCGGTCCACGGCGACTTCCAGTCCAAGCTCACCCTCATGAGCGAGAGTCTGCGCAACGACGGTCGCATCTGGGTGCCCCGCAAAGCCGGCGACACCCGCCGGGCCGCGGACATCCCCGAAGAAGATCGCAACTACTACCTGGAAGAGAAGTACCCGAGCTTCGGTAATCTGGTTCCCCGCGACGTGGCTTCCCGCAACGCGAAGGAATGGTGCGACAAGGGCTTTGGCGTCGGCTCCACCGGCATGGCGGTCTACCTCGACTTCCGCGACGCAATCGAGCGCGATGGCGAGCACGTCATCCGCGAGAAGTACGGCAACCTATTCGACATGTACGATCGCATCGTCGACGACAATCCCTATCAGGTGCCCATGATGATCTATCCGGCGGTCCATTACACCATGGGCGGCCTCTGGGTGGACTACAATCTCATGAGCAACCTGAACGGGCTTCACGTGCTTGGCGAAGCCAACTTCTCCGACCACGGCGCGAACCGCCTCGGCGCGAGTGCGCTGATGCAGGGCCTCGCCGACGGCTACTTCGTCATCCCCTACACCCTGGGCGATTTCCTGGCGAAGGCCGGCCCCTCCAAGGTGACGGCGGACCACCCCGAAGTGAAGAAGGTGGAAGAAGAAGTGACAGCCCGGATAAACACCCTGGTGAATTCCAAGGGCAAGAAGACGGTGGACGAATTCCACCGCGAGCTTGGCCTTATCATGTGGGACAAGTGCGGCATGGCCCGCAACGAAGCCGGCCTGAAAGAAGCCCTCGTGCAGATTCCCAAGCTACGCGACGAGTTCTGGTCCAGCGTGAACGTCACCGGATCTCCCGGCACCTTCAATCAGGTGCTGGAGCGCGCCGGGCGCGTGGCCGATTTCCTGGAGTTTGGCGAGCTGATGGTGCGCGATGCCCTTCACCGGGCGGAGTCCTGCGGCGGCCACTTCCGCGAGGAAAGCCAGACCGACGAAGGCGAAGCGCAGCGCAACGATGAAGAGTTCTGCTATGTAGGAGCGTGGGAATTCAACGGCGTGGATAAAGAGCCCGCGCTGCACAAAGAGTCCCTCAACTTCGAAGAAGTGCATCTGACCCAGAGGAGTTACAAGTAATGTCCGGCAAGACCATCAACATCACGTTGAAAGTATGGCGCCAGGCGGACAAGAACGCCCGGGGCTCCTTCGCCTCCTACAGCGTCAAGAACGTTTCCACGGACGCCTCCTTTCTGGAGATGCTCGACATCGTGAATACGGGCCTGGAAAAGGATGACAAAGAGCCGATCGTTTTCGATCACGACTGCCGCGAAGGTATCTGTGGCATGTGCGGTGCCGTGGTGAACGGCGTGGCCCACGGGCCCCAATCCGCCACCACCCTGTGCCAGTTGCACATGCGCAAGTTTCACGACGGCGACATCATCGTGGTCGAGCCCTGGCGTTCCGCCGCCTTCCCGGTGATCAAGGATCTGGCTGTGGACCGCACTGCCTTTGATCGTATCATAGAGGCGGGCGGCTTCGTCTCGGTGAAGACGGGCCAGGCCCCCGACGCCCATGCCATCCCCGTACCGAAGGACAAAGCCGACGCCGCCATGGACGCCGCGTCGTGCATCGGCTGCGGCGCCTGTGTCGCGGCCTGCCCCAACGCTTCCGCGAGCCTGTTTACCGCGGCCAAGGTTACCCAGCTCGCCAAGCTGCCCCAGGGCGGCCCCGAACGGCGTCGCCGGGTCATTGCCATGGTCGATCAGATGGACCGCGAAGGCTTCGGCAGTTGCTCCAAACACTATGAGTGCGAGGCGGTCTGCCCGAAGGAAATCAAGGTCGAGAATATCACCATAATGAACCGGGAATATATGCGGGCCCTCGCCACGCGGGATTGACCCGATTACACCATCCATTCCGCACGAGCGCCAGCCCCTCCGGCTGGCGCTCGTTTCTCATTTTCAGGCCGTGCGACGCCTGGACGGCGTTGTATACGACATCGGGGGATGTCTGGCATAATAGCGGACATGCAGGGACCGTAGTGGGAAGGTAGCCATCAGGCTCAACGCCTCCCAGAGATTTTCCGCGTGTGCGACGGAAGCTGGTAATGAGCAGTGGAAATGGGTCTTCGATAGAGTCTGAGAAGTACCAGGTGATCCGGGAACTTGGCCGGGGAGGCATGGGTGTCGTGTATCTGGCCGAAGACCGGCAGTTGCGGCGTCAGGTCGCCCTCAAGGTGCTCTATGATTACCTGAATCGCGATCAGGCCTTTGTGGAGCGCTTTCAGGAAGAGGCCTGTAGCGTTTCCACTCTCCATCATCCCAATATCGTGTGCGTTCACGGCCTGGAGCGCGCGGGAGACACGGTAGCGATCGATATGGAGCTGGTGGAAGGGGTTTCCCTCGATCAGCTCGCCCCGGTAACGCCCCATCTGGCCGCCGCCATCGCCCGGGATGTCCTCGGGGGCTTGGCCGCCTGCCACCAGATCGGCGTGGTGCACCGCGATATCAAGCCGAGCAATATCCTGCTCAACCAGACGGGCCAGGCCAAGATTACGGACTTCGGGCTTGCGACCGCCTACGCCAATCATATGGAGACCACCCTACCCAAAGGCGGCTCTTCCGGGTTCTACATGGGCACACCCCGCTACATGCCCATTCAGGCGTGGGAGGGCGGTAACCCCGAACCCTTCTGGGATCTCTACTCCTTCGGTGTCGTGCTGCATGAGTTGATCTCGGGAAAGCCCGCGTTCAAAGGGGACAACCCTATCGCGGTGATGCGCAGGCAGCTTGTGGAAACCCTTCCGCGCCTCGACGAGATTAACAAGGGTGTCTCTCCGGAGTTTGCCCGACTCGTGGATTCCCTCCTGGATTCATGCCGGGATGGGGCATCCGAACTCACGGCCTCGGGCGCGATGGAGGCCCTTCGAGATACGCCCGAGTACCTCGCCTTGAAGGCGAGTGACGGCGCTACGACGCTGACCCTTCCGCCCACCGGCATTAAAAGGCGCAAGGTTGCGACCAGTGGGAAATCCACGCGGGCGTGGTGGCCTGCGGCCGCTACAATCTGCGTTTCGGGCCTGGTCGCTCTGGGGATTTATCGCGCAGATCTGTTTCTGCCCGAGCCTGCGGACGATCCCGAAGTGGTGGCTCCCGCCGTAACATCCGCTCCCGTACCGCCGGCCGCGTTAGTGACGGATTCCCCCACGCGATTTTTCGATGTTTCCGCGATTAATAGTGATCAACTGGTCTCCGCAACCTGGATGGTCGAAACCGACGGTGCCGGTCAACCCCTTCGTGGCGTGGTCCTGTCCCCGCTGGAAATCTGGGTCTTCACCGTCGGATACGAATCCGCAGGCAATCGAAAGTCCATCCAGGGCCACTGGGGCGGCGGGCTCTCGACGGCCAACCGTACCGGGCACCATGGCACGATT
This sequence comes from Candidatus Hydrogenedentales bacterium, assembly GCA_044344195.1. Taxonomy (GTDB): domain Bacteria; phylum Hydrogenedentota; class Hydrogenedentia; order Hydrogenedentales; family JAEUWI01; genus JAEUWI01. The sequence continues at coordinate 28,637 of JBIJDL010000011.1, forward strand.
GAGGGCTTTCTCCGCTGGGAGCCCGAGAATGGCCGCCTGGCCGCCCATGCATCACGAGTCCGCAATCGGGACAACACAATAACGGACTTCAGCTTCGCGGGCCAGTTAAAAGTCGGGGACTACGACCGGGATGCGTTTATCCGCGACTTCGAGGCCAATACTTTGCTCCAGGGCCTGCTTTATCGCGAACTTCTCGCCCGCGCTCTCCCCTGGGCTGCGGAAGTGGAGGCCATGATGCCCGCCCTCCCCCACGGGCGGGTGCTGGTCCCATTCGTCCCCGAAGACATCACGAGCGACGGGCTACTCGAAGAGGCCCAATGGGTCCAGCCCCAGTTCAACACCTCCGGGCGCATCGGCGAGCTTTCCACCGCTTCATCGCCCGACGATCCGAAGTTGCTTGCGCGCTGGAGCGAGAGCGGTCTTCACCTCGGCGTTTTCGCGGTGAACTGCGGCGCCTCGCCCCGCTTCGAGATCGGAATTCTGCCCGCGCCCGATGTCTCCGCCATGGAATCGGGACGTTTCTTCGTGACCCTTTCCGATGCAGGACAGATGGAGTCGCGCTACGTCGAGGCGGCGCGGGAGCAACCCTGGCAATGTGATTGGCAAGGCGAAATCGCCCTCGTTGCGGATGGAGCCGCCGTTGAGCTCTGGATTCCGTTTGCCGCGTTGAAAAAAAGCGCGGAACCCCAGAAGGGCAAGCGCTGGCGGCTCAACGCCCGCGTGACCTCCACCGGCGACGATGGGACGCGAAGGACCGACGCGGTATGGGGCACAGCGGACTTCGAGAAACTGGAGCACGGCGCGCTCCTGGTCTTCGAGCAATGAAAAAACACGGGAAAAGGACGATGCAACGAATCCACTTTGCCTCCAGGCCGGTTTTCGGACTCCTTATCATCCTCGCCAGCCCGCTGCTGATGGGATCTGGATCCAACAGCTACGAGCCGCCATCGTCGGAGCCGAGGAATCTCCATGTTTACAAAGACTATATATACTTCTCGGCGAATGACGGTATCCACGGACGGGAGCTATGGCGGGTGGATATCGAGGGAAACGCGCAGATGGTTTGTGATATGACGCGAGGGCCCGCGGAAGTTGAGATAGATAATTTCCGGGAGTTCAAAGGTATACTTTTCTTTCGGGTATCCACGGGGAAGGACGAAGGCGATTTGTGGCGGACCGATGGCACACCAGAAGAGACGCGGATCGTCCGCAGTTTCGGAAAAGCCCTCGGAGGTCTGGGTATCAATTCCATTGTAGCAACTGACGCGGAACGCCTTTATTTCGTCGTCGGCGAGGCGCACGGAAGCGGCACCCTCTGGTCGAGCGACGGTACAGGCGCGGGGACCTATCCCGTACATCCCGGTGAGGACTACTACGTCCTGAATCTGCCTCGCTATTCGGGCCTCGTCCATGGCGGCGTGCACTACTTCAGCGCGGGTAATCACCACATCGCCGCGCTGTGGCGCACCAATGGCATCAAGGGGACAACCCGGGAAGTCCTCCCAATTTCCGGAGGGCCGACTTACTTTTGCGCCCTCGATGATCGCCGATTCATCTTCAGTGGGGACGACGACGTGCACGGTCGGGAGCTATGGATCTCCGAGGGCACTGCGGAGTCCACGCGAATGCTGAAAGACATCTACCCCGGACCCGAGACGTCCGACCCACGGGAAAGCAGCCGTATCGTTACACCCGAAGGCGTCCCGCTCGTCCTATTCGCCGCCACCACGCCCGACACGGGCCGCGAACTGTGGGAAACGGATGGCACACCGGAGGGGACGCGACTGAGGGCCGACCTCTTTCCGGGCACGGGCAGTTCCAGCCCTTCGCGCGTCGTGGAGGTCGAAGGCATACATTACTTGATTGCGGTGGGAGATGGCGTCGGCAAGGAGCTCTGGCGCTCTAATGTGTCATTGACGGGCTACGAGTTGCCACGGGACATCGCCCACGGCCCCGCGGGTTCCGAGCCCTACGCCCTCTGTCGTGTGGGGCCACGCCTCTATTTCAGCGCGTTGACGGGAGAGCACGGCGAGGAACTGTGGTGCGTGGAACACGTGAAAATGGAACCGACACTCGTCGCCGATTTCTATCCCGGGCCTGGAAATTCCTATCCGTACTACACGATAAAGCTTCAGGAAAAAGTCGTTACGGTGGCCACGAGCCCTGTCCATGGCCGGGAACTTTGGATCTCAAACGGTATCGGCCCGGAAATGGTGCTCCTTGCCGACATTAACACGGACAACAGCGTCAACCCGTCGTCATTTCCCGGGAACCTCACCGCTGCCGGCGAGGTACTTTACTTTACCGCCAACGACATTGAGCATGGCACCGAGCTGTGGCGCACCGACGGCACGGAGGTGGGCACGGTACTGGTCAAGGATATCTACAGCGGCACCGCCAGCAGTGACCCTGCGGAACTTACCGCCGTCGGGTCGCTCCTCTACTTCAGCGCGGATGATGGGGCGCACGGTACGGAACTCTGGCGCTCGGACGGCACCACGGCGGGCACCTCGTGGGTGCATGATATTCACCCCGATGGCAGTGCCAATCCGCGAAATCTGACCGTACTTAGGAATATGCTGCTCTTCAGCGCCTTCGAGCCACGGGACGGGGAAGAACTCTGGATTCTCGAGCCTGGAAATCAACCCAAGCTCCTGAAGTCAATCGCCGCCACTTCCGCCTCCAGTAGTCCGAGCGACCTTTTCGTTTGGAAGGACCATGTCTATTTTCAGGCCGATGACGGCGTCCGGGGCCGCGAACTCTGGCGTACCGATGGTACCATGCAAGGCACGGTCCTGGTGCGCGATGTCGTCACCGCACCTTTTGAAAAACTATCCTTTCACTCGCCCCGTGCTCACCATGGCGTCCTATACTTCGCATCGGATCTTGATGGCCGGGGGGGCGAGCTTTGGAAGCTGGATGAGTCCACGAATCAACTCCAGCTCGTGCGCGACATTGTTGGCCCCGATGCGTATGATGTAGTGAATCGTATCGTGGATAAACCTGTGGTGGAGCGGTAGC
>JBIJDL010000733.1:0-2653 GCA_044344195.1 Candidatus Hydrogenedentales bacterium
GGAGCACGTGGCGCATCTGAAGGCCTACATGAAGCCCCAGAGCGAGGTGCCCATCGCGGAGAAGGCCATGGCCACCTTCTACCCCGGTGCCGCCGCGCCCCCGATGACCTTCGTGGACTGGCTCAACGAAATCCCCACGGAAATTGAGTTGATCGCGTGGATTCCCGAGGCGAGCGTGAGTGACGATCCGGTGTTGCACCTGTGGCCCGCCGATGTAACCCCCTCCAACGTGTACTGCCGCTATGCCGTGGTGAACTCCCCCAGACGGATTTACACCAAGGGCTTCACCGCGAATGGCGCGCTGGATCCAGCGGGCCAGGTGCATGATATCTTCGCGCAGTTGAAGGCGGCCATCGAGCCACTGGGCAGCGATTTCCGTCACCTGGTGAAGGCGACCTACTATGTGACCGCCGAGGACACAAGCACGGCGCTGAATCAGATCCGACCGGAGTACTACGATCCGCAGCGTCCCCCGGCGGCCTCCAAGGCCACGGTGGCGGGCACGGGCTTCGCGGATCGCGGGCTGGTGCTGGATATGATCGCGGTGGGGAAGAAGTAGTCTGGAGGAGAGAGTCTGGAGGCTGTAGGGACGGACTCGCGCTCGTTACGCCTGCGAACAATGGCCATGTCCTCGAACGATCATAGTCAGCCCCCGGGTGCCACCTCAATCGTGCAACGCACGTTTGGGTGCCTTGAGCCTCAGCAGTCTATGCTCTACAGGGTTTTTCGAATGGGCTTCGTTTCCTATTATCGATGTGAGGATTCACCGACCAGTACTCGCCCCAAATCAACAAGCCGGATTTTAATTTTGTTGTTGGACGAAGCTTTTTTCCCACATGGCACCCAAACGAGCGTTGCTCGATTGAGGTGGCACCCGGGGTGGCATGGCTTCAACGACGGGGAGTCAGGCAGTTGTATATGTCCCAGTGGGCAAGGGCACTGGCCTCCCACGACATCGCCTCGCCTGACTTTCGGGCGATCTCGGCGAAGGCTGCGGTGGCGCTAGCCGGATCCGCGAGGAAACTCGCGATCTTGTCGGTCAGCGCCTCGGGATCATCGGGTGGAGCGATCCATCGCACATCGTGATTCACCAGTGCGGGCAGTCCGCCGCAGTCGGTCACGATCATCGGCCGGCCATGGCCCAGCACTTGCACGCCGACGGCGCTCTGGGCGTCGAAGTGGCGGTAAGGAAGCACGACGAGATCGGCGGCGGCGTAGTAGTTCGACACGTCCGCTTCGGGGATGTAGTCGAGGCGCGTGATTACGTGTTCAGCGAGTCCCGCGTCGTCGATAATGGATTGGTAGCGCGCCCACGGCTCCCAGGGTTTGCCCGCAATGACGAGTTGCACCTCCGGATGGCGCTTCCGCACTTCGGCGAAAGCGCGCAGCAGTACATCGAGTCCCTTGTAGGGCCGAATGGTGCCGAAGAACAGAAGCGTGGGCCGCGCTTTCGGAATTCCGAGTTGGACGCGGGCGCTTTCCCTATTCAAGGTTGGCGCGGCAGTCGCGTCGATGCCCATGGGCACGCAAGTCACCCGATTTTCGTCGGATCGAAAACGCTCCAGAAGCTGCGTGCGATTGACGTCGCTGTGGACGATCAATTGGTCCGCGAGACGATAGAGCGTTCGGCTCGCGCGGAGGAACCAGGGGCTCGGCTCGTGGGGCAGCACGTTGTGCACGGTGATGACGACGGGGACGCGGCGCAGTTTGGCGGCGAGGGCGAAGGCCAGACAAACCGGAAAGAGGGGCAAGCTCCACCATTGGATGTGTACGATGTCGGCGGGCGTGGTCAGGGCGCTCCAGAGCCAGCCGATGGGGCTGTACCACGCGAGGCTGTGGCGCACGGTGAGGCTGGAGGCCTGGAGCGCGCCGCTGGTCGGGTCCATGGCGCGCTTCACGCCGGGAAAGAGGAAGGCCGGGTACATGGCCTTGAATCCGATGGATTGAACGACTCCGCGGGCCGCGAGGGCTCGGGCCAATCCGCCGCAGTAACCGGGGATGCCTTGGGCCTGGGGTGGAAAGGAACCGAGGAGGAGAATGCGGGATTTTCGTTGGATCTCGGTTTCCATGGTTCTCTCGGATATCTTCGGCGAGTATGGACGACCCCAATTGGTGTCACAAAGTTCACAGGGACTTCAGAGACGGCAGGAAATAAACGCTTCTGCTGTCCCTGAAGTCCCTGCCGTCCCTGTAATCAAGCACCGATGGCACCTGATTTTGGTTTCAGGCAATCGCCGCCTGCATGCTTTCCCATTGGGCGCGGCCGACTTCCTTGATCTTTTCGTCGGGCCACTTCTCCAGGTAGGAGTAGCAGGGGTGATGGTGTTCCTTGTAAGGATTGTTGCGCGCGGCGTTGTAGCAGCAGATGAGGGACCAGCGGGGATTTTCGCTCAGGTTGGCGTCGGAGCGATGAAGCACGTTCCCGTGGAAGAAGAGCGCGTCGCCGGGTTCCAACTCGCAGTAGACCACTTCCATACGTTTGAGGATTTCTTCCATGCGCTCCAGATTCGCGCCAGTCTGATTGCCCACTTCACCGTGCTCGATACGACCGAGGTGGTGCGAGCCGGGGATGACCTGGAGGCAGCCGTTGGCCTTGTTGGCCGCGTCGATGCCGATGAGACAACTCGCCATATAGGGAAAGAGGCAGCCGTTG
>JBIJDL010000454.1:0-5301 GCA_044344195.1 Candidatus Hydrogenedentales bacterium
GGTTCCGCAGATACGTCACTGACCGGTGCTTCTTCTCTTTTTCCATGGGCCGCCTCCTTATTTCACTATTGTGTCAGACACTCTGTAGGGCGTCAACTCCCTCGTCCAACGCCGCGAAAAACCTTACCAACTGCTCTTCCTGCCAGTATCTCGCCTTCCAGGGCCATGCGCCGTAGACGAAGCCCGCGTGGCCACCGTGGGTGGTCCAGAGGGGATAGAGGTAGTCGGAGGCGTTGGTGATTTCGTGGGGGATGGTATCAGCTGGATTGAAGGCGTCGTCGGCGGAGGTGGTGAGGAGGGTGGGGACGCGGATGTCCGCGAGGAACTGGTGGCAGCCGACCTGTTCCCAGTAGTCCACGGCGTCGCGGTAGCCGTGGAGGCGGGCGGTGACTTCAGTGTCGTAGACGTGGAAGCTTTTGCAGTTGCGCACTTTCTCTACGTCGATGCAGCCGGGGAATTGGCGCTCCTTCTCCAATGCCTTGGGGATGAGGGTGCCGAGAAAGCGGCGGTTGTAAATGCCGAAGAAGGCCCGCTCGAAAAGGCCCACCGAGATCTCGGGGCGGAAGGGCGGCGAGAGGGCGGCCGCACCTGCCACGTAGTCGGGCACGTTGTCGCCGAGTTCGCCGAGCCATTTGCAGAGCACATTCGCGCCAAGGGACATGCCCGCGATGTAGAGTTTGTCCACGCCGCGCTCTTCCCGGAGCTGGCGCACGGCAAAACCGAGGTCGGAGGTTTCGCCCATGTGGTAGACACGCTTCGCCTTGTTGATGCCGCCGTCGCAGGAGCGGAAAATCAGGGTGACCACGTTCCAGCCGATGGCGTGAAAGGCCTGGTTGAATCCGGGGAGATAAAAAGAATTGATGTGACCTTCGAGGCCGTGCAACAGCAGCACCCAGGGCTTGTCCGCGTCGCCGGGGTAGAAGTACATGGAGAGTTCGTCGCCATCGGGCGTGTCCCAGACTTCCTTGTGGTAGTCCATGGCCGGTGGCCTGCGGAACACGGGGCCCCAGACGGTCTGGGCGTGGCAATTGCGCAACCACCACGCGGGGCGGAAGGGGAACTGGTTCAGGTGCGCGAGGATCGTCTGCTTTCGTTCGGCGAGGATCGCGTTGTCGGTGGTGTCGATGGTACTGCTCCTGGGGACTGCCACGTACCCGCTGCCGGGGTGCTGAGGCTTGCGTTGGCGAAGTGCCGCGCATTGTACCACCTGAGGGGTCCCTGCTAAACTTCGCGGAGGCACTTTTAAAGGAGAACGATGATGAATTTCAAGACTGCCGACCTGTGTGACCACTTTCCCGATGTCGTCCAGATTGCCGAGGAGCAGATGGGCGATTTTGGCGGATTGGGCGCTTTTTGGGGGGAGATCGAGACCGTGAAGGCTTTCGAGGACAACAGCAAGGTCAGGGAATGTGTGGAGTCGCCGGGCAAGGGCAAGGTGCTGGTGGTGGATGGCGGCGCTTCGATGCGTCGGGCGATGCTGGGCGATCAGCTTGCGGCGAAGGCCGTGAAGAACGGCTGGGCCGGAATCGTGATCAACGGCTGTATCCGCGATTCGGCGGACATCGCGGAGATGGATATCGGCGTAAAGGCGCTGGGCACGCATCCCTTGAAGACCGAGAAGCTCGGCCTGGGCAGCCACAACGTGCCCGTGCGCTTTGCGGGTGTGGATTTTGTCCCTGGGCATTATGTGTATGCCGATGAGGATGGATTGCTCGTGTCGGAGAAGGCGCTGGAGTTGCCGGAAGGATGATGGCTGGGCGGCGCGGACCTCTGTGGAGGTTTACAGGGACGGCAGCGACGACAGGGACGGCAGGATTGGTTCCTCTTTTTGTTCCTGATGTCCTTGTCGTCGCTGTTGTCCCTGCAATCCGCACACGGAAATCCGCGTGTGCAATTGATCCTCCCAGCGTGGCCGCCTGATGCTTGCCTGGACGCCTAAATTCCCGAAGTCGGCGCTGCCCTTGGCCTATTGGCGCTTGCTGCGGGCGCGGCACGGGTATTTTGATCGCGTGGGGCTGCGCATCGGGCCGTGGGGTCTGCCGCGCTTTACGCACCTGGCGGGGAGTCAACAGCGCATCGCCATGATGCGGGACAAGTACAAGGGCCAGCGCTGTTTCATCATTGCGAACGGCCCGAGTCTCCAGCAGCTCGACATGACGAAGCTGCGCAAGGAAGTGACGCTCGGTTGTAACGGCATCTACCGTGCCTTTCCCGAGTGGGGCTTTCACACGAACTACCTGCTATTTGAGGATATCGAGCAACTGGAATTACGGCGTCGTGATGTGGGGCAGGTCCAAGGGCCAATCAAGATGGCCGCGCTGTACAACGCCTACGCCTTCAAGGCGGACTCGCGCACAATCTTCTTCAATGTGCCCCGGATGCGCGGCCAGCTTTATTATTGGCGCGACCTGTACCCCCAGTTCTCCACGGACTTCGCGTCGATCGTGCATCTGGGCAGCACGGTGACCTACATTATGCTGCAGCTTGCTTATCATCTCGGTTGCGACCCGGTGTACATCGTCGGACTCGATCATGATTACGGCGAATTGCCGAAACTCTTCCCACCTGGCAAAATTACGATCACCGAGGAGAACATCGAACTCATTCGGGGGCTGCACTTCAGCAATCAGTACTATAAGGTGGGTGATCAGATCGGCGTGCCCGATGTGGCCATGCAGGAGGCGGCCTATGCTAAGGCGCGGAAGGCTTTTGAGGCGGATGGTCGGCGGGTGATCAACGCGAGTGCTCACACCGCGCTGGATGTATTTGATCGTTGTGAGTTTTCGGGGTTGTTCGGCGGTGGGTAGGGCGAACGCACATGTGCCTCTATTGGCGTCATGATTCGATTCAGCGGAGAAGACGGGCACGGCTGGGAGCGCAGGCGTCCCGCCTGCATGCACCGAAGGTGCAAGTTGTAGAGTGAAAGAGGATATCGCGAACTCCACGAAATCATATCGGATCGCCGTACGGTTCCACAAATGCTGCCTGGTTGGCTCCCGTGCACCTGCGGTGCATTGAGCAGGCGGGACGCCTGCGCTCCCAGCCGTGCCCATCATTTTTGCAGTACCTGAATGGCGATGCAATCACATCGACTCAGGCTGTCCTCATCCGAAGGGCAATCGCCTGCGCACTTCCCGCAGCAGCTCCCTGATCGATGAGTCGAGGATCTTCGTCATCAGCGAGCGGTTCGTGGCTCGCACCCTTGGGGCCAGTCCCGCAGACTTCTTTCCCGCTTTCACTTCGAAACTTAGATCGATGCCGTTGGCCTGATAGAAGGCATTCAAGGTGGGAATCAGGAGTCCGTTGGTGTAGGCAAAGGAATCGTGATCCGGGTTTTCGAAGACGTTGTTGCCGCCGTGGACGCGATAGGCACCCCAGCATTCGTTGGTGGACGCGATGGGGCCGAAGCAGAGGGTGGTGCGGGTAAGAAAGCCATCGGCACAGACGCGGAAGGCCGGGGGAATTGGCATTACCCGCTCCAGCGCTTCGCGCGAGAAGGCGAGGCCGGTGGTGGGTACGAAATAGGGGAAGTGTCGCGTCCGCTTCGTATAGCCCAGGAGGTCGCCGGTCTGGACGAGATCGCGAAACTTCTCGTCCGTCACCTTGCCCTCCATGAGCTTGTAAAGATTGTGCTGGTAGATGGCGCAACCCGGATTGACTTCGATCAGGCGCGCCAGATTGGATAGCTTGTCGGGGAACCAGCAATCGTCGCTGTCGATGAAACAGATGATGTCGCCGTAGGCCATGTCAAAGCCGTCGTTGAAGCCTGCGGCCTGGCCTTCGTTCTGCTCCTTGAAGATGGTCCTGATGTGATTGGGATACTGTTTGGCGACACGAAGGATGATCTCGGGGGAGTTATCCGCGGAGGCGTCATCCACGATGATGAACTCGAAGGCATCATGCTCTTGACGGGCGACGGAGAGCAACGCTTCTTCGAGGAACTTGGCACCGTTGTAGTTGGAAAGAATGACGGAATACACGGGATTCCCACATTTAGTTGAGTTCTTGCGGGGTTGCGGTCGGGTCGCTCCCGCTATCCATCGCGTGGGATTCCAGCGACGCCGCACCGGCCTGCGCAAGTCTACGGCGCGAGGGACTTCCCATTCCAGATTGTCGTCCATCGGAGCCTTGAGGAAGGCGTGGGCGCGAAAATTTTCGACGAGGGCCGGGGCGGTGACGGCGGGGCGAAGGGTAATGGCGCATTGGATCGTGGTGGGGGCGTGGTCGTGGGGCAGGTCGATCTCGTGGCGGAGCGTGGCCCAGGCCCCGTGGCCCGGGTGCTCGATGCGGTGGGTCTTTCGCTTGCCGCTCGTGGTGATGTGGACGTTGAGCGCCAGGGCGTGGCGGTCGGCACACCGGGCGTCCAGACTGATGGAGAGCCGCGCACCGGCGAGTTCCGCCGACACGGCCAGGCGCTGCTCGAGTCCCGCAGTGTTATTGTTCTCGCCGGGATCTATTTTCGCGGAGGTCCCACGCCTGCGTGATTCGCTTGATGGTTCGATCCGTGTGCCTTCGAGGAGGAGCCAGTGCTCGGGGTGCGTTCCATCCCAGGAGGCGAATTCGCCGTTCTTCGCCAGAGCCAGCGGTGCTTCCGGACGCCAGCCGACCCATGCGGTCTGGTCGAGGTAATGGAAGAAGACATCCCGCGCGGGATGGGTGTTGTCGCCGTGCCAGGGTTTGGAGCGGGCGGAGTAGTGGATGGCTTTTGGGAGCTCCGTGATGGCCTTGTAGTCGGCTTCGCTGAAGGGGCTTTCCCGCCATGACGGATAGCGGAAGATATGGGGGATCTGATTCCAGGGGAGATCGAGTTCGCCCCAGTCCCTGTGGAGGATGGCATTGAGCCCATCCTGGTCCCACCAGCGCACCTGATCGGGATTATCGCGGAGGTACTCGATGATGCGTCGCGCGGCATCGGTGGCGCGCCATTTTTCCAGGTTCAGCAGGAGCAGTCCGGCGTTGAAGTATTTGGTGTGGGGAGGGATGTTCAGTTCGCGGTAATTGGTGAGGGCTTCGGCGGCGGAAAGATAGGGACGGCAGGCCTCGAAATTGGCCAAGGCCGTCTCGCTGCACATCCAGGGCGCGGTCATGTCCTGCACGGCGAGTAGATGTCGATCGCCCATGTCCTGATCCCAGATCTCGCCCAGATCGCCACGTACGATAATATCGCAATCGAGGTAGAGCGCTTTCCTGTGGGCGTATGGCAGCAGCGCAGGGATGAGCAGCCGACTGTACGTGAGGAGGTTTACGTGACCCGTGACCTTCATGCGCTGGAGGCTGGAGAATTCGGGCTGAAGCCAGTGG
>JBIJDL010000540.1:0-4414 GCA_044344195.1 Candidatus Hydrogenedentales bacterium
TAGAGCAGCATACGCCGATCCGGCGACAGGTTGCATAGGACCGATTTCACCATCGCGGCCAGGGGCATGGCAAAGTTGTCGTCGGCGGCGGCCACCACGACCAGAGTTTCCGGCGCGGCGAATTGCGGCGGAATATCTTGCTCGATCCGGGGTGTGTTTTTCACGAGGCGCGAGGCCACGCGCGATACGAGTGAGGGGTCCAGCGGCGGGGACGCGGGCAGGTCCAGCCCCTCGATGTCCGGGCGTCGTTCCGATGCGCGTGATTCGGGCCAGGCCCGCAAGGGCGCAGCCATCGTTGCGTCGAGGAGGCGAACGAATTTCTCTGCGTAAATATCCATCGCATAGGGCCGGGCGGCTGCGTGTGCCGCACGCCCAAGGGTCTCCAGGCTCGCCTTGTCCTCCGCAAGTTCGCAGAGGATTTCCGCCATGGCGCTCATGTCGCCCACGGGGACGACGAAGCCATTGGCACCGTGCTCAATGATGCCGGCGATGCCGCTGTCGGTCTGCGTGACCACGGGGACGGCACCCTGGGCCATGGATTCGAGCATGCTGTTGCTCGTGCCTTCGAAGTTAGAGGTCTGAATAAAGACATCGTGCTCCCGCCAGAGGGCGTCCATGGCGCTGGGAGGCAACTTGCCGATGAATCGCACGCGCCCGCCATGATCGAGGTTGGCCATGGCGCTCTTCAGCTCGCCGAGTTGTCGGCCCTGACCCACGATGTCGAACTGAAAATTGCAGGCTGAATCGAGCAGCCTTGCCACCAGGGGAATAAAGTCCAGCACGCGCTTCTGCTGCTGGACGATGCGTCCGCCATATACCAGGCGCAGGGGCGCGGTGGAATAGGTTCGATCAAGGGAGGGGGGTACGGAGATGCCGGTGGGCATGATGGCAATATCATGCTCGCGATGGGGAAGGCGTTGGACGAGCCGCGCGGCACACTCGGGGCTGACGGCGGCGAACTGTGTGATGAGGGGCTCGTACCACGCGAGGGGATTATAGTATTCCGGTTCAGAATCCGCGCGACAGAAGCCGATGCAGCGGAGGTCGACGCCCTCGGCGATCAGGTTGGCGCATACGTCGAACACCGGCCAGATGAAGTTGGGGAGCACGATGGCGGGTGCAAGATTGAGGAGAAGTTCGCGCAGGTCTGTCTGACTAGGCGCGGTGTAATCGAAGTGCCCGATCTTGTTGCCGGTTTCACGACAGTTGACGAGAACGATACGGTAACGTGGGTGATCTTTCAGGGCCTCTCGCAGCCGGAAAGACCATGCCGAGACCCCGGAGATACCATCTAGACCCGCAATGATCACGGGAGTGGGGCGGTCGACTTTCGGGCTGAGTATCATTCTGGCGGCGCTCCAAGAGGGTTGCGAAGGATGCGTGATAGTATAGCAGCAGGAACGCATCCTCATAAGCTGAAGGAGATCTGGAGCCGGCTTTGTTTGATAAAAGAGAACTGTTCCAGCATCCCACAAGTCGGACCTGGAATTTCATCGCGGTAGGCAGATCTCCTCCCTCGTGACACCCAAACGAGCGTAGCTCGATTAAGGTGGCACCCCGGGCGTTCTTCCCACAAAGAAAATGCGCCCCGTGCTGTTGCACAGAGCGCATTTCAAAGATGGTAGGCCCAACGGGATTTGAACCCGTGTCGCCGCCGTGAAAGGGCGGTGTCCTAGACCAGGCTAGACGATGGGCCCGCAATGGATAGCGGTAAAATGCTGGCACATGTCAGCAGGGAAGTGCGTAACACGTGGCTGCCAGCAAAGGAAGTAAAGTATAGCAATTGGGCGAGGCGCAAGTCAAATATGCCAAGGCATTTTTTTGCGCTATTACTTCACTTCGCGGCTGGACTCAACTCCGGGCCGTGGCCGCCGTGGCAAGGTCTTCCGCCAGGTCGGTCTGGAGGCGTGCCACGGTGATCTGGGAGCCGCTTGGATCTTCGTCCAGCAGCATGCCGCGGAGTTTGCAACCGAAAGCGCCGATCCACTGCTGGGCGCGTGCATAGGCCAGCATCTGATCGAAGAAATCCGCATCGAGGCGCGGACAGGGGAGTACTCCGCCGAGGGCGCGTTCGGTGTTGGTGCGATCAAAAATCGGCTCGTCGAGCAGGTAATAGCGGTACAGCGCAAGTGAGGCATTGGCCACCTGCTCCGCGCGCGTAATCTCGCCGTCGAGCTTGGGCTGGAAGCCCATCTGGCTGCCCATGGGGCTCAGCGTGCGCGTGGCCCAGTGGTTCAGCTCGCGCAGTTTGCAGGGATTCGGGTTGGTAAGGTGGTAGGTGCGGCCGGAGGCACCTTCACGATCAACGATGGTCCAGAGTGCCTCGGCAACCCAATCCACGGGGATAAGGTTCAAGGTGGACTCGGGGTTGCCCTGAAGGCGGAGGCTTTCGCCCGCCGGCAACTGGCCGCGCTCGATCACATCCACCATGCGGAGGATGCTGTAGAAATTGTGGAACTGGCTGATGAGGCCCTCGCGGGAAGCGCCCACGATGATGGACGGACGGAATACCGCGCCGCGGATCGTGCCAGCGGTCAGGGCGTCTACGAAGATCTGTTCGGCCTCGCGCTTGGTGCGCTCGTAGGTGTTCTTGCAGGGTGTGTCGAGGAGTTCATGCTCCATGACGCGGCCTTCGTGCATGCCGGCCACATAGGCGGTGCTTACGTGATAGAGGGGGATTTCGGTCCCTTCCAGCAACTCCATCATATGGCGGAGTCCGTCCACGTTCGCGGACTGGAGCTCGAAATCTTTCTTGGGATTGAAGCTGATACTGGCCGCGCAATGAATGACGAGGCTCAACGAGTTGCGGAGCATGCCGCGCTGGGCTTCGTTCAGGCCCAGATCGGGCTGACAGGTGTCGCCCTGGAGGATGGTGATCTCGTCCAAGCGGTCATCGGCGCCGGGAAGAGCCAGTACGGCGGCCAGACGCTGCCGCGCCTGATCCATCGTAGCGTCGCGCATCAATACCACCGGAGAAAAGCCCCGCTCAAGGGCTTTGGCCAGCACCCAGCTTCCCATGATACCGGTGCCGCCGGTGATAAGAATTGACCGCTTCTCCATACAACTCCTTTCACATACAATACATTGTATGTTTACGTAATTTGGTGGTACTGCCGCGCCAGAAGATCTTTTATGGGGCGGCTCGTAGTAGGACTTCCCTGCACTATACCGCCGAGGTGGAGGCGGCGTTACACCGGAACAACCCGCCCTTTGCGGCGGTACGGTCGGCACGCGATTCGCCCTGTAGAACGAGATCGAGGCCGAGGTGAAAACACTTCTCCTGCGACCGGATCAGTTTAACAGATTGAAATAGCAAAATCTAATGAATTTGATTCCTTATTTTATTCATCATAATTACGTAAAAATGTATATCGTCCCCGCAGGCTCGGTTCTGGTTTAGCTTTTTGGGCCGGTGGTACAATGAGGCAGGTCAGCATCCACCGCCAGAAGGGCAGAATCGGCCATGCGAAGTCTCTTTGCCAAGCTTAAAAAGCAGTTACGAAAAAACTTCTCGGAAGAGGAGCTGGAAGTCGTTCGTCTGGCTTACCGGGTGGCCGATGAAGCGCACCACGGGCAAAAGCGCCTTTCCGGCGAGCCCTACATCATTCACAGCCTTTCCGTGGCCCAGAATCTGGCCGGGATCGGCTTAGATCCCGTCACCTGCGCAGCGGGATTGCTCCATGACGTGGTGGAAGATACCCCCATCGGCTGTGTCGATCTTCAAGCGCAGTTTGGCGACGAGATCACCCGGCTGGTCGAGGGGGTGACCAAGATCAGCGGGCTTCACCTTCCCGACCGCAAGGTCACTCATGAGGTAAAGCAGGCGCAGAATATCCGGAAGATGCTGGTGGCCACGGCGAACGACGTTCGGGTCATCCTGATCAAGCTGGCGGATCGCCTCCACAACGTCCGCACCCTGGAGCACCTCCCCAAGGAAAAGCGGATGCGGATCGCCCGGGAGACGCTGGAAATCTATGCGCCGATGGCGCACCGCCTGGGTATTTCCCAGTGGAAGTGGGAGCTTGAGGATCATTCCTTCCACCACCTGATGCCAGAGGAGTACAAGGCTATCGCCCAGCAGGTGGCGATGAAGCGTCGCGCCCGCGAAGCGGAGCTGTACGATGTGATCCGCGAACTGGAAGTGCGGCTGAAGGAGGCGGAGGTAACCGCGCGGGTGATAGGGCGGCCCAAGCACCTCTACAGCATTTACCAGAAGATGGTACAGCAGGGCAAAGACTTTCACGAGGTCATGGACATCCAGGCGGTCCGCATCATCACCCAGACCGAGGCGGGCTGCTACAACGCCCTCGGTGTGGTCCACAGTTTGTGGACGCCCATCCCCGGCCGGATGAAAGATTACATCGCCATGCCCAAGCTCAACATGTACCAGGCCATCCACACGACGGTCATGGGC
>JBIJDL010000734.1:0-2646 GCA_044344195.1 Candidatus Hydrogenedentales bacterium
GACCTCCTTCACCAGTCGCTCCACCGAGGCGATCAGCGCGGGATTGCTGTCATCCGGCCACAAGACCGGCTCCGCCCCGCCCCACTGGTGGTTGCCCATCATGGACCAGAAAGCTATGCTTTCCGGGTGAGTGGTCTTCGATTCCACGTACTCGATGACACCCTTGTACCACGTGGCGGCTTCGTCCCACGGCGATTCGTCAGGCCGGGGCCAGTGGGGGGAATTCCCGATCTGGTTTTTCGGATCCACGGAATAAGGCACCCACAGGTTGCTGGCAAGATCGAGCGCTACCTGAAGTCCGGCGTCGTGGCAATCGTCTACAAAGTGAGCCACCTGATCCAGGTAGTCCAGATTGGCCCAGGCCTCCACCGGCTGACCCGCACCCGGTGCCTCGGAAGGGGTCTTCAGGGAATAGGCGATGAGAACAAAAACAGAGACGAGATTCATATGCGTTTCGGCGACCAAGCCCCTGAGTTGGGCTTGGACCTCGCTTCGGTGCTCGGCATAGTGCAAGAGCCAGGGATGGTTGGGCGTTTCACCCAGACAGGGATTGAAGTAAACGCCCCGAAATCCGCCGGACGGGGTCTCTGACGAATCCGCCTGGGCCAACACTCCGAAAAGGCATAGGAAAAGGCTGAAGCTCGCCAGAATCGGCAGCCTTGCGGGCGTGCGACGATCCGGGACATCCCGCTTAATGGTTGATACCATAGGTACTTCCTTCGACGCCCCGGGGGCTGTCCGCGTCGGATCGATTGTGCTACACTGCTGCCATTGAAACTGGGCAGCCATCGAGACCGAGTATGAGCGATTCCTTCAGACAGAACAAGCGCTGGACTCCCGCCAACTGGGCGAGCAAAATCCCCTTCGGCATTGGCGAGCAGGGCCCGAACAATTTCGCCGAGCTGATTCGTGCGGGTTGGGAAAACAAGGACGAACTCGCCTTTGCCCTCCGCATCTTGAAGGATGGTGTCTGCGACGGCTGCGCCCTGGGCACTTCCGGCATGACGGACTGGACCCTCGACGGGGTCCATCTCTGCAATATCCGCCTCCGCCTCCTGCGCCTGAACACCATGCCCGCCCTGGACCCGGCCCTCCTGCGCAAAATCGCGCCGCTCCAAGCCATGAAGAGCGCGGAGCTGCGCGAACTCGGCCGACTGCCCTACCCCATGCTGCGCGCTCGCGGCGAACAGGGCTTCCGCCGCATTTCCTGGAACGAAGCCCTCGATCTTGTCGCCGGGCGCATCCGCCAGAGCACGCCGGATCGCTTCGCCTGCTACCTCACCAGCCGCGGCGTGCCCAATGAAACCTACTACGCCGCTCAGAAGGCCGTGCGCGCGATGGGCTCAAACAACATCGACAATGCCGCCCGTATCTGTCATAGCCCGAGCACGGCGGCGTTGAAAACGACCGTGGGCGCGGGCGCAACCACCTGCTCGTACACGGACTGGATCAAGAGCGACCTCGTCGTCTTTTTCGGCTCGAACATGGCCAACAACCAGCCCGTGGCCACGAAGTACATCCACTACGCGAAGAAGAACGGCGCGAAAGTCGTGGCGGTCAACAACTACGAAGAGCCCGGCATGGCCCGCTACTGGATCCCCTCGATCCCCGAGAGCGCCCTCTTCGGCACAAAGATCGCTGACCGCTTTTTCCTCGTCAACGTGGGTTCGGACATCGCCTTCATCAACGGCACGCTGAAGTACATCCTCGAGAATGACTGGATCGACCGCGATTTTGTGGAAAACCACAGCGCCGATATCGACGCCCTTAAAGCGGGCCTCGCCGCGCAATCCTTCGAGATGCTCGAGGCCTCCTGCGGCGCGACCCGGGCCGACATGCTCGAATTCGCGAAGATGATTCACGAAGCGAAGCGCGCCGTGTTTGTGTGGAGCATGGGCATCACCCAGCACGTTCAGGGCGTGAACAACGTCCGCTCCATCATCAATCTGGCGCTAACCAAAGGCTTTGTGGGCCGCGAAGGTTGCGGGCTCATGCCCATCCGCGGCCACTCCGGCGTGCAGGGCGGCGCGGAGATGGGTGCCTACGCCACGGCCTTTCCCGGTGGCCTGCCCGTCAATCCGGAGAACGCCGCTGCACTCGCCACCCAGTGGGGCTTCCCCGTGCCCGATGCGCCGGGCATGGGCGCGACCCAGATGATCGAAGCGGCGGATCGCACCGAACTCGATGTGCTCTTTTCCGTCGGCGGCAATTTCCTGGAGGTGCTACCCGACCCGCCCTTCGTGGAGCAGGCCTTGGCCAAGGTGCCTCTGCGGGTACACATGGATATCGTCCTTTCGCCCCAGATGTTCGTCGATTCGGGCGAGCACACCCTGCTTCTCCCCGCCACCACGCGCTATGAAATGCCCGGCGGCGTCACCGAGACCAGCACGGAGCGGCGCATCATTTTCAGTCCCGAGATTCCCGGTCGCCGCATCGGCGAGGCACGGCCCGAGTGGCAGGTCTTCCTTGATCTGGCGCGACGCGTCAAACCCGAATTTGCAGACCGGCTCCAATTCCTGAACACGGCGGCCATCCGCAACGAGATTGCGCGGGTCGTGCCCTTCTACGAGGGAATCCAGCACCTGAAAGAAAAGGGCGACCAATTCCAGTACGGCGGTGCCCACCTCTGCGCGAACTGGAAGTTCG
>JBIJDL010000222.1:0-9698 GCA_044344195.1 Candidatus Hydrogenedentales bacterium
GGGCTTCATCCACCAAGTCCTGCTGGAGAACTACCTCAAGAACCATCCCGCTCCCGAAGATGTGGAGTACTACCTCTGCGGGCCACCCATGATGCTGGCGGCC
This sequence comes from Candidatus Hydrogenedentales bacterium, assembly GCA_044344195.1. GTDB lineage: Bacteria > Hydrogenedentota > Hydrogenedentia > Hydrogenedentales > JAEUWI01 > JAEUWI01. The sequence continues at coordinate 104 of JBIJDL010000222.1, forward strand.
GTGACCAACATGCTCCACGACCTCGGCGTGGAAGACGAGATGATCGAGTATGACGACTTCGGGTGACACCCAGTCTATCACCCTCCGGTTTCTGGTAAAGAGCGTGGCTTCGGCCACGCTCTTCCTTTACCTGGCCGCCGGATGCGCGCCACCGGCCGACCCCGCATCGGAGCAGGTTGAGTTCACCGGTGCCATCATGGGAACGACCTACCACATCAAAGTTGCGGCGGCGATGACCGACCCGGAATCTACGGGCACCGCCAAGGCCATCGAGGATGCCCTCAAGAGCGTGGATCAGAAGATGTCCACGTACAAGCCGGACTCCGAGGTTTCGCGGTTGAACGCCTCGCCGGCGGGCGTCCCCGTTACCCTTTCGGACGAAACCTTCGAGGTGTTCGAAAAGGGGCTGCAGGTGAATCGGGAGTCTGACGGCGCCTTTGATATCACCGTGGGACCGCTCGTGAACGCCTGGGGCTTCGGGCCGGAGGGCCCGGCACACTCACCCGGCGATGATGAACTGGCCGCCCTTCTGGCGCTCGTGGGGCCCGACAAAATTTCCCTCAACTCCGAGACGCGCACCGTCACCAAGGCTGCGGATGGCGTCTACTGTGACCCCGCCTCGGTCGCCGAGGGCTACGCCGTCGATCAGGTGGCCGAACTCCTCCAGGCGCGGGGCTACGGGGACTACATGGTGGAAGTGGGCGGAGAGGTCCGCACGGCGGGAAAAAACGCCAGTGGCGCACCCTGGAAAATTGCCATCGAAAAACCGGTCGACGAGGGCCGGGTCATCCAGCGGGTCGTCGGCATCTCCGGCGTTTCCCTGTCCACATCGGGCAACTATCGCAAATTCTATATCGTCGACGGCCGGCGCGTGTCCCACGCGATCAACCCGAAAACGGGCCACCCTGCGGAACACAGCCTCGCATCCGCCAGCGTAATTCACCCGAATTGCGCCCTGGCCGATGCCTATTCCACCGCCATCATGGTGCTCGGCGAAAAGGACGGCCTCGCCTTCGCGGAAAAGCTGAAGCTCCCGGTGCTGCTGCTGATTCATGGCGAGCACGGCGATATCATCGAACAGCAGACCCCGGAGTTCGGAGCCTACCTGCTGGAAGAGTAAGGTGGAAGGCGCTGTCGCCGGCCTGAATTTCCGTACTGAAATCGGCTACACTAGGGGCACCCCACAACCCACGGAAGAAAGTGCACTACCCATGAGTTCTACCACCTTCGGCCGCGGCGATGCCGTTGGCCTTCGCGCCGCCGTAAATAATGCGGTGAACAAGACCGCTATCACCGATATCCACACCCACCTCTACGCCACGGACTTCGGCGGACTGCTGCTGTGGGGTATCGACGAACTCCTCACCTACCACTATCTCCTCGCCGAGTTCTTTCGCCTTTCCGACATGCCCTACGACCAGTTCTGGGCACTGTCGAAGACGCAACAGGCCGACATCATCTGGGAGACGCTGTTCATCCGCAACAGTCCCCTGAGCGAGGCCTGCCGGGGCGTCATCACCGTACTGGATTCACTCGGGCTCGATGTGTCCGCACGCGATCTCAAGGGCTACCGCGCGTGGTTCAACGCGCAGGAGACAGCGGCGCACGTGGATCGCGTCTTCGCGACGGCCAACATCAAGTGCGCCGTGATGACCAACGATCCCTTCGATCCGCAGGAGCGACCGGCGTGGGACGCGGGCTATCAGCCCGATGATCGCTTCTACGGGGTCCTGCGCATCGACCCCCTGCTCAACGGCTGGGCCGGCAGCCACCAGTATCTTCAGGGCTGGGGCTACGACGTGGAAGTCTCCCTGAACGACAAGAGTCGAGCCGAAGTGCGCCGCTTCCTGACGGACTGGGTAAAACAGATGAAGGCGCTGTACATGGCGGTGTCGCTGCCGCCCGATTTCGCCCTGCCGGAGCAATCCGCCCGGGCCACGCTGATCGAGGAGTGCATCCTCCCCGTCGCGCGCGAGTTCAACATTCCCTTCGCCATGATGATCGGCGTCACCCGCCAGATCAATCCGCTGCTGCGCCTGGCGGGCGACAGCGTGGCCCCCTCCAGCATGAAGCCGGTGGAGTACATCTGTGCAAAGTATCCTCAGAACAAGTTCATGATCACCACACTCTCCCGCGAGGACCAGCACAGCCTCTGCGTTACCGCGCGAAAGTTCCGCAACCTACTCGTCTTCGGTTGCTGGTGGTTCCTGAACAACCCCAGCCTGATCCAGGAGATGACCGAGATGCGCCTGGAGCTGCTGGGCCCCTCCATCATCCCCCAGCACTCCGATGCCCGCGTGCTCGATCAGGTGATCTACAAATGGAAACACTCCCGCGAGGTGATCGCCCGGGTCCTGCGACACAAATACGCCGATCTAGTCGAATCCGGCTGGAGCGTTTCGGAAGACGAGATCAAGCGCGATGCCGAGCAATTGCTGGGCGGAAATTTCTGGCGCTTTATCGATTTGAAGTTGTAACCGGAGTATACGAGGCGGCGGAAGTCGTTGCCGGCGCGTCATTCCCCCTGCAAGTCCGCCGCCCTTCGCGCCAGGGCGGCGCGGGAAACTTTCATTCCTCCACCGGTGAGTTCGCCTGGCCACGGGTAAAAATGGTGCGGCACCTTGAATCGCGGCAACACCCGGAGCATGGCTTCCGAGATTTCCGCCGCGTCAGGCGCGCCTGCGCACTCCACGAAGGCAACGGGAGTCGCGCCGAACTCGGGGTGCGCCACGGGCACCACGATGGCCTGGCTGACTCCCGGCAATTCGCAGAGGACCCGCTCGATCTCTTCGGGCTGAATATTTTCTCCGCCCGCGATAAAGACGTTGTCTTTGCGGCCTGTGACGTGGAGGAAGCCCTCGTCGTCCAAGTACCCGCAGTCACTGGTGGTGAACCAGCCCGCGTCGTCGAAGGGAGGCTTGAGCACGCCATCGCGCCAGTAGCCCAGAAAGCGCGTGGGACCGTTCATCTGAATGCAGCCGCCCTCATCAATGCGCACTGCGTCCTCCGCCAGGGGGCGGCCGGAAGAGGCCAACTGCGCTCGCGATGCGCCCGGCGGCGTCGCGGCAATCTGGCTTGCCGTCTCCGTCATGCCGTAGCTCGTGTGTATCGGCAGCCCCGCCGTTAGCGCACGATCAATAAGCGGCGCGGGAATGGCGCTGCCGCCGAGCAATATCGCCTTCAGAGATGCAAGGTGCGCATTGTACTCCGGCAACTGCGCGAGTTGTCGTGCCACGAGAGAAATATGGGTGGCGCCGGACGCTTCAATCGCACTTGACAGAGGAACTCCCGGCTCCGGCAGGGCAATCGTAGCACCAGCGAGCAGGCAGCGAAAGAGGACGCCAAATCCCGCCACGTGATGCATCGGCAGCGAAAGGAGCCAGGTATCTCCAGGCGAGAGGGGAATGTTGGCGTTGGAGATTCGTGCATTTTCGAGGTGATTGCGCAGACTGAGGACGGCGGACTTGGGGTTTCCCGTGCTTCCCGAGGTGAAGATCATCGTGGCGGGCTGGTCAATGCACCATACCGGGGTCGTTGCCTGAGACGCGGGGGATTTTGGATACAGATCGCACGCCTTCGTCTCCCCGATCAGCAGGCCGCAATCCAATCGTGCGAGAAGGCCCTCACGATAGGCCGTGGGGAACTGGGGATTCACGGGACACGCAATAGCCCCGATGCGATAGAGGGCCAGAAGTGTGGAAAGCAAGCGCTCTCCGGTGGGCAGGATCAGCCCGACGCGCGTCCCATTACCAACACCCGCCTTACGCAACTGCCCTTCCAGTTCCGCGATGCGCGCGTGCCACTCGGCCCAGGTGACCTGCTCTGCCTCGCTCCGCAGGGCAATCTCATCCGGCACGGTCTCCGCCCAATGGGCCACCAGACACGGCACGAACGCGGTGGCGTTCATATTGGCCAGATCGGCTTGAGCCGCTCCACGTCCACCGTCTTTGCTGCCTGGTTGATGGCGTGGAGATCGACAGTTCCCCCGTTCAGCGGCAGGCGCTGCTGGAGCACATCGGGCACTATCCAGGCGTAGGTATCAAGGCCAGCGGGCGTGTCGGGCGCGGCGAAGAGCGCGGCATAGTTCGCCAGGGCGGCGATCCCCACGCCGCTTTCGAAGGCGGCGCTGATCACGACGCGGTTGGAGTGACCGTGGGTCACGTCGCGGAAGAGCAACTGGCCCAGGATAGGCGTATGGACCAGCGTGGGCTTCCACACGAGGGCCGCAGCCCCTTCAAAGACATCGGCGACGACCCGCTGGGCCAGCGGCGGAGCACTTCGGCCATGGAGCATGTCGTGAAGGGCATGGATGGACTCATCGATGGCGTAAGGAATGCCCGTTGCACTGCGAAAAGCCGGCAGATCGACCGGGGCACTGCAGGGTTCCTCGATGTACGCGATGCCCGCGTCCGCCGTGGCCTTTCCGAAGAGCACGGCGTCGTCCAGGCTCCACGCCTGGTTCGCATCCAGCCGCAGGGATATTTCGGGGCCTACAATCGAACGTACTTCGCGCACCAACCGGATATCTTCCGTCATGCTCTCGCGGCCCACTTTCAACTTCACGGCGCGATAGCCCAGGGCGGCGGCGCTCACCGCCTTGCCCCGAATTTCCTCCGGCGTGCCCACGAGCAGCGCATTCAAATGGAGGGTTGCGTCCCGCGCGGGATCTTTTCTGTGCCAGGGAGACTTATTCTCTGAGGCGTCCACCAGAAGGTGCCACGCGGACTCCACGGCAAAATAGGCGGCACTGTGGGCCGTTTTTCCGCTGAAAGCCTTCAGTCGTCGCGGGAAGTCGGTGTCCAGCGTGTCGTCTTTATCGAGAAGATCGGCGGCGGCGGCGAAGAGGGTCTTGCGACATTCCTCCATCGACTCCCGGCTGAATCCGGGCAGGGGCGCGGCTTCACCCCAGGCAGTGTGGCCGCTCGCGGAGTACAACTTCAGAAGAAAACCGGTGCGCTCGTGGAGCATGCCACTGCGCAGTGGGATCGACCGCGCCAGAGGCAGGGTGTATTGAAAGACTTCCACTTTGGCGACTCTCACACGATCCACCCGACCGAAAAGAGCACGCTGAAGAGCAGCAGGACCTTGCCCGTACCCGCCAGGGCGTCATTGAGCACAACCCCGTCGTTGCTGGTGAAAACGTTGCGCATGAGGGGAATGGCGGGAAACAGGGCCGCGCACGCCGCCAGCGCAAACCAGTGTCCTCCTGCCTGAATGCAAAGATACACCGGCAGAATCGCGCCAGCGGCCACGACGCAGAACAGGTATTCCCATCGAGCGAAGGGCTTGCCGAAACGCACCGCTAGGGTTCGCTTGCCAGTGCGCACGTCGGTATCGGCATCGCGCAGATTATTCACGGTGAGAATTGCGGTGGAAAAGAGACCCGGCATCAGTCCGGCCACCAGTACGTCGTTGCTCAGGCTGAGGGTCTGCACGTAGCAGGTGCCTCCCACCGCCACAGGGCCGAAAAAGACGAGCACGAAGAAATCACCGAGCCCGAGATAGCCCAGAGGGAAGGGCCCGCCCGTGTACAACACGCCGCAGATGACCGAGACGATACCGATGGCGAGGATGGGCCATCCGCCGCGATACACCAAGTAGGAGCCCGGAACGAAGGCCAGCGCAAAGACCAGCACCGTGGCGAAAAGCATCGTGCGCGGTGAGACCAGACCCGCCTGCGTGGCCCGTTTGGGCCCGATGCGCTCTTCGGTGTCCGTACCTTTCACGAAGTCGAAATAGTCATTGGCGAAGTTGGTGCCGATCTGGATCAACAAGGCGCCCAACGCGGCGCAGAGGGCCGCCGCCGGGTGAAAGCCACCGACGGCCTGGGCCATGGCCGACCCGATGAGCACGGGGGTAAGGCCGGCTGCCAGGGTCTTGGGCCGCGCGGCCATGAGCCAGATCTTCGCAGGATGCACAGGGGTAGCTTTCGTGTCGGTCACGGATTACGCGGAAACTTCGAGAAATCCGGCTTGCGTTTCTCGTTGAAGGCGTTGCGGCCTTCCTGGCCTTCTTCGGTCTGGTAGAACAACGAGGTGGCGTTGCCCGCCAGCTCCATAAGGCCCGCCTGGCCGTCTTCGTCGGCATTGAGTGCGGCCTTGAGGCAACGGATAGCCGTGGGCGAGTTGGCGAGGATCTCGCGGCACCACTGCACTGTTTCTTCTTCCAATTGATCGTAGGGCACGACGGTATTGACCATACCCATGTCCAAGGCCTGCTGGGCGTTGTACTGACGGCAGAGGAACCAGATTTCGCGGGCCTTTTTCTGCCCCACCATGCGCGCGAGGTGCGAGGAGCCGTAGCCACCATCGAAGGACCCAACCTTGGGGCCCGTCTGGCCGAAGATGGCGTTGTCCGCCGCGATGGTGAGATCGCAGACCATGGCGAGGATGTTGCCGCCGCCGATGGCATAGCCCGCCACCATGGCGATCACGGGCTTGGGCAGGGTGCGGATTTGGCGGTGCAGATCGAGGACATTCAACCGGTGCGCGCCCGTGCCGCCGTCCTTGTAGCCCGAATCCCCGCGGATTTTCTGATCGCCGCCGGAGCAGAAGGCTTCCTTACCCTGGCCCGTGAGAATGATCACACCGATAGACGAGTCGAAGCGGGCGTCGCGCAGGGCATCGCTGATTTCATCGTTGGTCGTGGGAGTAAAGGCATTGCGCACATGGGGGCGGTTAATGGTGATCTTCGCGATGCCCTCGGCCTTGTGATAGAGGATTTCGGTGTATTCACCGGCCACGGTCCATTCGATGGATGCCATGCTGATTCCTTCCTGACAAAAAGGCCCGGCGATACAAAAAATAGGCGCGGGCCTTTGCGGTTGTGGTGATGGGTGACCCCCGTAGTTTAGCAGGAACAGGTCGCCCCCCGCACGCACCCAGCTCAGTTTGCGAGCAGGAAGGCCCGCACGACGGTCAGCCACGCGCCGGGATTTTCCAGATGGACATTGTGTCCGCAGCCACTGAAAACTTCCTGGGCCATGACGGGACAGGCGCGACACATGTCCTCCGCGATGATGGAAAACTTGCGGTCCTGCTCGCCGGTGATCAACAGCGTGGGTGTGGCATATTCCGGCAGGGCGGGCCAGAGATCGGGCTGCACGCCCGTGCCGAGGGCGCGGATTGATCGGGCCAGCAGCGCGGGCGAACCGTGAGCGTGGCGCTTGGCAACGAGTATAGCCAGGGTTTCCGGGTGTTGCTGCAACGTCGCGAAGAGCGGCTGCTCGTACCATTCTTCAAGGAAGGCGCGAAACTCCGGGCTCCGGGGGGCCATGGCGGCGAGGCGAAGGGCCAGGGCCGCGTCCTGTGCCGCGCGCGTTTTACGCTTCTCCGGGGTATCCAATCCGGGCGAGGCCGATTCCAGTACCACGCGAGTAAATCGTTCGGGATAGTGCACCGCCAGGTAGAGTGCCAGACGCCCACCCATGGAGTAACCGGCGAGCGCGAGCCGCCCGATGCCCGCCGCGTCCAATCCCGCCACGATGCCCGCCGCGCAGGCGGCCATGCCCTGGGCTTCCACAGCCCAGCCCCGCCATCCGGGGCCATGCCCCGGGAGGTTGACCGCCAACACATGAAAGTTCGTGCCCAGGGTCTGGGCCACGGCCATCCAGTCTTCCGTTGCGCCCAGAAATCCGTGGAGCAGCAGGAGGGGAGGTCGTTCCGGCGTGCCTGCCAGGGTCACGGGACGGATAGGATCGAGCCCGCTTTCTCGGGAGATGTCCCGACGATTCATGGCCTCCCGAAGCCGGGCGTGCAGGGCTTCGTGAACGCCGCGCGACGCGTAACGATTCGTCGAGACTTCGATAAGCGTTGGCCCGGGAGTCAGGAGCGACGCGTTCAGGGCCGCGCTGAATTCGCCGGGGGTGACGGGGTGACGGTAGGGCACGTTGAATAAAGTGGCGGCGGCGGGAAAGTTCAGCCCGTGGGGTGTTCCGAAACATTCTTCAAAATGGTTTTCGTGTTGAACTATCGGCAGGTGATGAAATATGCCCCCGCCGTCGTTGTTCAGTATGACCAATACAAAGGGCGCTTTGACGTGGCGCAAAAGTGCTAAGGAATTGAGGTCGTGGAGGGCCGTCAGATCACCGATCAGCGCGACGGTGGGCCTGCCCGAGACCAGGGCCATGCCCGCCGCCGTAGCGATGTTGCCGTCGATACCGCTCGCTCCCCGGTTGGCGGCCATGACCACGTCGGGGTGAAGCGGAACCCCAAAACTATCGATCAGCCGCACCGGCATGGAATTGCCCAGAAAGAGCAGGCTGTGGGCGGGCGCCTGCTCGGCGATCAACCGTGCAACGCCTATCTCCGAAAGGGTGTTTTGCTCCGCTTGCCACGCATCCAGTACCGCGCGGCACTGTTCATTGCGCCAGGCGAGTGCGTCGGGCAGTTTCCCCGGCGCACGGCTTTCCAAGTCACCTTCCAGGTCTGAGAGGAGAGCAAACACCGACAAGGAAATCCGCCAAGAAACCAGATGGCCGGGATCAAGCCGATCCGTGCCGGGGCATACGCGCACGTAACGCGGACTCACGCGTTGAATGAAATTTTGCAATCGCTTCGACGTCACCGGCCCACCCACATGGATCACCACCGTCGGGCACCATTCATTCTCCAGCGCGGTGTCCAGCAGCAACAGGTCGCCGTAGTCCAGTAGCATGGGCAGGTCCGGGTGGCCGCGAAGCCCCGCGCAGGCGTCGGCAAAGACGGGCCAGCCGAGTTTACGGGCCAATTCCGCAGCGGCGGCGGTCTCGCCCACATCGATCAGCGCACCCACCACGAGCAGGCCCGAAGAGCAGGTCTGAATCGTGCTGATGAGTTCAGCGCGGGTTGCCTCGCCAAGTTGGGAGACCACAGGCGCGATGTGTGTATAGGGCGAGCTTCCTACCCTCCACAGCGCGAGGGAATCCAGGTAACCCGTTGGAATGGAATCATCGGGTACCGGTGCAAGGGGTTCGCGAAACATAAAGTTCAGGTGGACTGGCCCTGCGTCGGGGCCCAAGCTCCGAGCATGGGCCTGGTCCACCGTGGTCAACAAGAAGGCCGGGGCAATCTGGGCCGTGGGGCAGGGCAATTGAGCTTCCCAGCGAACATAGCGCCCATAGAGGCCCGGCTGGTGAATGGCCTGATTCGCGCCGCAATCCAGCAACTCCGGCGGGCGATCCGCCGTAATGACGATGAGCGAAACGCCCGAGGCATCCGCCTCGACAATGGCGGGCCAATAGTTCGCCGCCGCACTGCCCGAGGTGCAGAGTAGCACGACGGGCCCGCCAATGCGCTTGGCCAAACCCAGCGCAAAGAAGCCCGCGCCGCGCTCGTCGAAGTGGACCCAGAACCGCGCGCCTCCGTCTTGCACGGCGCTGAGGGCCAGAGGCGAATTTCGCGAACCGGGCGAGAGCACGAAACCCGACACGCCCAGACGGACCAATTCCTCCACCAGCAGCCCGCTCCACGCGTAATTTATATTGGGCCAATCAGGCGGATTCGTCATAGAGCGCCTCCAGGAAACTGCTCATCTTGGCCTCAATCTCTTCCCATTCCGCGGCGGCCGAGGAACCGGGCACGATACCCGCCCCCGAATAGAGCGCGAGGGTGCTGCC
>JBIJDL010000400.1:0-6011 GCA_044344195.1 Candidatus Hydrogenedentales bacterium
ATCCGATTTTTCTCCACTGGTCCGGGCCGGGCATGGCGTTCGTCGTTCAAAAGAAACGAGCCAGCTGCGGTCGCGACCGCAACTGGCTCGCACGATTAAATGGAATCCTACTTCGTGCCGCTCGCCAGGCAGAGCCCGTCTTCGCCCTCTTCGCAGAGTTCGTAGCCGCCCTTGTTATAAATCTGGATGGCGCGTAGCATTTCGGACAAGTCAAAGCTCCAATCCTGAGGATTGTAGTCGCCTTCGTGGGGCGTGCAGGTCTTGTCCCCCGCGCCCGGATTAAAGCCGTCTTCTCCGGTCGGGTCGCAACTGAACTCGCCGAGGTTGTAGAGCTGGATCATACGCAACAATTCGCTGGAGTCGAGCACAAAATCGTCGTTCTTGTCCCCGGCATGACCCGCGCGGTCACCGTTGCTTCCGGCCAGTTCCGAACCCAACACGTACTCGTTGATGGGATCCGCGGTATCGGATGCCCATTCGCCGTTGGCGTTGGGAACCAGCTCCGGGCTGCCTTCAAGCGAAAAGGATAGGTCCAGCACCTTGCCCAGGGCGATGACGGGTGTGCCGTCCTGAGAGTTGCGCATGAAGCCGCGATTGGGCGATTTCATCTCTGCGGAGTGGCCGTCTGCGGAAATCGCAAACTCCACGATTGAATCGGCATAAACTGGCCCCTTGTCCACCACCCAGTAGATGGCCTCGCCCGAGGGCAGGATAATCTCGTTGGCGAATCCGGGCGGGTCGTCATACCAGACCCACTGGGTGTAGCAGTCGTAGTTGCCCGGCACGATACTGACCAGCCCCTGGGACTGCTCTGCCTCGGAGGCCGCATAGGAAGCGTCGTCCAGGCAGCCATGGAGCAGATAGTGCCCGGTGTTGAAGGTGCCGTCGTAGTGCTCCACTTCCATGTTCAGGTCATAGCCCCGGGTCGTGGGGTAGTAGCCGCCCTCATGGAGGGGGTAACCTGTCTCATCATCCTGATCCACGTCAATCGTCACGATGGTATAGGAGCGACCGCGCGCTCCATGCTGGGCAAAATTGGCGGTATTTGCGATCTGGCCGCGGGCGCGAAACCACGCATAGAGGTTCTCGCCGTCGTGGGTGAACTTGAATTCCACCAGATCCACATCCGGATGGTCGACATAGGCTGGCACATCATTTTCCAGATTGTGGTCCGTGTCGTGCTGGTCGTCCACCGGGTCCGTGTACGAGGGGAGATCGGCCCAGTCGTTCATATTGCCATCAATGGTGATCTGATGGATGGGTGCCGTTAACGCCGCCGGGGCAAACGCCAACACCGCCATTGCGGCGGCCCAGTAATTCGCTTTCACGTGGGTACTCCTTTGATTACGAACTCAACGGGCATGACCGGTAACGGGTGTGGTCAAAACCATCCACACCGGTCATAGCTGCATGATACCTCTTTCACCCCCCCGGGGTGAACTCTTTTGATCGAGAAATATTTCCGCCGCCCCTCCGGACCATCCATAGCGCGACCGCCGCCAATGTCAGGAAAAGGGCCGCCGGAGCCGCCTTCATGGGCACGGTCACCCCCGCTTCGGTGGCGCCGAGCTCATACCCCACAATCGGGTCAGCCGTATCGGAGGCCCATTCCCCGCCGGCGGCAAATTCGCTGCTCGCCTCGACCGAGAAGGAGACGTCGATGGTCTTGCCCAGGGCCATGAGGGGATTTCCCGAAGGCGCGTCGAGCATGAACCCCCGGAAGGGTGCCTTGACCTCGGCTTCGTGCCCGTCGGGGGAAATGGAAATCTCTATGATGCAGCCGGGATAGGCCGGTCCGCGATCCGCCACCCAGACAATACCCTCGCCCGTGGGCAGGGTAATCTCGCCAGGCAGCCCCTGGGGCGTGTCGAACCACACCCACTGGGTGTACCAGTCGTAGGTGCCCGCCTTCACGTTGACCCAACCGTTGGACTGATCGGTCTGCGCCTGGAGGAACTCCGCATTGTCCAGGCAGCCGTGGTTGAGGTAGTGCCCCGTGTTGAAGGCGTCGTCATAAAATTCCACTTCCATGTTCATATCATAGCCCGGCGTCGTGGGGTAATAGCCCCCCTCGTGGAGGGGATAACCCGTAGCGTCGTCATTGTCGACATCGATGGTGACAATCACGTAGTAGCGGCCCGCCGTGCCCACGCTGGAGCTCTGGGTGCGCCCGATAAGCCCCCGGGTGCGGAAATAGGCGTAGAGGTTGTTCTCGTCGTGGGTGAACTTGAACTCCAGCAAATCCGCGTCCTCATGGTCGACGTGGGCGGGAACATCAAACTCGCCGGTATGATCCGTGTCATGCTGGTCGTCCGCCGGGTCCGTGTAAGAAGGCACGCCCGCCCAGTCGGCGAAGTCGCCGTCGAGCGTAATCCGGTGGATGGGCTCGGTGGTTCCAGCGAAGGGGAAGGCCAGGACCGCTGTGGCCAGGATAGCCAGGTACAGACGACGCATTTTCTCCGCTCCATTGCCAGCAGGTCGCACGGCGACTCCTTCCGGGGCGCACCACCTCCGTAAAGGGGGGCGCTGGCCCCGATGTATTTTCTCGTGCCATGATAGCCCAACGGCCCGACAATTGGTAGCTAATCCCCAAGTCGACGGGCACTTGCAAGCCGCCCCGATTCTTTGCTACCATACTGCGAAGTATGCCCGTCCCCGTGCTATGGGGTTCGGGCGTCCATGCTCCCTCTCCCCCAGGAACTCGGTCAGCATTCCCGACTTCGGTCGCGCGCCGGTCAGAACCTTGTGCTAGAAAGTGTTAAATTCGTGAGCGAACGTACTTTTGTAATGGTGAAGCCCGACGGCGTTGGACGCCGACTTGTGGGCGAGTGCATCCGCCGCTTTGAACAGCGCGGCCTGAAGCTGGTCGGCCTGAAGGCCCAGATCCTCAGCGAGGATATTGCCAAGGCCCACTATGACGAGCACAAAGACAAGCCCTTTTTCGGGGAACTGGTCTCCTTCATCACTTCGGGCCCAACGGTCCAGATGGTGTGGGAAGGCCCCGATGCCGTGGCGCAGGTCCGCAAGATGAACGGCGCGACCAACTGCCTCAAGGCGGACATGGGCACGATCCGGGGCGATTTCGGCCTCAGCATGCAGAACAATATTATTCACGCTTCCGACGCGGTAGATACGGCAACTCGCGAGATCGGCCTCTACTTCCAGGAAAGCGAACTCTTTTCCTATTCCCAACCTGATGATCAGTGGTTGAATTAAGCCCGGCTCAGGGACATCTAAGAACGAAGCAACGCTTCAGGAGGACATTCAGTGGCTGGAGGACGTAAAGCCCGAAAGGCGAAGATCAACAAGCACAAGCGCAAGAAGAAACGCCGCGAGAATCGCCACAAGACCAAGAAGCGCTAGGACTTGTTTCTCATAGTTTTGCATCGGACGCCCGGCCCTGCTCGTTCAGGGCCGGGGTCCATGCTTTTTAACGCCGTTTACCAGGAGTCTCTTTCATGAGCGACGACGGACCCAAGATTTTCATTGACGAGGGCTGGAAGGCCCAGGTTCAGCGCGAGAAAGAGGAAGCGGCGAAGAAACTGGCGGCTGTGGCTGCGCCAGCGGCTGGCGAACCCGCGCAGGCCGCCGAAGCCCCCGAAGAGCCTATGCTCGAATATGATCCGGAGCAGGCCTCCTTTTCCTCTCTGGTCGGTAGCCTTGCCACCCAGGCGATGTTTGCCCTCGGCCTGATCGCCGATCACGAAACCGGCCAGGTCATGGTCAATCTGGATGCCGCGCGTTACACGCTGGATCTGCTCTCAGTGCTCGTTGAAAAGACGCAGGGCAACCTCAGCAGCGACGAGGCCAAAATGCTCATCCAGACTACGGGCGAACTGGAACAGGCCTTCGCCGTGCGGGTGCAACAGTTTCAGGAACAGGCCATGCGTCAGGGTGGCGGCGAACTGCCCCCCATCCTGTGATCTGACCCTTCCCCCCCTCCCCGGTTGACTCGCGCCGAGGCCAGTCAGTAGACTTCCACGGCGGATACTCCGGCGTGCCTGTAACGCAAGAGACCCGGGCGCGCACAGTGCCGGGTGTATACGGGCAGTTGGCGCGGGCTGGCATTTCATTGGCAGCCCTTTCCCGCCTCGAGAAATCTCATGGAGAATGGAATGCTGCGATCTTTCTTAGTCATGACGTGTGCCTGCTGTATCGTTTCCGGCGCACACCCGGCCCTGGCACAGGAAGCCGCACCTGCGGTCGTGGAGGAGGCGGCGCAAGCCCCCTCGATAAAGTCCTCGCCCCTGCCCGTGCCGGGCCCCGATCTCGCACCCCCCGCCGATCCTGCGCCCGGGGCGGCTCCTGCGCCGCCCGTCGCGCCGGTTCCCAACGCCACAACGCCGTCCTCCGCCCCAATACAAACCGATATGGTCCCAACGCCGCCCGAGGAGCTCACCCTGCGCTATGGCGGAGAGCTCGGCAGTGACATCAACCTCCAGGAAGAGATCAACATCAACCTGATTGATCTGGACGCCCTACGCATCAGGCTCAGCGAGAGTCTGGCCGAACAACAGTTCAACGTCTCCCTCCAGGAATGTATTCTCATCGCACTCGAAGAGAATATGGACATCCAGATCACCGAGTACGAGCCCCTGAAGTCCGACGAGGCGATCTACTCCGCCAAAGGCGAATTCGACCCTGTCCTCCAAGGCTCGGCTTTTTACAGCCGCGCGAACCAGTCCCAGTCCCAACAGGTCGTGGCTTTCGGCGGCATCAACAGCGTGCAGTCTTACGACACCGTCACCAACGCGGCCCTACTCGGAAAGTTGCAGCTTGGCACCCAGTACAACGTCACCTGGGGCATGGAAAAATCGGAATCCACCTTCAGCAATTTCGTCGAAGAGTACAGCGGCACGTTGACCATGCAGCTCACCCAGCCCATCCTCCGCGGCTTCGGCACGAAGTACAACAAGGTCCGGATCTCCCTGGCGAAGAATTCCAAAATCGCCACGGAAGCCCAGTTGCGCCTCACAGTACTGACCACCGTCGCTGACGTGATCAAGGGCTACTGGGATCTGGTCGGCGCCATGGAAAACCTCAAGGTGCAGTCCGAAGCACTGGATAATGCGGAGCGTCTGCTGAAGGTAAACGAAACCCGCCGGGAGATCGGCACGGCCGCCGATATCGAAGTGCTTCAGGCCAAGGCCGGTGTCGCCACGCGCCAGAGCCAGTATATCTCCGCGCGCCAGAATATTGCCGACGCCAGCAACCTGCTGAAAAGTCTCCTGAACCTCCGGGATGACGATCGCTTCTCCAGTTCCCTTATCGTGCCCATCGACCGCCCCAACCCCCGCGACCCGGCCGAATTTGACGCCTCCGTCTACGAAGAGCGCGTCGTGGCCAGCATGGACGAAGCCCTGGCCAAGCGCCCCGAAATCACCATCCGCCAGATGGAGATCGACAATGCCGCGCTGGAGGAATACCGGGCACGCAAGGAAATGTTGCCGCAGCTCGACCTCGTGTATCAATACACCTCGGGCGGCCGCGATCACAAACTGAGCGAAACGCTGACCGGCATCAAGGACCGTCAGGACTACGCCTACTCCTACGGTATTCAGGCTTCCATTCCCATCCTCAATCGCGCGGCCCGCGGCAACTTTCAGCGTGCACGACTGGCACGGCGCCAGGCCGAGATGACCTTGGAGCAATCGCGCCAGCAGTTGATGCTCAACGTCAATCTCGCCGCAACCCGCGTCGCCTCCAATGCCATCCTCGTGCAGAGCAATCAGCAGGCCACCCGCCTCCAGATCGCCAACGTAGCCGCGGAAGAAAAGCGGCTTCAACTCGGCGTCACCACGAGCTGGCAGGTGCTCCAGATTCAGCAGGACCTCACCACGGCCCAGGTACAGGAGCTTATCTCCAATATCGAATATGAAAAGTCCCTCGTGGAACTGCAACTGGCCGAAGGCACGCTTCTGGACAACCTCAGCATCGAGCTGCCCGTTCCCGTGGGCGAAGATGCGCCGGTGACCTACATCGACAGCGTGCGCCCGCGCTGGGAGTAGAAG
>JBIJDL010000030.1:0-25301 GCA_044344195.1 Candidatus Hydrogenedentales bacterium
ATGGGCCTTATAGGTCCAATGGGTCCTAAGATTTCACCGCCCTCAGACCCATAAGACCCACAAGACCCATAACACTACGATCGAAAGCCAACCCATGACCCAGAAATTCTCTATCGCCCTCCTTGAAGGCGACGGTATCGGCCCGGAACTCTCCGTCGAAGCCGTCAAGGTTATCGAAGCCGTTGAACGCATCAGCGACGTCACGTTCGACATTCTCCGGGCGGACTTTGGCGGCGCCGCGTACTTCAAGCACGGAACGGCCTTCCCCGACGAAGCCAAGGCCGTCTGCGACAAGGCCGACGCCATCCTCAAGGGGCCCATCGGCCTCAGCTTCGAAGAGTCGAAGAAGATTCCGGTCGATGAGCAGCCCGAACGCGGCGCACTCCTCCCCCTGCGCCGTCGATACAACACCTTCGCCAATTTTCGCCCGGTCTACCTGCCGCCGGAACTGGCCCACTTCTCCCCCCTCAAGCCCCACGTGGTTCAGGGCGGTATCGACCTCATGATGATTCGCGAACTGGTCGGAGGCCTCTACTTCGGCAAGAAGGAAGGCGGCATCAACGCCGCAGGCAAGCGATTCGTGGACGAACATCTCGAATACGACGAGGACCAGATCAGCGCCATCATGCACGTAGCCTTCAAAGAAGCCATGGGCCGCAAGAAGGTCCTCCACAACGTGCACAAAAGCAACGTGCTCATGTCCAGCGTGCTGTGGAACGACGTCCTGGCGGAAATTGCCCCTGAGTACCCCGAAGTCGAAGTGAAGCACATCATCGTCGACGCGGCGGCCACGGCCCTCGTGATCAACCCGCGCCAGTTCGATGTGATGGTCATGGAAAACATGTTCGGCGATATCCTCAGCGACCTCGGCGGCGGCATCCTCGGCTCTCTCGGCCTCATGCCCTCCGCGTGCGTCGGCCCGGACAAAGCCTACTACGAACCGTCCCACGGCTCCGCGCCCGACATTGCCGGCCAGGGCATTGCGAACCCCTACAGCATGATCGGCTCCGTCGCGCTGATGCTCGACAAGAGCTTCGGCCTCAAGACCCAGGCCCGCCTAGTGTGGGACGCCATGCGCAGCGTTTTCGGTGCCGGTATCACCACGGCGGATCTGCGCGATCCCGAGGGCAAACTCACCATCATGAAGACCAGCGAGTTTGGGGACAAGGTTGTGGCCGCGCTGAATGGGTAATCACCGATAGCAATAAGAGACATTGGCGGTATAGTTTTTGGCCGCGAAAGAACGCAGAGAGCGCAAAGGGGAATTTCTTCTTTGCGCTCTTTGCGTTCTTTTGCGGCCTACTCTCTCCTTCCGCTCGTCTGATGACAATGAACTTGCGCGAACACTGTTTCGAGCGCGGCGGAAATGGTAACGTACCTGAAGTACTTTTAAGAATCATCAGCCAAGTCCAAAGGATATCCATGCGCCTCCTCACACTCTGCTCGCTCGGCCTCGCCTTTTGTCTCACTCCATTCGCCCAGGAAGCGCCACTCAGCCCGGGCGAGTCCGACTGGAAATTTGTCGAGACCCTGGCCGCCCCCGTGATGTGGCATCCCCACTGGACCCGCGACACGAAAGCCGACAACGAGGCAAGTCTTCAGGGTGGTATTCAGGTGGAGGCGCGCTTCCCCGATGGGGGCAAAATCCTCGAAACGGCCTACGACGATCTCGATAACTTCTTCACGTCCGTCGGCATCCCCGCGGGCGGTCCCTTCCGAATTATCACGGAGCAGGTTCCCACGCCCGAACACGAATCCTTCACCCTCGCGATCAGTGCGGACGAATGCCGAATCCAAGCAAACGACACGGAGGGCATACGCCGGGGCATCTACTTTCTCGAAGATGAACTCTTGCGCGCGGACGGCCCCTTCCTGGCCATCGGGAAGATCCAGCGATCCCCCTTCATCAAGACGCGCATTTCGCGCTGCTTCTTTGGGCCCATCAAACGCCCGCCGATGAATCGCGACGAGCTGCTCGACGATGTGGACTACTATCCGGACGGCTATCTGAACCGCCTCGCCCGCGACGGCGTGAATGCCCTCTGGATGACTATCGAGCTGAAGGACCTGCGCAAGACCTCGCTCAATATCCCGGTCAGCCCCGACCGGGAGCGTCGATTGGAGAAGCTCCGCAAGACGGTGGCGAAATGCCGACGCTACGGCATTGACGTGTTCATCTTCACCCTCGAACCCATCTACATGACGCCGGGCGATCCCCTGATTCTGGCCTATCCGGAGCTTGGCGGCATCACCGTGACAGGCAACTACGCCAAGACGTTCTGCCCTTCTTCCGACACGGCGCAGACCTACCTTCGCGAATCCTTGTACAGCGTCTTTTCCGAAGTGCCGGGCCTCGGTGGTCTGATCAACCTGAGCTATGGCGAAGCGCCCACCACGTGCCTGAGCGAGGCCAAAGGCGCCGAAGGCCGCATGGACTGCCCGCGCTGCGCGGACAAGAAGCCCTGGGAAACGCTGGGCGCATCGCTGAGTGCCATGGAGCGGGGCGTGCACGAGGCCGCGCCCGACGCCAAGGTGATCTCCTGGCTCTATGTCCCCGATGGCGATTCCGAGTTGGTGCTCGATCTCGTCCGCCACACGCCGCCCGGCGTTGCCGTTCAGTTTAATTTCGAATCCGGCGGCAGCAAAGTGCAGCTCGACAAAGCGCGGCGCGCGAGCGACTACTGGCTCTCCTACATTGGCCCGAGCGATTCATTCCGACGCGTCGCGGCAAACGTAAACCCCGAAGCCAACGGGATGGCCGCCAAGATTCAGGCCTGCAATTCCCACGAGGTCGCTTCGGTGCCCTTTATTCCCGTGCCGGGTCAGCTCTTCGGAAAATACGAGGCCATGCGCGGCCTGGGCGTGAATACCGTCATGCAATGCTGGTACTTCGGCAACATGCCTTCGATGATGAATCGGGCCGCCAGCAGTGCGCTGCCCTTTGCGCCCGAAGGCATGAGCAAAGACGCCTTCCTCCAAGACCTCGCACGCCGCGACTGGGCTGCGGCAGATGTCTCCCACGTCGTGGAGGCGTGGCGACTCTTCGCGAAAGCCTACGACAACTATCCCCTGTCCAACGCGTTTCAATTTTACGGCCCCGTCACCGACGGTACCGTGTGGCCGCTCCACTTGAAACCAGCGCAGCTTCCCCTCGGGCCGACGTGGCGTGTGGACTATCCCATTTCCGGCGATCGCATTGGCGAGGCTTTTTCGGGCACCCACACCTACCCCGAAGTGCTTCAACTCAGCAAGGCCCTGTCGGAAACCTGGAACCAGGGACTCGAATTGCTCCACGCACTCCAACCGAAATACGCGAACGAACCCGAGCGGATGATGGATATTTCCGTGGCCCAGGCCCTGGGTATTCAGTTCCGTTCAAGCTACAACATTCTCCGCTTCTACGATCTTCGCGAAACGCTTCTCTATGGCCCTGCTGAAACGAGGCAGACGACCCTTCAGGAATTGCGCGCCATCGTCGAGGAGGAGATCAGCAACGGCTTGGTCATGGCTACATTGTGTGAGTCGAATCCCTTCCTCGGTTTCCATTCCGAGGCCGAGGCCTACAAATATTTTCCCGCGAAACTCCAGTGGCGTGTCGACCGCCTGCGCGCGTTGCTCGACACCGAATTTGTCGAGGCCGAAGCAGCCGTGGCCGCGGGCGAGCCGGTCTTCCCGGCCCTCTCCGGCATGAGCGGCGATACGCTCGCGTATGCGTGCCCACCCGCGCCGGAAAACTTCGCCACCACATGGCGCGAAGACGCCGCATGGCAAGCCGTGGCGACGGAGGCCCCGCTCACCCCCGGCGAACCCGCCGCATCGTGGCGCGCGGTGCGCGATGCCGACGCCCTTTACGTGGACGTCCGGTGTGCCGCGCCCGATGGCCCTGCGCCCCTGTCGGCCACGGTCCACATTCAGTCCGCCCACATCTATCCCCGACGCACTTTTGAGCTCGACGACAAGGGCACCCGCAACACGCAACTCGCCTGGCAGGTCGTGAACGACCAATGGGAAGCCGAGACAACGACCGCCGGGGGAGTCCGCAGCTTCCGCTTCCGCATTCCCTTCGCAGTATTCAATGGGGAATTCGACGACGCCCACTTCCCCTCGCGCCCGATGCGCATCAACGTGCAGCTCAAGCCAAGCGCCGCCGCGACCGCGAGCCACACCTGGGCACAACTTTCAGCGATGCCGCCCATGAATCGACTGGGCTATGGCCTGGAAGATCCCGCGGAAATGGGCTGGCTGCGATTCCTGCCATGACCCGAGTCGAGTTCCTCAATCCTCGAAAAGACGAGGCAAATCGCGTGCGCTATGCAGGACCCGGAGCACTTCGACGCCTCGGGCTTGTACACGATAGAAAAGCAGGTAGTTGCCCACTGGAAAACTCCGGATACCGGGTCCCAAGTCGTCATCCCTGCTTCGACCAACCCATGGAGATTGAACCAGGAGATTGGCTTGCCGAAAAAGAACGCCGAGTACCTCCAACGCCTTCGCTTCATTGTCCTGGCCGATGAAATCGAGGATATCCGCCATATCGTGCATTGCCGCAGGCGTGAAGGCCGCTTCCCTCATTGCCCCGGATGCCCGACCTTCCGCGACCTTGCGAGATCCACGATATCGGCGGGTGTGCAGGGCCTTGCTTCGCCCCGATCCGCCTGCAATACCCCTTCATTGACGGCGGCGCGCAGGCTTGAGAGCTTTTCGGCCTGATCCAGACGGTGCTTCAATAGCCGCAACGCTTCGCAATGAACTTCACTGGAAGATTCATATAGGCCGCTGGCGACCTGCTCCTGGACGAACTCCTCTAATCCTCGCGGCAATGTAATGTTCATTGGACTATTCTCGCGTTTCCATGGTGCGTGCAATGGTAAGTCTATGACTCGATTAGGATTATACACCAACCTGGGCGCAATCCTATGGGTCGAAGAACGGTCCCAACAAGCTGGGTTCCACCCGATGTCCATTCCGCAAGTTCAGCAGGGCATTCCAGTATCATCGTGACCCTTGTGTCAAGCTGGAAGCTTGACCCACCTTCGGCGCGCGTCGGCGTAGGAAGTGGTTGCCTCAATACATCGAAAAACTGATCGCGCTGGGGCCGGTGCCGCTGCCCTGAGTGTGCCTTTCGTTGAGTATCTCGTCGGCAACGCTGTACACCACATGGTGATCATCCTCGATGGCGTAGCGGAGCAGTTCGCCTGTAAAGGGATCTTCGAGAATCTCGGCCTCCAGATAGTCCGGGGCGAGTGCCTGGAGGTCGTCGGGAATATCGCCATTGCGCAGTCGATAACGCTCGATGGCGAGGGCGGTTTGCACCACGCGAAGTCTTGCCACGGTTCGGACTTGCGCCACAAGAGCTCGTGGCCGCGCCGGGCCGACCACGCGGCCCTCGCTTTGGGTGGCTTCCTCTTCCTGAAGGGCCTTCAGCGACTGATGCATCTCGGTTACCGGCAGTTCAGCCAACGAGATAAGCCTTTCGCAATCCGCCAGATTCTTTCCGAGTGCTTCCGCGTATTCCGCGCGCAGCTTTTGTTCCATTGACTTCATCTCCTCATCCGTCACTTCAATGGCCTTCGTGTCCGGCGTTGCGAAATCGAAATCTGATCGAAGAGGCTCATTGAACGATTGGCCCTTCCGCGCCCTCTCCGAGATCGCCCTCTGGCGGACATCCTCCTGAGCAATGGGAATCGGGATAGTCCACAGCCATCGCTCCCCCATAAACCCTGTAACCATATCCTGACTATCCTCCAGCGAGCCAAATTCCGCCTGAAGCTTGAGCAGGTTAGATTCCGCAACTGCTACACGGTTCAGAACTTGTTCCGCGGCCTTAGCTGCGATATCTGAACACGCGATTCGCACCAGTTGCGAGATCAATGTGGGCTCGCGCCGGACCGAGCGAACGAGGGCGATGCCATCGCACAGTGCGCGCACCGCGCCCGCTTCGTCGCCCGTTTCGGCGGCGTGGATTGCCTCCAATGCCTTCAGGCGGGCCAAATTACGCAACTGCGCGAGGTGCGGAAGCAGCACCGCGTGGGTCAGGCGCATGTCGATGGGGTAGCGGCTCTTGGACAATTTGCCACCTTCATGAACAAGTCTTAAGGGCTCCGCATTGAGCGCCAGGCAGGCCCGAATCTGCTGAAGCATTCCCTCCCCCAGGGGCTCCGCTGGCAGGCCCAATTCCGTCTGACTGAAAAAGGGTAGATCGTCTTCGAGTCCTGGACTATAGTGTGCCCTTGCTGTGTCCATCGCACGAAGGTAGAGCTCGGCGGCGTTTTCCTTCGGGGGCACGAAGGGATAAATCGCCAGCACTTCGGCCAGCGCCGCGTCGGAGACGTTTCCCTGGTGGTCCGATTCGGGGCGGCCGTTGATTGAAACGAGCAGGCTGCGCCCGTTGGCAAATTCGAGCGCTTTCTTGCGCAGTTCGTCGAGCTCCGCCTGTTCGGCTTCGGTTCGCATGTCGCGTCCCGCGAGGATCTGGAATATGTAATAGGCGGCAAGTTGCGGTTGGGATTGCGACGGGAACTCCTCCGGCGCGGATTCATTCTGCTCCGGGGCCGTTTCGCTCGCCCGGGCAATTCGAAGGTGTTCCAGCGCGAGGTTTTCCCAGTAGGCCCGTTCCCCCACTTCTTCTAACGCCGCCTCGTCCACCGGGACGCGGTCCCGGATCCAGTCGCCCGCGTTGTAGCGCTTCGCCGCTTCCATGTAGGCGAAGCCAAGGGCCAGCCGTCCCATGTAGTTGTCCGGGGCAAGCTCCACGCCGCGCCGGAGCACGACCAGCGCCTCCGCGAGGCGTTTGATTCGTTGGACGGTTATCGGCAGGATGGCATTGGAGCTGAATACCGGCGGAACCTCTGGCGCGCCGACTCCCGTTTCCCCGATCTCCGTCACCCAGACATACTCCATGCCATAGCCGTAGATGTAGTTGTAAAGTTGCCCCAGTTGAAACAGTACCTCCGCGTCGTCCGGTTGCTCTTCGAGATGATCCCGCAAGTCTTCAATGACAGCATCGACAGGCATCGACTCACCCGGACTGTAATTGCCTACCGACTCGCCGAAGGAGGGTACGCCCATGATTACCGAAATAGCCGTCAGTACCGCCGCAATACCCCGCATTGTTGCTCCCTTTCAAGTTGTATCCACGTGGGCTCTCTAATCGCGCCATGGTGTTAAACTAGCAGATTCTCTTTTTTTTCGCAATCGAGATGATGTGCATGGCGCGGCCGCAACGATCATTGGACCGAGTGGACGAGGTGGACGGGGTGGACCTGACGTTGTTCCAGTTGGCCCTGGGGCGGGACGACGAGCCTGTCGGTGAGCGGCTGGGGTACTATCGGGGATTCTGAAGTGGCTCGGCTATTCGCGCGCAAAGGGCGACTTTGCGCAAACGCTGTAAATGGAACAGGGGAACTATGCATAATACCGCGCACAGGCGCGAGGTCGTGATGACATGACCTTCCGTTCCTTCCGCTCCGTCACTTCCTTGCGGCCCTTAAAATACTAGAAGTACCCTCGATGAATCGCCATGCCCTGGCCTATACCGCTCTCGCCGCCGCCACCCTCGGCTGGTCCATCTCGCCCATCTTCATGCGCTACATGACCGGGGCCTATGACCCCTACACCCAGTCCTTCCTGCGCTATGGGTTCGCGACGATTATATTGTTAGCCATCTCGGCCATCGGCTATCGAGAAGGCTTCATGGCGGCGCTGCGGCGCCCGAAGGCCACGCTGGGCCTGGCGCTCCTCAACTTCGTGATGCAGACCGCGTGGACGGTTTCGCTGTACCATACCACCGCGACCGCGGCCCAGCTTATTACCAAGATCCAGGTGCTCATGATCATCGCCATGAGTTATTTCCTCTACCACGAGGAACGCGCCGTAATTAAGAGCCCGCGCTACATCATCGGCACCGCGTTGGGCTTCCTCGGCTTGGCGGGGGTCCTCATGGACGACCCATCGAAGTCCCTCTTCCCCACCCTCGATCTCGCCGTCTTTCTGCTGCTCTTCGTCTCGGTGTGTTGGTCCGTCTACGCCGTCTGGGGCAAACACGTCGTGCGGGACCTCCACCCCGTGCCCATGTTCACCGTGGTGTCCCTTTACACCACCATTGGCTTTGCCGTAAATATGCTTATTTTCGGCGACCCCGGCACGATCATCTCGGGCGGAAGCCACATGCTGTGGATAGCGGCCCTGTCCTCGGTGCTGCCCATTGCTATCGCCCACGCGGCCTACCACTACGCCCAGCACCGACTCGGCGCGGCCTTCTGTATCAGTGTGCAACTGATCACCCCCGCCATCACCAACGGCCTTGCCCTCTTCTTCTGGCTAGATGAATCTATGAATATGGTCCAGTGGATTGGAGCGGGTGTGCTGACGGCGGGAAGCCTTTTCGTGATTCAGGCGCAGCGCAAGGCCAGCGCCGACCGCGCGCCCCTGGTGGTCACGGAGGGGTGAAAGCCCCCCGGCTGGTCCCTGTCAATGTTCCGGCGGATCCAGGGTGCTCAGCGCTTCCAGGAAAGCGGGCGAGAGGGGAAATTTGCCTATCGTGACGCGTTCCTTGTGGCCATCCAGAAAAAGGACATCCGCATCCTGCGCGCCGGATTCAGGCTGGGAGATAATTACCGGGATCGCCGCGCCTGTCGCCGCCGGCCCTCTGGGGTCGTTGATGTCGCTGTTGTACAGGCGCCCCACCCCCGCGCGCAACGGGTAGAGAAAATTCGAACCGCCCGCGCCTCGGCCTGCCCCAACGTCCAATAGTTCTGGAAAGGGCTTGCGTTCCCGCGCCAGCGCCGTGAGCGTTTCCACCAGCGCGAGTCCCTGAGCTTCGTCGATAACGGCGTAAGGCAGGTACCAGGCGTGGTGAAATCCGCCGACCGCTCCGGGAAAGGCTTGCGCAGTCTCCGGCACGCGGAGTACATCCTGCGGAATCCCGGGTGCCGTCGAAGCGCCGCGTCGGGCAACCGCGCTCGCAGATCGATCACCAGCGTCCTGCACGAAGCAGGCGTTCAGGAGACAAAGTGCCCCCGTACCCATCAACGCCAGTTGTATCCGAAATGAACCCATGCGTTAGTCCCGTTTGTCGATCTGATCGTAGCGCCCGCGCAACTATCATAGCATTCGATGGGCGACGCCTCTCAATACTCGTCCGCCCCCAGGGGGAAGTTGTCGTAGGGCCCCGCATCGTAGCTCAAGATCTCGCGGAAGTTCGGGAAGGCCGGATTGGTGCGCACGATGCGCCATACCCCTTCGGCATTGCTCCACGTAACCCAGACTTCGGCCTCGGGCGTCCTCGGGATGCTCACGGGGATATCCGCGCGAAGTCCCAGGCTGTCGGTCAGCAGCACGGCCGAGAGCTTGCAGTAGAGGAGCACATTCACCTGGCCGGTGGAATCAAAGTTGGAGAAATCCCAGCGCCGGATCTGGCGGTGCAACTTGATCGAGCGCCAGCGCTCGAGCATGGCCTGGGTTGCCCGCTTTACGTAGGGAAAATCCCAGCCCTGGGGATCCTCGTAACTCGTTTCGTAGGCGGCCATGATGCCATTGAGATTGCGATCGTGGATCGCCTCTTCCCACAGCCCAATCTGCTCCACGATCGCATCCGCGATCTCGCGGTGCTCCTCGGAAACCCCCTCGAAGCTCGGCCACCAGGGTGCCTCCACCGCCGTGCCCGACCGCGACTCGTTCACCGGTGTGCTCTCCGCGCTCGCGAGCAGGGGCGTGAGTACGACCTCTTCGGCGATACTGCTTTCATTCACGCTGTAAGTCCGGTACTCGCCCTGCTCCAGGACTCCCTGCAAGGGCTCCCGGTCGTCTGTCATGGCGGTCAACGCATAGGCGATACTCTGATCGGCGCTTGCCTCGCTGTCCACGTACTGGAGCTGTTCCTGCTCAAGCCGCGCGATCAGGGTAAAGCCAGTCTCGGGGAGGACCCGCTTGTAGATCCGATAGTTCAAGTCGTTTTCCCGAAAATCCCAGGCCAGCACCACGGTGTTTCCATCACGACGGGCGCTGAACTTACGCAGGGGAACCGGGACCCCGTCGATCGTGAAAGGCTGCTGCTCGCGGACGTTTTCCCGTGTGTTCATCACGAAAATGCCCCGGCCCACCTCGGTGACGAAGGCCGTCCCGCTGCCGTGGGCCTTGCGCAGGGGCGCGAGGGTCTGGGTCCAAGCGTCCACCGTGGGCAGGCTGCCCGCCGGAATCACTTTTTCAAAGGATTCCAGCGCCGGGCCCTCGGCGTACGGCGAGACGAACGGAATCCAGTACAGGTCACCCCGATCGGGAATCAGCTCGGCGATCTGGCCGGGGCGCTCCAGTCCGTACGCAGCTTTCATCATGTTGCCCTCGTCGAGCACGCCGTCGATGTCCTTCAAATTCAGGTGAAACTCCTCGGGCGTCGTGGAAGGCGCCAGTTGCAGACCGACGAGGGCGCTGCGTGCCACAAACTCGCGCCGCGCGATCACCGCCTTGTCCACGACCTCGCGCAAACTGGGAAGAATAGTCTCGTCCCAGTGACGTCGCGTCGGCCCGTACCAGAGATCGTCCCCGTTCTCAAAGGAATAGACGGTGGCGCCGGTCATCGCTCCGCTCAAGATCATGGCGCGGTAGAGCGAGGAAGGCACGATATCCGGACCTTCAGCCGTGCCGAAGCGGCTCGGGCCGGCGTAGCCCGCGTCGGTGTACCAGCGAGCGTCCGCCGCCATGCCCCAATTGGACACGGCCCCTTCAAGCCACAGGCCCATCACAGCGGACTGGTTGCCCAACACGTGATCGCCCCGGGTCAGGCACGCGGGTATTACATAGTCCCTGCATTGCACGAGTTGGCGATAGAGGGGCGCGCAGGCCGTGTTACTCATGACCCGCGCCCACTGAAGCTCGTCCATGGGCAGGTACACAAAGCGGCCATAGCGGGCCGCCGTGTCGATGACCATGGATAGCCATTCAACCACGGTCGGCGTCTGGCCATCCTGCATGCGGGGCGACGAATAGAATCTAAAGTCGAGGCCCGACACCTCCACACCCTTGGCCATGGTGTTGGCGCGCAGGAGCGACTCCAGTTGTTCCCCGGCTGCGTCGACAGGCTGCGCAAAGGCCGCGCGGGCGGGCTCAGCGGTAATCCTGATGACCGTGGGAATCTGCTGCTCCTGGAGGGCGGGCAGCAAGGCGGCAAAGTGGCGAATGGCCGATTCGCCCTCACCCGGCGCCGCGATCTTCATCATGGCGTTGGACTGGAGTGACTCGGGCAGTTGGGCCCAGGCCGCCATCACGTGTTCCCGCTGCCTTTCGGGGTCGCTTCGCTGGACTGTCAGGTCCTGAAACAGCATCAAGGGATGCTCCGGACTGATCTCCACCGCCAGGGGCGGATACTCCGCGCAGGCCGCCGGAAGGCAAAAAAGCACCCCCAGGAGCAGAAAGCGTCGGGGGGAGAGGCGGCTGGAGCGTCGGTTTTCGAAGTGCATAGGTGAAATTGTATGATAGGTGGGTAACATAGGACAAGCTATGTCCGCCGCGCGGCGCCCGGCAGTGCATGAGATTAATACCCCAAACGGCACGATGGGTTTCCCCGGTTGTTTGTTCGTGCGGACTCTCCCACCCATCGTGCGCCCCTTTGCACGCCAATCCCCCGATAAAGGATGCTGACTGATGTCGTTCCCCATACCCGAACCCGTGGAGCAAGTGGATCGCCCCCGGGGCGCGCTGCGAGTGCGCCCACGCTCAACGGGCCAGTACACCCAGCACTGCAATGTTGTCTATGCCGAGACTCACGGCCTCGGTCTGGTAATGGACGTCTTCCAGCCGGCCCATGCGCCCAATGGACTCGCCATCGTGGATGTCATTTCCGGTGCCTGGCACTCGGATCGCGTTCGCATGAACGAGCACATCGGCCTGGGGGCGATTGATGCCTTCTGCGGCGCGGGCTTCACCGTGTTTGCCGCGTGCCCAGGATCCGCCAGCCTCTTCAACGCCGTACGAATGGTGGAACACCTCCACGCGGCCATCCGCTATGTAAAAAACCACGCCGCAGCCTGGAAAGTGGATCCCGGACGACTCGGACTCTGCGGCGTGTCCGCCGGGGGGCACTTGGCCGCGCTGGCGGCCCTGAACCCCCAGCCCACCGACCCGCGCGCCCGCCTGCCCTGGTACAAATACGACACGAGCATCGCCGCCGCGGGATTGTTCTTCCCGCCGGTTGACTTGCTCGACTATTGGGCCGGGCCCTTCGATTTCCGGCGGGATTCGGAACCCACCCTCGCTCGAATGCTGTTCGAAGAAGGTATTGGCGACCATTCTGAAGCCGATATCGCCACGGCCGCGCGTACGATCTCGCCACTCCACCAGATCCGCGGAGGCCATCCACCCTTCCTCCTCGCCCACGCCACGGGAGACAAGATTGTGCCTTATAGCCAGTCCCGCCGCTTCGTGGCCGCCCTTCAGGAAGCCGGTAGCGAGGCCGAACTCCTTACCCACGATGGCGATGGCCATCCCTGGCGCGGGGTGGATCGGGAATGTGCTCAGATGGCGGCCTGGTTCGCGGAAAGGCTGGGTCCGGCGGCGCCATGAGTCCCGGGGGCACCCGCACACGCGCGAGGGACGCTTGTGAATACAAGGGGGTAGAGGCATGTGAGCGTTAAAAAAAAGGTGCATTTCCGAAAAATCATTGCTATCGTTAAACGATGTGAACAATGTCGAGGCAGCAGCGTTCTGGCGGGATCGGTCCCGGCGGAGCAGACGCTCAAAAAAATGAGGATGAACAAATCATGAAAAGCTGGTACGGAATCGGTGTGTTCTGCATGGGCGTGGCTATTGCTGTTTCAGCCGGCGCCAAAGAAGAGGCGGCGGCAACGCCGGAAACCGCCGCCGCGCGCGTGGGCGATGCGTATACCCTCGGCACCTGCCCGGTGTCGGGTGAGAAGCTCGGTTCCATGGGTGACCCGGTGGTGCTGATCCAGGACGGCAAAGAAGTCCGCCTCTGCTGCGAAGGCTGCAAGAAGAAGTTTGATGCCAACGCCGAAGGCATGGTGAAGGAAATCGACGCGAAGCTCATCGCCGATCAGGAAAGCCACTACCCCTCCAAGACTTGTATCAATTCCGATGCGGAGTTGAAGGACGGCGGTGTCTCTTTCGTCGTGGGCAACCGCCTCGTTAAAACCTGTTGCGCCAAGTGCGAAGCCAAGGTGAAAGCCGATCCCGCCGCATTCCTGGCCAAGCTGGATCAGCAGGTGATTGACGCCCAGAAGGCCGACTACAAAGCGAACGCCTGTCCCATCTCCGGCAAGCCGCTGGGCGATGCCCCGGTGGAGATGGTCGTGGCCAATCGCCTCGTGAAGCTCTGCTGCGAAGGCTGCAAGAAGGGCGTGGATAAAGACCCCACCGCCGCCATAAGCAAGATCGAAGGCAAGTAAGGAATTCGATTGATTCAGGCCCGCCCCCTCGGGGTGGGCCTTTTTTGTGTCGAGGGTGGGTCTGCAATACGCAAGACACTTTTCGCCAATAGAAATTCGGGCCAATTCATACATTGTAGTCGTGCCACGCGATCCGCCCGAATGGGCGGTTCGTGTGCCAGGGACGGGATTCTCTCGGCGCACCGACCTCAGTTCGTTCAGTCCTCGATAACTGGATTCCCCATTTCGAAGTCCGGGCCAGGAAGATTAAACCAGGTCCCAGACGAACAAACCGCCCAGCATTGGTGCCCCACATGGCCCGCGTACTCGATGTTCAAGGCACACGAACCGCCCTTTCGGGCGGATCGCGTGGCACACATTCGTTATTCCCGGCATTGCGCCCGTGAGAAACGAACTCGTGTGCATTCACGACCTGCGATGGCCGCTCCATGTCCCTCGCCACCCCATGAAACACGACCGCCGCAGTCGCACTCGCGATTGCGGCGGCCTATCTGTCAGGGATTTTCGATTACAGCGGCAGGGTCACCAGACCGTAGTAGCCCACCGGGAAATAGGCGTTCTCTGCGCCGAAGCGCACCTTCGACGGGTAGCCAGACACTGTCGTCAGGCTCACTTGCGTGCCCACGCCGTCGCTGAACGCATATTGGGCGATGGCGCCATAGCCCACGCTGAGGAAGACGTCGTCACCGTTGGCGCCAAGCAGGGATCCGTAGTAACCCGGAACTTCCGCCATCTCACTCAGGGTCAGGGTGCCATCTTCGCCGACCACGGCCTGGTAGATGCCATAGGCCGGTGAGTACACGTCAAAGTACACGCGGTCGCCCGAGGCCACCGTGTTCGCGGTGTAGGCCGGCACTTCCAGACTGTCCAGCGATTCTACCGCTGTGCCGCCACTCCAACGCACCGTCTCCAGCGAGGACTCAACGCCGCCGTCGGGCATCCACTGCTGGTCGCGCAGGGTCAGCACGTCCGTCGCCGGATCGTACTGCACGAAGTAGCCCGGCACGTTGGCCGCGGGGCCTGCCGTACCGTTGAGCACATCTATTTCCTGCAGGTAACACGCCGCGAGGGGCCGTCCGAAAGGCAGCACGTTCAAGGATTCTTTGTTGCCGAGGTAGAGCTTGTCGCCCACGGCATCAAGAGAGGTGATGTAGGAATAGCCGAGACCCACCGTGGACTCGAATTCGCCGGTCTCGAGGTCAATCAGCGCCAGACCCTGCTGGGCGCTTTCGCCGCCAAGCACACTATCAAAGTCGCTGGAGAAGCAACGCAGCGCCAACGTGTTGTCCAGCAGGAAGCCGGTCTGGCCGCCGAAGTTGTAGTAGGGCATGCCGATGGCCACGTCTTTCAACGCGTCCGTACCCGGTTCGGGAAGTCCGCCGTCATAGTAGTAGCCGTAGTAGTAGTAATAGGGCGTCACGTTGACCTTGAGAACCTCAGCGGCCACGGGGCTTTCCGGTGCGCTCACATCGACGAGGGCGACTTCGTAGCCCGGCTCTGTGTCCCATACGGTTCCCACGAGAGCCACCGTGCTCCCTGCCAGATACGCGCCCTGGAAGGCACTGATATCCACGACCACTTCAGCAAGGATATCGTGATCCGCATCTACTGTACGGACCAGGACCTGGCCTTCGTCGTAGCGTTCTACAATCTCCACGCCTTCGCCGCCCGGCAGTTCGAGATAGTCCACCAGGTTTTCGGCGATGGTAATGGAGGACACCACCACGGGATTGTCGAGGTCGCTGGCATCAATCTTCGCCACCTGCTCCGTCGTCACGCCATAGTAAAATGAACCGTATTCGAGGGAACGCAGGATCGAGCCGCTCAGATCCACGCTACCTCGCAGGTCAAGGTCGTCCTGGGTATAGGAAACAAACTGCAACCGTTCGAAACCGCCCGATTCACCACTCCATCCGGAGAAAGGAACGATGATCACGTCATCGAGAATCGTGAGGGCCTTCACGTCGCCGTAGGCGTTGGACCAGGCCCAGTCTTCACCGAAGCTGACGCGGTCGCTCAGGGTGGGCGCACCGTTGCCGGACACATCAAAGATGCTGACGCTCACCTGGCGCCCATTGGAGTCGTCCACACCCAGAGCAATCAGGCGATCACCGCGGGGCTCGATGTGGGTGGAGTAGCCGGGCACTTCCAGAGCGCCCAGGAGCGCCGGCGCGGCGGGATCGCTCAGATCGAGCACGAAGAGCGGATCCACCACGAGATAGGTCACCACATAGGCGCGGGCGCCGTCAAAACGCGTTGCAAAAAGAGTTTCACCCTCGGCGCCCTCGAGGGGCATCTCCGCGAGCTTCGGGAAAGCGACCTGGGTCAGATCAAAGGTCGTCACATAGACCTGGTTCGTCTCTTGCCACGATGTGGAAACTACCCGGAGTGCGCCATTCCATTCGTCCAGCTTAAAGCGATCTCCCACGTAACCACGGACACTCACCACGCCCGCATTGACCATGACGCCGCCGGGATCGGTGATATCGAGCACCGTGATGTCGGTTTCATTGTCCTGCCAGTCGGAACTGGCCACGAATGCCCGCTGGGCATTCACATGAACCACGTAGCCCGAACCGTCGAAGTCGAGCGCGTCCACCTGCGCGACACTATCGGGATCGGCCACATTGATACTGGTCACCGTGGTGCCGCTCTCGCTACCAGCGTTTTCGACGCCATAGTAGTAATAGTCATAGTGGGCCGTGACCGCATAGAGTATGTTGCCCACGAGGCGACTGTCCACGAGGTCGCCTTCAAAATCGATATGGGAACGAATGGCCGCGTCGGCCGGTGTGCTGACGTCCACCACGTAAAGTCGGCTGCTTGCCTCCCCGCCGGGAGATACCGCCACATCCTTCGCCGCAATGTCGAACTCGGCATAGCCGTAGCCCGCATTACCCACGAGCACATAGGCCTGGCCGTTCGCGAAATAAAGATCCCGCGGATAGCCCGTGGTGGGAACCTGAGCCAGCAGGGCATCCGAGTCGAGGTCGACAATCGTCAGGCCGCGATACTGGTTCAGCACATAGAGCAGGTTGTCTACCCGACGAATTACGTCGGGCTCCACCACTTCCCGCTCTTCGCCGCCGCCGTTGTCCGTATCCGGAGATTCGCCTTCCCCTTCGCCGCCTTCCGCGCCCCCATCGAGCGCACCATTGTTACTCGTGTCGGCGCTGGTAAAGGTCCTCACCTGATCGATGATGGGACATCCAGCGAGTGGTAGTATAAGTAGAATGAGCGCCAACCAGTGACTTGCCCTGCTCATGAGAGATACCTCCATCCGGCGCAATAGCGCGTAAATTACGTTTCGCCCAAGGATCATTTTAACACGTCCACGTTACAACGGGATACGAAAAAGTGTTACGCCAACAGTAATGGGCCCTGCTCAGTATACCGCCGAGCCCGCGAAAACGTTCCAGAATGCGGGAACTGAATACAGGAGTGTGAATAATGACCACAAAACCCCTCAGGTACCTCAGCGCCGCCCAGATGCGGGAAGCCGACCGACGATGCATCGAAGAAATCGGCATCCCCGGTGCGGTCTTGATGAACAACGCGGGGGCGGCAGTTTTTCGGCAGATCATCCGTGGCCCGGTTGGGGTGGTCTGCGGCAAGGGCAACAACGGGGGTGATGGCTATGTCGTTGCCCGGCTCGCCCTACTCGCCGGAATGGAAACCCGGGTCGTGGTGCTGGCCGAGCGGGACGCTATTGGAGGCGATGCGCTCACCTTTCTCCGGGTCTATGAGCGCCTGGGAGGCCAGGTTGATTTCGTTTGTGAACAACATGCCGTAACCAGGGCCGTGGCCGCGCTTGGGGGATCCGCCGTACTCGTGGACGGTATCCTCGGGACAGGTATTTCCGGGGAAGTGCGCGGGGTGTCGCGGGCCGCGATAGATGCCTGGCCTGATGGCCACACCATCGCCATCGACCTGCCTTCCGGCATGGACTCCGATACGGGCGAGCCATGCGGGGCATGTATCCGCGCCGATTGTACTGTAACCTTTCAATTCCCCAAGCTTGGTTTCCTCAATCCTGGAGCAGGAGCCTGGCTCGGCGAACTTATCGTCGCGGACATCGGCATTCCGGCCGTTTGCGCCGGTTCCCCCAGCGGGACGCCGGATGCAAAACCGGCGCCGGGTATGGCATGATAGAGGTGCCGGAAATACTACAGAAACTGACCGGCGAAAAAAACCTGGAGTTCCCCCGCCCATGATCAGCGTTTCCCTTTCCATCATCTACTGTGGACTCACCCTCTACATGATGGCGATCCTGCTGCGATGGCTAGGCCCCTGGCTGGAACTGGAGTTTACCGGCCCCGTCCTCGGCCTCTTGCCAAAAGCAACGGATCCGCTGGTGGGTTTCATGAAGCGGGTGCTGCCGAATATGGGCCCCATGGATTTCTCACCTATTGCGGCCGTGATGTGCGTCTACATCGTGCGGCTGATTCTCGTCCGGCAGTAACGCATCTGGAGCTGTTCCTTATGGACGGCAGGCGCGAGGATCGGGAAAGCATGGTGGCGGCGCAGCTCGCCGCGCGGGGAATTGCCTCCCCCACCGTGCTGGAGGCCATGGCCTCCATCCCCAGGCATCGATTTGTTCCGACTGACTGCGAACATCTGGCCTATGAAGACCGCCCGCTCCCCATCGGCCTGGGCCAGACCATTTCCCAGCCCTACATGGTCGCTTACATGACGGAACTGCTGGCGCTGAAGCCCTCGGATCGAGTGCTGGAAATCGGCACCGGCTCCGGCTATCAGACCGCCGTGCTGGCGCGGCTCTGCGCCGAAGTGATCACCATCGAGCGCCATCCCGAACTCCAGGCCGAAGCAAAGGCCCGCCTGGCTCATTTGGGCTTCGAGAATATCAAGTATGTGACGGGGGACGGGACGCTGGGCTGGAGCGAAGGCGCTCCCTACCACGCGATACTGGTGACCGCAGGCAGCCCGAGAATTCCCGGAGCACTCTTGGAGCAACTGGCGGAAGGAGCTCGACTGGTGTGCCCCGTGGGCGAACGTCATCGCCAGCGGCTGAAAAAGGTCACCCGGCAGGGAAACACGCTAATCCCGGAAGAGCACACGGAGTGTATCTTTGTTCCCCTGACGGGCCAGGATGGCTGGCCCCCAGAAGGGGATTAGGCGCGCTTCCCTGCGGGGACTTGAACTATATTCAAGCCCGAACCCGGACGGGCCAGGCTTGAAGCATCAGTCTCAGGCACCGGTAATGTCGTAGGGCAGGGCACCGGAATCAATCGCGTCTTTGACATACTTGCGCACGTCGGTCGCGGAGATACCGCTGGCGATGCACTCGGCAACCGCGTCGCGAAGGTGCATGCGGACCATGTCCTGAACGCTCGCCTTGCAGAGGCCAGCGGCCTTCTCGGAAATGGTGACGCCCACGCCGCGGCGCGTGTGGACCAACTGCATCAATTCCAGATCGCGGTAGGCTTTCGTCACCGTGTTCGGGTTAATCTGCAGCATGCTCGACATGTCGCGCACGGAGGGAAGGGTGTCACCTGTGACCAGCTTGCCCGAGGCAATGGCGAAACGCACGAGATTTTCAATCTGCACGTACACCGCGATGGGGCTGTTAAGATTGATGCTGTACTTCAGGTTCTTCTTAGCCATATTAATACTCCTTTATGTGGCTAACTTGGGGTAGTGTTCACGGACTACTCAATCGTGAACACGCGGCCTGGTAAGGCCAACTTATAGACACGCCCCCCGATATGCACAAATGAAATTATTCGTTATTGCTGAGCCACAATACTACATCACCTTGGGCCACTTCAACCTTTTAAATCAAGATTCCCCTTAAATCCCTCATTCCGGACGAAGAAACTTGGGATTATCGCCGGATATAACTACACAAATCTCACCTTTTACCTTTTTTTCCGCGAATTGCGCGGCAAGTTCGCCCAGGTAGCCCCGCTCCACGCGCTCAAACTTCTTCGTCAATTCGATGCACACCGCCGCCAGGCGTTCGCCCAGCACCGCATGGGCATCCGCCAGCAACTGGCCGATGCGGAAGGGGGATTCATAAATCACCATCGTATGGGGACGCTCCGCATCCTCCAGAAGCCAGCGCTGGCGCGCGCCGCTCTTGCGGGGGGGAAATCCCTTGAAGGTAAAGCTCGCTGTGGAAAGTCCAGAGGCCAGAAGCGCAGTCGTCACGGCCGTGGGCCCAGGCAGGATATCCACGGAGTGGCCCGCCTCGCGGCAATCGCGGATAATGCGATATCCCGGATCACTCACGCCTGGGCATCCACCGTCACTGCACAGGCCGACGGAGAGTCCTTCGTTCAACAGCCCCAGGATACGTTTGCCCGCCTGTTCTTCGTTGTGCTCGTGGTAACTGAAGGTCGTGCGGGGACGCTCGATCTCGTAGCGCTCCAGCAGGCGCTGGGTCATGCGGGTATCTTCGCAGGCCAGCGCATCCACCTCCCGCAGAACCCGATGGGCGCGGTAGGACAGATCTTCAAGATTGCCGATGGGCGTGGCTATGACGAATAGGGTTCCGATGGTGTTTCACCTGTACGCGACCCGAAGGCCGCCCGAATTCTAACCGATGACGGTTGGTTGAAAGACGGCGATATTGCCTTCGCGCATTTTCTCGACGAGGCGCTCGTACATAGCCTCGTCCTCGTAGGTGCCCACGATGGCCCCGCCGGACCCGGAAAACTTCCCGTGGGCGCCGACGGCCCGTGCGCGCTGAACCATGTCGATATTTCGCGGATCCAGCGTATAGAGGCTACACCGGCGGTCGAAGTTCTTGTCCATCAGCGGACCGATCTCGTGACCGCGCCCCGCCACCATCAGGTCGCGGGCGTCCTGCGCGTAAGATGCGAAATCCTTCATAGCCTGGATGACTTCGCCATCCCCGGAGAGCCAGCGCTCTTTGATATTGTTGTGGAAGGTTTCCGATCCCTCGCCCAGATCAAGCCGGTAGGCGATAAAAAGATTGGGAAGCAATCCCGGATCGAGTTCCTCGTAGCGCCCGTGGCCGTGAGCCGCCATGTACTCCTTGTCAAAGTCCATGAAAACACAACCTTCATAGACCTGAATCACCCGATCCTGAAGTCCCGCCGCAATGCCCAGTTTGCCGGTTTCCACTTCTAGAATAAGATTCGGCTGGCGCGTCCGGGGGATGTCAACCTCGTAATACTCCATCAGACAACGCAAGGTGGCCGTGATGAGCGCGCTGGAACCCGCAAGTCCAAGGCGCCGCGGAATAGTCGACCGATAGCGGATCGAAAAGTTCTTCCGGTTAGTATCGATCCCCTCTTCCCGGCAATACTCGATGAAGCGGCAAATGGTCGCCTTCATCAGGCGAATACCGCCGTAATAGCCATTGTTCTTCACGTCGTCGTAAAGATCTTCGGCGGATCTGTATTTCGAGCGATCCTGAAGGCTGGGTACGATCTCCAGTTCGGCACTTTCGTAGAGACTGACCTTCGCCGCAAAATCGCGTATGACAAAGCTGATCGTCTTGCCAAAATAGCCGTCGGACGGGTTGCCGATGAGCCCGGCTCGGGCATAGGCGGTGGCTTCGCAGGCCATGGAGCACTCCTTTGTGGGCAGGGAACTGCGGGGAGCATACGCAAGGGACGGGAAGCAGTTCAAGAACTCGAACAAGAGCGCCCATACGCCAAACTAATAATACCGATAAAAATGCCAGGTAATCTGTGGTCAGACCTGCGGAAATTTATAGCAGCTATTCAACAATGTGGTATTATCTATGTGGTTGCGTGGCAGGTTGCCACGACAGGCGACAAAGCGCAACCGGGGTAGCACCCTCTTGGGAGGGATTCGGGTATTGGGCGTATTGGGAATCGCCTGTCCACCGGGAGAGCGTCTTTTGCCCTGCAGGCAGGCCGACGCCTGACTTGACCAGCGATGTGGGACACGTCCCACTGTGAAACTTGGCAACTATGATTGTGCTTAGGAGCAGCGATGTTGAAGATCTCGAGTTTCGTCGGCCGGCTGATTGGGAACCGGCGTTTTCCCCTCGCTCTGGCGCTGGTCGCCGGAATACTCCTTTCAACGGCGGGAAACGCGGCGACAATCGTCGTAGACGCCGGCAACAGTACTGTGGACGGGATCACCTCGGATATCACCACCCTCCAGGCGAATCGGGGATCGGATGGCAAGATCAGCCTCCACGAGGCGGTCCTCGCGTGCAATGGCACCGGCGGCGCGGATACGATCACGTTTGACCCCGCGCTCGCCAACACCATCGTTTTCTGCAGCGGCGTCGTGCCAACGATCACCGATACGCTCACGATTGACGGCGAGTCCCAGGGCATTACGCTGGATTGCGACGGGGCCTCGGGCACGGCCGTGTTCTTCCTGGGGAGTGGGTCGTCCTCCAGTTCCATTAAGAGCCTCACCGTGATCAACGCCAGCGCGGGCGGCATTCGCATCGAGAGTACCGGCAACACGATCCAGGACATGGTGATCTTTGGCAACGCCGCGTCCGGCATCGTCATCGACAACCAGGGCGGCTCCGGCAACAACAACATAACCGCGTGCAAGATCGGCACGGAAGGAACGACCGATTTCGGCAATGCGGGCAATGGCATCACCATCGTTGATTCTTCCAACAACGCCATTGGCGGCCTAAACGCCGCCGATCGGAATATCATCTCGGGCAACAGCGGCGCGGGTATTGCCATACAGATTTCTGGCTCCGTGAACTCGGCCAACGGCAACCGGATCCTCAACAACACCATTGGCATGAGCGAAGACGGCCACACCGAAATGCGGAACGACAGCTACGGCGTCTTCGTGCTCGGCTCAGCGGGCCCGGCGGGCAACCTGGACAGCACCTTCATCGGCGACGTGGCCGAGGGGCCCGGCGGCAACCTCATCTCCGGCAATGGCTCCTCCAACATCTACCTGTCCGGTGCGGCGGTCACCAACACCAAAATCCAGGGCAACATCGTCGGACTCGATTTGGAAGGTGACGACCCCATTTCGGTGGACGCGAGTCACGGCATCACGCTGGAAAACGGGGTAAGCGCTACCCTCATCGGTGGTACCCAGGAGACCACCCGCAACATCATCTCCGGCAATAACGAAAACGGCATTACTATCCGCGATTGCAACAACAACTCCATTCAGGGGAACTACATCGGCACCGCCGCCGACGGCACCACCAACGTCGGCAATGTCGGCGAGGGCATCGTCATTTCCGCGTCCGGTCTCGGCGCGACGGGCAATGTGATCGGCGGCACCGAAGCGGGCGCGAATATTATTGCGTTCAACGGGCTCAACGGCGTGTTGCTTTCCCGTGCCACCATGAATGTGGAACAGACCACCATTACCTATAACTCCATCCACTCCAACACGGACGACGGAATCCAGTTCAGCCTGTCGAGCGTGAACGGGAGCATCGTGCCGCCGGGAATTTCGGCCATCAATTCCACCTCGCCCTACTCCGTTTCCGTCGTCGGCTCCCAAGTCGGCGATGCGGTTCACCTCTACGCGGATACCGCCAATGAGGGCATGAAGTTCCTTGTGAAGGTAATCATCTCCGTTGCCGGCGGCCCCACCGTCATTCCCGTCAATCTGGCGCCCCTCGACGGCAAGAACATCACCGCCACCCGGACGGACGCCATCGGAAATACCTCGGAATTCAGCGTGGTAACGACACCCAATCCGGTCCCGGCGATCCCGCCGACACTCACCCTGGAAGTGCGGGAAGGCCAGCAGGACCCCACGAATGTCACGCCAGTGAACTTCAATCTGGTCCCCGACGAAACCATCACGGGCTTCACCACTGGCGATATCGTCAATGATGGAACCGCCACGGGCCTCGCCTACGCCATCAGCGCGGTGGGGGGAACCAACGTCTTCAACGTCGAGGTGACGGATGTAACCGGAGACGGAACCATACAGCTTCGTATTCCGGCGGGTGCCGTCACTGACGTTCCGGGCAATCCCAGCGCCGCGGATTCGGCCCCCAGCATATCGGACGGTGTCGTTGTCTATGACACGGCACCCCCCATCGTGACGGTTGATACGCTGCTGACCAACGACACGTCCCCGGCCCTGAGCGGCACCATCGATACCGCCAACGCAACCATTTCGGTCGTGGTGAATGGTGGTACGCCCGTTACTGCCACGAACAACGGAGACGGCACCTGGGACATCGCCCAAGGCGTGCTGAGCCCCCTCGCCGATGGCAATTATGAAGTCGAAGCCACGGCCTCGGACGGCGTCAACTCGGCAACAGACAACACGAGTCTGGAACTGACGATCGATACCGTTGTCCCGACCGCCGGTATGGAGCCGCTGATCACGAATGACCCGAGCCCCGCCCTCCTGGGGACGAGCGATGATCCCACTGCCACGATTCTTGTGAGCGTGGACACAAGCACCGGCCTCTCGGCGTCCAACAATGGGTCCACCTGGGACCTCGCCGACAATCTCATCGCGCCGCTGAACCAGGGGCACTATGACGTGACGCTGGACCTCTCCGATCCGGCGGGAAACACCAACAGCATCGTGCTGAGTGGCGTGTTGATCGTGGACCTGACCGATCCGATCCTGACCGTGGACAATATCATCACCGCCGACCTCACGCCCGAACTGACCGGCACGGTTACCGACGCCACCTCCACCACGGTGGAAGTCACGGCGGACGGCCAGACTGTCACCGCAAGTGTCATCGGCGGCGTGTGGACGGCCACCCTGCCCAATGCCGTAGCAGAAGGCGAGTACACGATCGAGGCCACGGCCACCGACGCGGGCGGCAATATAGGCACGGCCAGCGCCGCCAGCGGCCTTATCATCGATATCACTCCGCCCACCGTAAACGTTAACCCCCTTGAGACGAGTGACCGGAGTCCGGCCCTTTCCGGCACGCTGGACGACGGCAGCCCGGCCCGCACCGACAGCGTGGTGCTCTCGGTAACGGTGGACGGCAGCACCTATTCCGCGACCAATGATGGATCGGGTATTTGGAGCCTCGCTCAGGGCACCATCACCCCTGAACTTGCCGACAACACCTATGACATCTCCGTGACTGCGACCGACAGCGTCGGCAACGCGGGTAACGACACGACCACCGGCGAATTGACCGTAGACAACGCCGTGCCGGAAGTGACGATTGACGCCCTGACCACAGCCTCGGCAACCCCGACCCTGACCGGATCGGCCAACGATCTGACCGCCACCACCGTTTCTGTGACCGTGAACAGCGAAACCATCCAGGCGGTGGTCAGCGGTGGCACCTGGTCCGCCGATGTAATCCAGCCCCTGGCCGACGGCATCTACGACGTGGCGGCAAGCGCCACGGACGCCCTCGGAAACATCGGCACCGACGTGACATCGAATGAACTGGTAGTCGACAGTACCGCGCCCACGGTCACCGTGAACGCGCTGGTCACGTCCAACGTAACGCCGACCGTTACCGGCATGATCGATGAAGTCAACCTCGCGTACTTGAAGGTGTCCGTAAACGGCGTGCTCTATTCGGCGACCGTTTCCGGGAGCTCCTGGTTCGCCGACATCTCCGCCGGACTCGAACCCGATACCCGATACGAAGTCGTAGCCGAAGCCGTGGATATGGCGGGCAATACGGGCACAGATGGAACCGCCGATGAATTGACCATCGACAATACCGCGCCCACGGTTACGGTCGATACGCTCATCACTTCCGCGAAGCCCCCGGTCATCACCGGTGCCGTGAGTGACACCAACAATTCTTCCGTGAGTGTCACGGTCGACGGCATAACCTACTCCGCCGTGGTGGACGCAGGCTTCTGGCACGCCCAGCTCAACGACCTCACCGTCGACGGTGTTTACGACGTTGCCGCACTGGCCACGGACGCCGCCGGAAATGAGGGAAGCGACAGCACCACCGATGAATTGACGCTGGACACCACGCCGCCCACGGTCTCC
>JBIJDL010000313.1:0-7626 GCA_044344195.1 Candidatus Hydrogenedentales bacterium
GGTGGAGAGCTGGCGGGTGAACACGAGGAGTTCGGTGGTTTTTACGCGCTTGTTGAGTTTGGGTCCTGCCGTCCGGCCCTTTTTCTCGACCAGCTTGTCGGCGATCAGGCCCTTCTGTTGGAGCATCTGCGAGGCTGCCTGGCGTGTATCGGCCGTGAGTGTCCCCTGCTGCTTGGTACCATTCTTTGCACGTGCGGTGTAGGCATAAGTCGGCATCCGCGAAAATCTCCTTGTTGAAGAGGGCAGGCAGGCGACCCCACCAGAGCGAGCCATGCCTGCACAACATCCAAGTCACAGGGGCGGGGACTGAATCCTCACCCCAATTATTCCTCGACTTATAAAGAGTATAAGCACTTATGGCGTAGAAGACAAGTATTTTCTTGGTAAATTATTTACAGGAATGCCGACCTCCCCACACGGGTCTTGCCTTCGTATAGACACAAAAAAGGGTATAAGAAAGCTTCCATTCAGTGCTGGTTACCAGCAGTGCATCGACAGGATGCCTTGCCATAACCCGGGCTTGGTGGCAGCGTCAACATTGTTACATGTTAGCCGACACTGGGAGGTTGCTTTCACATACCCATATATAGTGTTAAGCAACTTAGAGGCCAACTTTTTCCGCAGCCTGGCAACCGACCTTAAACTACTTTTAAAAAAAGACTTATGACCAATACGGCCTTTCATACCCCTGCCATATTTCTGTCAAGTGTTTGCCGCGCTGACAAACTTTTGACGAAGTGCTGAATTTTCCCGAAAAAATCCACTCAAAAGTTACCCATTCACCTCGCCCCGAAACAGAACGACCAGGCGAAAAATAATATAACCCAAGGCGCAACAGCACGCCATGCCCACGACAAACGCAATGATCAGGCCGCGCCAGCCAAATCCAGGCCGACCCAGACTGGGACCGCGCAGTTTTTTCACAAACTCGTTGGTGGAGGCTTCCACCGTCTCGCGGGCCATTCGCATCCAGATCATGCCACCAATGATGGCCGCAAGGATGAGGATTTCTTTCACACTGATGCTGATCACAATAGGATTTCCCTGAAAATAT
The DNA here is from genome assembly GCA_044344195.1 of Candidatus Hydrogenedentales bacterium. GTDB lineage: Bacteria > Hydrogenedentota > Hydrogenedentia > Hydrogenedentales > JAEUWI01 > JAEUWI01. The sequence goes on from JBIJDL010000313.1 coordinate 1,055, forward strand.
CTCTTTCACGAGCCTCGTGCGTCTGGGAGCTCCATCATAGCAGAATCCGTATGGGACGTTCCGCTGCGCGGTGGTGCCGGTCAGGGTAATCGCATTTAAAACGCTTTCTAATCATGATAAAGCTAGCGAAAGTATGGAGGGGTGGCATTCCTGCCCCCTTATTTATTTCATCGTTTCGTCCGTGCAACTGCGTTGCACGGGCCGGGGGCTGGAAAGCCCCCGCTCCATGCCCCCGTACTCCCAGAATTTTTAATGCGATTGCCCTGTGGTGCCGGGGCTCATGGCGCGAGCTGGCTGGTGAGTGCGGCTTCCAACGCCGGGTAGGCGAAGGTGAAGCCTGCCTCTTCCAGGCGCAGCGGTGTTCCCCGCAGACTGGAAAGCAGGAGTTCATCGGCCATTTCGCCCAGCAGCAACCGGAGCACCGACGCGGGGACTGCGAAAAACGCCGGGCGCCCCAAGACGCGCCCAAGCGCCCGGGTAAAGTCCCGATTGGTTGCGGGGTTGGGGGCAACGGCGTTGACCGGCCCGGCAAGTTCGGGGTGGTGGATGGCGTAATAAATCGCACTCACGACGTCGTCGAGGTGTATCCAGCTCATCCACATGGCACCATCGCCCAGGGGACCGCCCAGTCCGAGGCGAAAGGGCGGTAGCATTTTCGCCAGGGCGCCACCCCGAGCGCTCAGCACCATCCCGAGACGAAGGTTGACTACGCGTATGCCAGCGGTGGAAGCGCGGCGGGTTTCTTCTTCCCAGGCTCCGCAGAGTTCCGCCAGGAAGCCCTCGCCCTGTCCGACGGATTCGTCCAGGACTTCGCTTCCCCGGTTTCCATAGAAGCCAATGGCCGATGCGGCAATCAGGAAGGCGGGTGGTGCGCCACACGTAGCAAGGCGCTCGCAGAGCAGACGGGTACCCTGCAGGCGGCTGTCTCGAATGCGCGCCTTGCGCTCCGGGGTCCAACGGCCGCTGGCGATGGACTCGCCCGCCAGATGGACTACCCCATCCAATCCAGCGAGCTGATCTCCCGCCAGGATGCCCCGTTCGGGGTCCCAGTAGATGACGTTCTCCGAGAGGGCGGTATGATTGCGCACCAGCCGGACGACGGTGTACCCCTTCGCTTCGAGCACGCCACACAGCGCCTTGCCTACGAGACCACTTGAACCGCTGACGAGAATACGCATGCTGGAAGCCTCCTTCGGAAGTGTACGTCCCATCCTACCATGGCGGGCAAAACGGGAAAAAGTCAGGCGCGCCGCCATCTTGCACGGCATCTTCGCGGCAACGTATGCTGGGGTGAGGCTCGCTCGGGCGTACAGCCCGCACCGGAGAGGGGAGCGGCATTGATTTATCCCTATATTTCACTCGCCCTGGTCATTGTTCTGATTATTCTGGTTCGCATTGCGTTTCCAGGATTGCTGGGACGCTCCGGTCCGGCGTATACGCGACGCTATAGTCTATTCACCGCGACCGAGTTTCGATTTCTTCAGGTGCTCCGTAAGGCGCTCCCCACCGGATTGGAGATCTTTGCCAAAGTCAGGGTGGCCGACGTGCTCCAACCGGTACAGGAACTCGATCCCAAGGCGTGGCGCGCGGCCTTCAACCGGATTACCGGCAAACACCTGGACTTCGTGCTCTGCGACCGAGAGTCCGGACGCCTCCTGTGCGCTATTGAGCTGAATGACCGGTCCCATGAGCGAGTAGATCGCCGGGAGCGCGATGCGCTGATTGCGAGCGCCTGCGCTGGGGCGGGCTTTCCGCTGCTCATGCTTCCCGTCCAGCGAGACTATGACCCCGAAAGTCTCAACGCCACGATTCTGGAGGCCATGGGCAAGCACCCTGCTCCCCAAGTTTCCATCCAGTGCCCTGCCACGGGTGCGACGTGTCCCCGCTGCGGAGGAGCACTCGAGCCCAGGATGGCGCGGCGGGGATCGCGGGCGGGCAGCGCCTTCCTCGCGTGTGAGCGATTTCCTGCTTGTCGCTATACTTCGGACCTTCCCGCCTGCGGGGAGTAATCGCGCGAATAAATCGCTTGACTTCTAACAATGCCGTGATTTACAATTCCAGAGACAGCAGTTTACGTCGTAAGGAGGCCGTATGTCCCTGGAGAAAGAACTCAATCTTGAGCGTCCCATGCAGGACCCCAAGCACGAAGCCGTGCTCAACGTGGTCCGCACGGCGAGCCTGCTCTCCCTGAAGGGTTCGGACCTGTTCCGGAAATTCGGTCTTACCGAAGCCCAGTTCAACGTGCTTTTCAGCCTGAAGTACAAAGAAAACGTTTGGACCCAGTCCGATCTGGGCAAGCGACTGGTAGTGACGCGCGCCAGCGTGACTTCAGTGCTGGACAAATTGGAGAGCAAGGGTCTGGTTGCCCGCCACGCGGTGGAGGGTAACCGGCGGATTTATCACATCGATCTGACCCCGGCCGGGCGATCACTGATCGATGAGGTGGAACCGCTTTACCGGCGGGATGTGTACGATGTCATGGCCGATCTGGATGAGACCGCCTGCAGAACCCTGACGAAGAATCTGGAACGAATTCGGGAACGGTGCCTGCGCTGACCGCCGGGCAACCAGATGCTGCTGAAAAATGAGATAAGGGCCTTGTAGTTGGGCCCTTTTACGCTTGAGGAACGGATGAATGGGACGAGAGCTAGGAATGGACCGGGTTCCGGGTGAGATCCGCTACCAGGCGCGAGGCTTCTGGGGGCTGGTGGTGACCCAGTTTCAGGGCGCGTTTAACGACAACGTGTACCAATGGCTCATCATCTTCAGCGTAATCGCGACAATGAAGTCCGGCCTGGACGGCGGCCATGTGGATCTCTCGTGGATCCGCGAGGGCTGGTCCATGGATCCCTACGACTACGTGACCGGTCTCTCGGGTATCCTGTTTTCGCTGCCCTTTATCATCTTCCCCAGCCTTTTCGGGGCGCTGGCGGACCGGGTCAGCAAGGGACGCCTGGCCACCGTGACGAAGGTGCTGGAAGTGGCCATCATGACCGCCGGCGGCCTGGCCTTTGTTTACGGCAATATCACGCTCATATGGTTCCTCCTCTTCCTGATGGCCACTCAGAGTGCGATGTTCGGGCCGGTGAAGTACGGCATCATGCCGGAAATCCTTCCTGAATCGCGCCTCTCCTGGGGCAATGGCATTATCCAGATGGGGACGCTGGCGGCGGTCATTCTGGGCACCCTGGCGGGCGGCAAGCTCCACGGTCTGTACGAGGACCGGCTCTACGTTGTATCCATTTTCCTGGTGGTTCTGTCCATGGGCGGCGTGTTCAGTTCACTCTGGATCTCCCGCCCCCCGGCAGCCAACCCCGGCCTGGCAATTCCCATGAATCCGCTGATGCCCTGGAAGGGTATGGGCCGCTACTTTGCAATCATCTGGAACGACCGTGTCCTGCTGAATGTGGTTATTGGCTATGTCTATTTCTGGTTCGCGGGTTCACTCGTGCGGAACAACCTGATCAAGTTCGGGGGCGAAACGCTGGGGCTCTCTGAGTCACTACAGACGGGCCTCATTGGTGCGGTAACCATTGGTATCGGCGTGGGCGCGGTTGCCGCGGGCTACCTGTCGCGCGGGAAAATAGAAATGGGCCTGGTCCCTATCGGCGCGCTGGGCATGGCGCTTTTCGCGGGCCTGCTGGCGATTCCGTTGGTGGGTGCGGAAGCCCTCGGCGCGGGGGGCGTCGGGAGCTACTATGTGCTCGTCGCCTTTGCCAGCTTTGGTCTGGGCTTTTTCGCCGGCATCTTTGATGTGCCGCTGGCGGCCGCGATTCAGCACAAGTCTCCCAAGGGTACCGTGGGCGGCGTAATTGCGACGACGAACATGCTGACCTTTGTGGGCATGGCGGGGTCGAACGCGGCCTTCATGGGCTTGGGCACGGTGGGACTCACCACCCACCAGGTCTTTCTGGTCACGGCGGTTTTATCCCTGCTGATTGGCGTGTATATCTCGATCCGACTCCCCCATTTGTTCCTGCGGGCCGGACTCTGGCTAATCAGCAGCACCTTGGTCCGCATTCGAGTCGCCCATCGTCACCATGTGCCTGAAGACGGGCCCGTTCTGCTGATCGGAACCCCGATCAGCTTTATTGACTGCCTGGCCTTCTACGCAAGCACCGACCGCGAAGTACACTTCGTCATGGGAGAGGCGATTTACGCGCGCCCGCTAATGGGCCGTCTGGCGCGCCTGATGCAGATTGTCCCCGTGAAGACTGGGGCGAGCGAAGCCGATCAGGCGGCTGTGGCGGAAACGATACGGACCCTGCTGCGGGACGGCGCCACGGTGTGCATCAACCAGGAACGAAGCACAGAAGAGGGTGCAACGCACTTCGCGTGGTCCGACGACTATAATATGCTTCTTGACGGTACGGAAGCGGTTGCGGTTCCTTTCTATCAATCACGACTCTGGGAGTCGCTGTACACCTTCTGCGACGGGAAGATTCACTGGCGGAATCCCAAGCGCCTGCCGTTTCGCATCGATATTCGTTACGGGGAACGAATGGCGACCGTTTCGGATGTCTTCCACCTTCAGGAACAGCTCAGGTGCCTGGGGCGAGAAGTGCACACGGAGCGCCCGCTGCGCTTCCGTCTACTGCACCACGGCTTTATAAAAATGGCCCGTCGCAACCTGCGGAAGACGGCCGTGGCCGATACCATTTCCGGCAGCCTGAGCTACTTCAAGACGCTGGTGGGCAGTATGGTTTTCGCTCGGCGGCTGCAGAAAATTCTCGACGGTAAGGAGATGGTTGGAGTGCTTCTCCCCCCGTCGGTCGGCGGCGTGCTGGTCAACGTTGGGCTGACGATGCTCGGAAGGGTGCCGATCAACCTGAACTACACGGCCAACAACGAGACCATCGCGTCCTGCGCGGCGCAGTGCGGCGTAACGCAGGTGCTGACCTCGCGGAAACTGCTGGAGCGCCTGCCGCTGACCGTGCCGGGCGAAGTGATATTCATGGAAGACGTAAAATCCTCCATCACCGGCGTGGACCGCGTCGTCGCCATAGTACTGGCCTTGACCTGCCCCGTGCGACTGCTGGACCGGCTCATGGGATCGCCGTTGCGCCATCCAGACGATATTGCAACCGTCGTATTCTCCAGCGGCAGCGAAGGCGAGCCCAAAGGGGTCATGCTGACGCACCGTAACCTTATCACCAATATTGACGGGACGCTGGAAGTCTTCCCCAACCACGGCGAAACTTGCATCGTGGGCTTCCTGCCGTTCTTTCACTCCTTTGGCTTCATGGCGACGTTATGGTTGCCCCTGATCCACGGGGTGAGGGGGATCTATCACGCCAATCCGCTGGAGCCCAAGGTGATCGGCAAACTGATCCAGGACTACCGGGGCACGCTGATGATTGGGACCTCGACGTTCCTCCAGGGCTTCATCCGCCGCTGCGAGCCGGAGCAACTGGCGAGCCTCGAATTTGTCGTCTGCGGCGCGGAAAAACTCGTTCCGCGCGTGCGCCTTGCCTTCCTGGAGCGCTTCGGCGTGGAGCCTCTTGAGGGCTACGGCACCACCGAATGCTCCCCTGCAGTGGCCGCGAATATTCCGGGTTGCGTATCCCCCGGCTTTTTCAGCCCCGGAACGAAGCATGGCACGATTGGTCGGCCAATCCCCGGGATCGAAGTGCGCGTGGTGGATCCCGACACGGGCGAGGAGCGGGGACCGGGCGAGGATGGGCTGCTGCAAGTCAAGGGTCCCAACATCATGCGCGGCTACCTGAACCGTCCTGAGAAAACCGCCGAAGTGCTGCACGATGGCTGGTACACGACCGGGGACATTGCCAAGCTTGATGAGGACGGATTCATCACGATCACCGACCGGTTGGCGCGCTTCAGCAAGATCGCGGGAGAGATGGTCCCCCACACCAAGGTGGAAGAGACGCTGCACAGCCTGCTGGAGCTGACCGATCAGCGCCTTGCGGTCGCCAGCGTGCCCGACGCCCAGAAAGGCGAGCGACTCGTCGTGTTGCATACGCTTCATGCGGACGAGCTTGAGCAGCTCCTCAAGGCCCTGGCGCGTTCGGGCATGCCCAATCTCTGGGCACCAAAACCGAGTGCATTTTACTCCGTGGCCGAGCTCCCCGTGCTGGGCACCGGAAAAATGGATATCAAGACGATCAAGCGCATGGCCCTGGAAATGGATCGCGGGGAGAACTGAGTCGCCTTCCATGTCTAAGAAAAGTGTTCGACGACTCTGGCGCTGGCGCCCGCTCCTGGCCTATGGATTTATTACCGTGGCCGTAGGATTGACCTTGTTCAACCTGGTGACGGACCAGCTCGTATCCCGCTATGAACGGACGGCCTCCCGCGATCCAGGTTCTCCCTATCTGAAGGGAACGACCCCTCGGGAAATCGGCCCTGTGAAAAGCCCCCGCGCGGTGCTATTTGTCCATGGATTCATCGGGGGCCAGAGCAATTTCCACGACTTGCCCGATCGGGTTGCGGCCTCGGGCTGGTTGGTGCGCACCATGCGCCTGCCCGGCCACGGAACCAGTCCGCGTGAATTTGAGCGGACTTCGACCGATGCCCTTCTCGATAGCGTGCTGGAGGAGGTCCGCGCCCTGAAA
>JBIJDL010000225.1:0-9628 GCA_044344195.1 Candidatus Hydrogenedentales bacterium
AGACGTTAAGTGTCGAGGGCGCGGAGGTCAGTCAATTAAATGCGGCGCTGGCGGAGTCTTCAATGAAGATGGAAGCGCTCGAAGGGGAGCGGGTGGCGCAAGAAGGAAAAGTATTGCACCTGGAACACGTGGTCGAGTCTATCAAGGAGGAGATGGCAAAGAAGCCGGAAGTGGACACCGGCACCACGGTGACCTTTTCCCAATTATCCGAGGCGGCGGCCAGCCCCGGCGCGGCACCCGGTGAAGGCGACAAACCGTCCAATCCTTTTGCGGCGATGTATGAGGGCGAGCAGGGCCAGGCCATGATGGACGCCGGTCTTGAGATGGCGATGGACATGCAGTACGGGCAATTGTTCACCGAGTTGGGCCTGGACCCGGAGAAGGAGGCGGCGCTGCGGGAGGTCATTTCGAACCACCAGCGGGCGGCCATGGAGGGAGGCATGGCGATGATGCGGGGCGAGCAGAAGGCTGAGGATTTGACGATGCCCTCGGAAGAAGATCTGATGGCGGGCGTTGCGGAAATCCTGGATGCGGACGAGCTGGAGAAGTTCAACGCCTATCAGGAAGAGCTGCCGGAGAGGATGCTGCGCCAGCAGATGGAAATGCAGGTGGGCATGTTTGCGGGCGGCCTCTCAGAGGAGGCGCGGACGGTGACCATCGATATACTTGTGGAGAACCTTCTACCTGCTGAGGAAAGTGAGGATACGCCGGGAAGCGCGGAGGGCATGGGCCGCATGGAGGAAGGCTACGAGAATGCGCTGGTGCAGCTTGATGAGGCCCTGGCCCCCGAGGACGCGGCGAGGGTCCGGCGATTTATCGAGCAGCAACAGGCGAGTATCCGGGTGTTTTCGGAGATGATGCAGAAACCGGAAGTGGCTGAACCTGATGCGCCCGCCGCGCCGTAGGGTACGGCCATGGGTTCCGGGGATTGATAGCCAAAAAGGAACGCAAAGAGCGCGAAGAAGATGATTCTTTGCGCTCTTGGTTTGATTTTGAGGCGGAACTACTTCAGCAGGCCGCCGCGGCCAGAGCTGAGGCGGATGCCCTGTACGAGCATCTTGAGTTCTTCGGGGTTGTCGGAAATTTCGACGGCGGTGTCGATGGTGATGAGGTCTTTCTTGATGAGTTCGTGGAGACTCTCATTGAAGCTGATCATACCGGAATCGCGGCCGTTGCTGATGGCGGTGTCCATCTGCGTGATGCGATTTTCCTTGATCAGGGCCTTGATGCCGGGGTTGGTGAACATGATCTCGCAGTTGGGCACGCGACCGCCGCCGCTGGCCCTGGCGAGCAGGCGCAGGCACATGATGGCGCGCAGGTTCATGGCGAGCTGGGCCCGGACCTGATCGTGCTGGTTGGAGGGGAAGAGATCGATGATGCGGTCGATGGTTTGCATTACGTTGGTGGTGTGGAGTGTGCTGAAGACGAGGTGGCCGGTTTCCGAGGCACTGATGGCTGCCTGGAAGGTTTCCAGGTCGCGCATTTCGCCGACGAGAATCACGTCGGGGTCCTGCCGCATGACGGCCTTGAGCGCCGAGGAGAAATCCTTGGTGTCGATGGTCACTTCGCGCTGATTGATGACGGCGACACGATCGCTGTGCACGTATTCGATGGGATCTTCGATGGTGACGACGTGGCAGCGGCGGTTGGAATTGATATGGTCGATGATTGCGGCCAGGGCGGTGGACTTGCCGCTGCCCGTGGTCCCGGTGATGAGGACGAGGCCGCGCTGCATGGTGGCGAAGCGCATGACCGAGGGGGGCAGGTTCAACTGCTCGAAGGTCAGAATGCGGTTCTTGATGCGGCGCATGACCAGCGAGATCGTGCCGCGCTGGCGGAAGATGTTCACGCGGAAACGGCCCACGCCCTTCTCGGTGAAGGCCATGTCCAGATCGCCACGCTTCATGAAGAAGTCTTTCTGCTCGGGACTGAGCAGAATGTTGAGGATACTGTCGATGTCCTCGTTTTGCAGGGTGTCGCCCTCCTGGGCGCCCATGAGGCCGTCGACGCGGAAATAAACCGGGCTGCCGGATTTGAGGTGGATATCCGACGCATCCTTCTGCACGGCGCGCTGCAGCAACTTCACAAAGGTGGCACGATCCATTATTTGTTCTTCTTCTTCATGCGGTTCCTAAGAAACGCGGGTATGCCGAGATCCTCTTCGGGTTCGGGCGCGTGGCCCTTCCCCCGGTGGATTTCCTCGGGAAACAGAAATTGCTCCCCCGGCGGCGCCGGGATGGGAGCTTCGGTCGCCGCGGGGCTGTCTTCCTTGCGGGAGGGGGGCTTGCGACGGTCACGATCAGGCAGCGGGGGTGGCGTCTGGGAGGCCAGGTAAGTCTTCTTGCCGTCGGAGGAGAGGAACTCCTCGGAGACGCCCTTGGGGAAGCCCGCGGCGATGACGGTCACCTGCAATTCGGGGCGCTCCACCTCGTCGACCACCGCACCAAAGATGATGTTGGCGTCGGGGTGAGCGGAGTCCTTGACGGCCGTGACCGCTTCCTGGACTTCTCGCATGCCGATGTCGCAGCCGCCTTTAATATTTACGATGACGCCCATGGCGCCGTTGATATTTGATTGCTCCAGCAGGGGGCAGACGATGGCCTCCTGAGCGGCGCGGATGGCGCGGTCCTCGCCCTCGGCGACGCCGATGCCCATCAGGGCGCGGCCTCGGGCCTGCATGATGGTGCGGACGTCGGCGAAGTCGAGGTTGATCAGTCCGGGAATGGTGATCAACTCGGAGATGGCTCGGACGCCGTTGTGAAGTACTTCGTCGGCGTTCTTGAAGGCATTCAAGAGGGACATGTTGTTCTGGCAGAGGGTGGCGACGCGATCATTGGGGACGACGATGAGCGTGTCCACGTGCTTTTCCAGCTCGGCCAGGCCGCGGAGGGCGAGGTTCATGCGCTCCTTGCCTTCGAAGCTGAAGGGCAGGGTCACGATCGCCACGGTGAGGGCGCCGTTGGAGGTCGCCTCCTGCGCCACGATGGGCGAAGCGCCAGTGCCGGTGCCGCCGCCGAGGCCGGCGGTCAAAAAGACCATGTCGGCACCGCCGAGGACCTCTTTGATCCGCTCGCGATCTTCTTCCGCGGCGCGGGCGCCCACGCCGGGCTGTGCGCCGGAGCCGAGGCCACCGGTCAGCTCAACGCCCACCTGCAGGCGGGTGCCCGCGGGCGAATTTTTAAGCGCCTGAGCGTCGGTGTTGATCGTGATGAAATCGACGTCCGACAGGCCGGCCTCGATCATGCGGGTGACGGCATTGCCGCCACCGCCGCCGATGCCGCACACCTTGATGACAGCGCGCTGGTCGAAGGATTGAAACTCATCCGATATGGATACGGTCATGTAAAAAACTCCCCGTGATCAGGGTGCCATGGTAGCACCCCTTTAAAGTCCGGCACAACTAGGCCCGTATGGGCGATCATCGGCATACCAAGTCCTGATCGAAGCGCAAATCAAGGTATTCCTGGCAGGGCAGTTGGCCGCCCTTTTCGCGCCACAGAATACTCAGGCGTTCGGCCTGCTTCTTATAGTCACTGCGCCCCCAACGCACTTCGTAGGGGGCTTCGTCCCAAATCATGGTGAGGTTCATGGGCCCCTCGGCGGAAATTTCCGACAGGGAGACTTCGGCTGAAATGGGTGCCTGGGAATAGGCCTCCCAGAGCTTGAGGGCCTCCTGGACCGAGGGCTCTTCGAGGCGGATGCCCGCGCTGATCACCCCGAGCCCCGGAACGTTGGTGATGAGGGGTTCGCGCACCGGATCGCCCGGATCGCTCTCTTTGAGGACGACCCCCTCGCGATCGATCAGGAAGGCGCGGCGACCGGCCAGCAGGGTGGCCGCGGCCTGGCGCTCGATGAGATGAATGATCAGCGTGCTGGGCAGCTCGCGCTGGACTTCGGCCGAGGCCACATAGGGGATGGAGGCCACGCGCCTGGCTACGGCGGCCTTGTCCAGGAAGAGCAGGCTGTCGGCCGTGGTGATCTGGGTGGCGGCCACGACCTCTTCGGAGGTGACGGCCGAATTGCCGAAAACAATGATATCCTGAACCCGGTAGCGGGGCGAATTAATCGCAAAGTGGTAGAAAGCATAGAAGAACAGGGCGATGGCGAAAACGCAGAAACCCGCCTCGACCAGAAAAACGGACTGGCGCAATCGCCGGCGGAACCCGCCGGAGCGGTGCCTCCCCGCCCTGTGTGCGGCGACCAATGGCATCATCGATCTCCCAGTGCCGCGAGCAGCGGCTTTGCAATTCGATTAATGTCGCCCGCACCCATAATCAGCACGAGGTCCCCCGATTCGAGTGCCGGGGCGAGGGTGTCCGGCACTGCATTCATATCCTTGATCAATTCCACGTGGGGCGCGCCCAGGCGGTGGGCCGCGTCCACGATCATGCCGGCGTCAACGCCCGGCAGGGGCGCTTCGCGGGAGGGATAGATTTCGGTGACGATGGCGCGATCCAGCGCGGACAATACCCGTGCGAAATCGTCGCAGAAGTACTTCGTGCGGCTGTAGAGATGGGGCTGGAATACCGCGATCACCCGGCGTGGCTTCAGCCAGCGAACCGCTTCCAGGGTGCTCGCAATTTCCGTGGGGTGGTGGGCGTAGTCCTCCACCACGGCGACGCCGCGCACTTCGCCGCACACCTGAAGTCGGCGACCCACGCCGTCGAAGTGGCGGATGCCCGCGGCGATGGCGGGAAAACGCATGCCGAGGCAAAGGCCCACGGCACAGGCGGCGAGGGCATTGCGGACGTTGTTCTCGCCCAGGGCATGAACTGTAATCGTGCCCAGGCGACCGGTCTCGGGCAGGCGCTCGTCATAGCTGATGACATCAAAAATGGTGGCGGCGCTCTTCAGGCGATCCGCGACGGACGCCTCTGGATCGGGCTCGGCCAGACGCACATTGGCGGCCTGCAACGAATGCCCTTCGCCCAGGCCATAGGTCAAGGTGATGCTGTCGATATCCTTCACAATATCCGCACAGGCGGGATCATCTCCGCAGAGGATGGCGTAGCCATAGAAGGGCACGCCATTGCAGAATTCCGTGAAGGCGCGCTTGATCTGGTCCAGTGTGCCGTAGTACTCCAGATGCTCCGCATCGATATTCGTGACGACGGCAATGGTGGGGTGCAGCCGCAGGAAGGAGCCGTCGTGTTCGTCGGCCTCCGCCACGAGGTAGGCCCCCGTGCCCCAGCGGGCGTTGGTGCCGCTGCGGTGGAGTATGCCGCCGATGATGCTGGTGGCGCCGATATTGGCCACATCCAGAATCGCGCTGATCATGGAGGTGGTGGTCGTCTTCCCGTGGGTCCCCCCCACCGCCACGGCGTTGGGCTTGAGGCGCATGAGATCGGCCAGCAGGTCGCTGCGGTGCATGACGGGAATATTGCGCGAGCGCGCGGCGCAGATTTCGGCGTTGTCCGCCGCGACGGCCGCCGACACGACGAGGATACCTGCATGGCCGATGTGCTGGGCGCTGTGCCCCTTATGGAAGATGAGACCGAGGGATTCGAGTCGCGAGGTGATGGGGGAAGCAGACAGATCGGAGCCGGAAACCTCATAGCCGAGGTTGAGGAGGATCTCGGCGAGTCCGCTCATGCCGATCCCGCCGACGCCGACAAAGTGCACACTTCTCTTCTGACCGGTCATGCTCGCCTTCCAATACACCATATGTAGTGCCAGGAAGTATCATATCAGAAGTGAGACCACAAATAAAGGGATCAGATCCGACCTTCCCCAGCCGGGATGACCCCTTGCCCGGCACTATTAATGTCGCCTATGTCGAGTATTCCCCGTTTCTCAGGAGGGCGGCTTCAGCACGCCTGAATGGGGCACTTTCCGGGGGTCTCCCGGTCCGGAAAACTCGCTCCAGCCCCCTGTCGCACAAGCCTTTAAGGATTTCTGTTGGAGGGACTAAGATTTTGCTTTACTTTTGAAAAAAAGATGCTATACTAAGCCATTCTCCGCAAGAGAAGCATGGAATGATGAGAGGTTTCCGCTGAGCGGCTGGGTGCCGACAGACACTAAGTGACACGTGGGAAGCATCATCGTTCCGCCCTATCGATTATATGGCTGCACCGATCACAAGGTCGAATCAGTGTGAGGGGTATGGCCCTGTAATACGTTTCAGTTGAAGCTGTAATTGTTTCAGTTGAAGTACACTACAATTCCTCACAACCGAAAGGAGGTATTTCGGTCTCACAGCAAACCGTAATTGAGTACATCTGCTCTGGTCTACAATTCATCTAAATCTTCAAAAGGAAAAGAGAGTTATGACAACCCTTAGACGTCCTAAATCCAAGCGAGGCTTCACCCTCATTGAATTGCTGGTAGTTATTGCCATCATCGGTATTCTTGCCGCCATCCTGTTGCCTGCTCTGGCCCGCGCCCGTGAAGCCGCGCGTCGCGCCAGCTGCCAGAACAACCTGAAGCAGTGGGGCCTGGTCTTCAAAATGTACGCCAATGAAGCCAAAGGCGAACGTTTCCCCGACCACCAGCCCTTCCAGGACGAACCCCTCCTTGACACGTCCAATATGTGGGCGATGGCTCTCGGACCGGCGGGTTACCAGGTGTACCCCGAATACCTGAGCGACTACACGATCGGTAAGTGCCCGTCTTCCACCATCAAGGGTGCTGACGGCCTGGGCACCGGCCCGGATAATGGTCAGGGCATGTTCATGCAGGATCTCGTGCAGAGTCCTGCCAACTACCCGACCGTTCCGCTTGACGCTGCTGCTCTGGCCACCTGGTGCCAGTTCGGCAAGGCCTGCAACGGTGAAACCCCCTACTTCGGTAACTGGCGTCAGCGCGATGCGGCCCAGAACCGTACCATCTACGTGACCTTCGACTACAGCTACATCCACCACGTCATCAATTCCGACTGGATTGCTGCTGCTGCCGACAACGATCACTGGGCTTATCACATGCGTGACGGTTCCGAGACCGCTGGCATGGGCTTCAACACGGTTGGTGAAGACCGTGCGGCGTCCGTCAGCATCACCCCGCTTGCCGGTGGCCCCTGGGCGACTGCCAATGGCGGTGGTGCTCTGACCGTGCTGGCAGTTCGTGAAGGCGTTGAACGCTTCCTGATCACCGACATCAACAACGCTGGTGGCTCCGCTGAAGCGCAGTCGACCATCGCTGTTGCCTGGGATCAGGCCAGCCAGGACGGCACCTACGGCGGAACGACCGGTGCTGGTTCCTCCCGTTTCAACCACGTTCCCGGCGGTGCGAACATCCTGTACATGGATGGTCACGTCAGCTTCGTGAAGTACCCGGCCGAGCACACCCAGGCTACCTGGCCGCTCAGCCAGGTCTCCATGATCAAAGGCACCGGCTGGTGATCAACTTGCTGCGCAAGCAGGAGTTAGTTACTCGGTAGTCTTAAAGTAAGTAAGTCGAGCGTGGAAGGTTCTCAGAACCTTCCACGCTTTTTTTGTTTGGTGTGGGCAGGTGTGTTGGGCTTGGTCGCGCGATTGCGCATGGAAGAGTAGGGCTGGGGATTATGGGTCGGAGTGATAGTTGATAGTTGATAGTTGATAGTTGATAGTTGATAGTTGATAGTTGATAGTTGATAGTTGATAGTTGATTGCCTCTATGCTTCAGCCGCCACTTCGCGCTTAACGGTGGAGGCTTTGGGTATTGGGCTGGAGGTCGCAGGATCGAGACCTATGCTGAAAGGTGGTTCATCCGGTTTGAGCGTATGTTGTCTTTTAAACAACAGCGACCACAAGTCATGATGAAGTCGATGGTGGTGAACCAGAATTCCAGCTCGGAAGGAGCGGTAGTCTGTAGCCTGGGGCTTCAGCCCCAGGTTCACGGTTCGACCAGGTAGCGAATCCGCCTTCGGCGGATGGCAGATTGGAGTCGTTGTACCCTACGCACAGAACTAGCGAAAAAACGGCACGTGACCGAATGCGATAAACACACACTGAGCGTGAAAAGGCCAAACTTCAGTTAGCCCCGGAGGGGCTACGGAACTTAGCCCAGGGTGAAGCGAGGTACGAGCGGAACCCTGGGATCAGGCGCAGCATTAAGCACAGCCCCCGAAGGGGGCGACGGAAGACCCGCCAGCTTACTCCCAGATATAGCGTTCGTCATACGGAATCCCGTGCTTATTCAACAGTGCGATGAACTCTTCCTTGAAGGTCATTTCCTTGTGATGCTCCGCCTGATTCGCGATGTAGTTGTAGACAATATCCTTCTGGCTAGCACTCACGGTAAAGGCCCCATATCCCGACTGCCACCAGAAGTTTTCGTGTCCTTTCAGATCCCGGTGAAGCCACTTTGACGAATTAGCTTTTATATTTCGGAGCACCGCCGACACCGAGGAATCCTGGTGCAGCGCGGCAAGAATATGCACATGATCCTCCATGCCATTGATGAGGATAGGAATGCCCTTCTCGCCCTTGATGGCGCCGCCGAGGTAGGAGTAAATGCGATCTTGTATCTCTTCCGTGATCAGACGTTCCCGGTGCTTTGTCGAAAAGACCATGTGGTAAAGAAGATTGCAGTAGGACTGCGACATTATCCTGCCTCCTGATGATGTAGCGTTGCGTGCACGTTAATATGGAAAAGGACGTGAACATGATAACACCGTCGCGCAAGGTTTTCCGCCACCCCCTTCGGGGGTTCGTGTTGGTGTAGCGGCGACGATCCCAGGGTTCCGCTCGTACCTCGCTTCACCCTGGGCTAAATTCCGCGGCTCCTCCGGGGCCAAGAGACTTATGGACACACTCTCTATCTCTCGTCACTGGGCTAAGTTCCGCAGCCCCTCCGGGGCCAAGAGACTTATGCACACTCTCTCTACCTCTCGTCACTGGGCTAAGTTCCCCGGCCCCTCCGGGGCCAAGAGACTTATGCACACACTCTCTATCTCTCGTCACTGTTTCCGATGCGCTCTTCGTTCGGTTGAACCAAAGAAACCGGCCCGCTCATCATGGAGCGGGCCGGCTTTACCTACAGCCTGCAGTCTACAGCCTGAAGCCTCCTTACGATAGCTTCATCGCCACGTAACGCGAGCGACCTTCCTTCTGGATGTTCAACAGGACCGAGCCCTCTTTCTTGCCCTTCTCCAGCGCCGCCTTGAACTCTTCCACGTTGTTCACGGGGATTCGGTTCACTTCGGTGATGATCATACCGCGCTCGAGGCCTTCGCGGGCGGATTGGGAGCCCGGTTCGACGGCGGCAATCACCACGCCGCCTTCGCCAGTGAAGCCCAACTGGTTGGCGATATTTTCGTCCAGATTCTGGAGCTGGAGGCCGAGGCGCGAGGGACTACCGGCCGGGGCGTTGCCATTGCTGGCCACGCTCTCGGAATCCAACTGGCCCAGGGTGACGCTTTTCTCCATGCGCTCGCCATCGCGGATGACTTCGAGCTTCAGTTCTTTATTCGGGGCGGAGGTGGCCACGCGGCTGCGGAGTGCGCCGGCGTCTTTGACGACCTGGCCGTCGATACTCACGACCACGTCATCTTTCTGAAGGCCGGCCTGCTCCGCGGGCGAGCCTTCGGCCACTTCGGCGACCAGTGCGCCCTGGCCCGCTTCAATGTCGAACCACTTGGACATTTCGGGCGAGATATTCTGAATGTGGACGCCGAGGTAGCCGCGCTGGACCTTGCCGTCGTCCTTCAGGT
>JBIJDL010000226.1:0-9598 GCA_044344195.1 Candidatus Hydrogenedentales bacterium
AGATCGCGGAAGGGCTGAGCGACCAGCAGGAAGTTCAATCGGTCGTTTCGCCCTTTACGTGGAATGTCGATTCGGCGCCCCGGCAGAGTGGTACGGGCTTCGCTTTTGAAGAGCCCTACTACTTCCCCCGCCGACTTGCGGGCCCGCTGACGGTGTACTCCCGCAATGTGGAAAAGGCGGAAGTGACCCTCTACGAACTGTTCCCGTCCAACCTGGTGAAGGCCCTGGACTACATGGAAGTGGGCAAGACTTCGGGCTCCTTCGGACTCGAACTGAGCCGCAAGATCGCTTCCCGCTCCATCGACTTTGAGAAAAAGCCCGATGTGCGCGTCGAAGCGGCCCTGCCCATGGATGGCTTCCTCCCAGAAGGCAAGAAAGGTATTTTCGGCCTCACGCTCACGCCGGGAGACGACTACTACGACACGAAGATCGTCGTCTGGACCGATATCGGCGTGCTGGCCCACTGGCAGGACGACCAGTTGCTCGTTTACACCCACAACCTCTGGAACCTCGCGCCCCTGGCCGATGCCAAGGTCACCGTCTACTCCGCCAAGCACCAGCCCATGGGCGAAGTCACCACGGGCGCCGACGGCGTGGCCCGCCTTCAGGGCTGGGACCAGGAACTGGGTCGGCCCCGCGTTGTCATCGTGGAGACGGCGGACGATTTCACCTTCCTGCCGCTGAACGAGCGCACCGATGACCCGGTGGCCTTCAACGACACCATGCCCACCTTCACCGCCACCGGCTATGACGCCTTCCTCTACCCGGACCGCAACCTCTACCGTCCCGGCGAGATGATGCACCTCCGCTGGCTCGTGCGCCAGGCGGACGGCACGCCTTTAAAAGACGCGCCGCTGAAACTGCGCCTGGTGGATTCCACCGAGAACGCGAAGGAATTCACGAGCACCCTTTCCACGTGGGGCAGTGGTTCCCTCGATCTGGAGACGGCTCGGGACTGGCTCACGGGCGCGTACACCCTGGAACTCTGGGTCCCCGGCGCCGATATGCCCCTGACCACCCAGAAGATCAACATTGAGGATTTCGTGCCCAGCCGGATCGAAGTCAAAGTCGCGGCGGCGTCCCCCTTCTGGCTCCCAGGCGAAGAGCACGCCGTCACGGTGACCGGCGAGCAGCTCTCCGGCGGTCCGGCACGGGAGCGCCGCACCTCCGCGGCGGTCATTATCGACAAAGTCGCCTGGAAGCCCGAGCAGTGGCCCGACTACACCTTCACCAACGAAGCGCCCTACAACGGCGATGTGCGTGATCTGGGCGAAGCCACCTCGGACGGGCTCGGCAATGCGGGCTTCAGCTTCACGTGGCAGCCGGGCAAGGAAATCTCGTTCCCGGTGGAAGGCACCCTGCGAGGTGAAGTCTTCGAGCCGGGCGGGCGCAACGTAGCGGGCCGCACCAAAGCCTTTCTCTTCCCCGCCCGGGACATGCTCGGCATGGCGGTGGCCAGTGGAACAAAGGCGAACACCGTCGACGTTTCCGTCGCTGCCGTGCGGCCCGACGGATCTCCGTCCGCGCTGGATTCCGCCCTCGTCACGCTGGAAAAGAAGCAGTGGAGCTACTACGTCCGGCGCTACTCCAGCCACAACGAGGCCAACTGGAACGAAGGCTTTGTCACGGTCAAGACCGAGACCGTTCCCCTGAAGGGCGGCAAGGGCTCGGTCACGCTGGCCTACAACTCGGACTACGGCAATTACCGGGTTCGGGTACACCGCGCGGACTCGCCCCAGTTCGCATCCCTGAGTTTCTGGTCCTACAGCGGCCAGGCCCGGGTGGTGGATGGCAGCCGTCCCTCCCTCATCAAGCTAGTGCCCGACAAGAGCACCTATACCCTCGGCGAAACAGCCAACGTTCGCATCGAATCGCCCTTCGACGGCAACGCCATCGTCGTCATTCAGGGCGGTGCCATTGACCAGGCCATCACCGTTCCCATTGCCAACGGGTCCGGCGTGCTCACCCTGCCCCTGGAGGCGAAACACGCGCCCAATGTATGGCTCGAAGCCACCGTAATCCATCCCGTGGAACCGGGCGCGCCCCTGACCTATCCCTACGCCAGCTTCGCCATGCTCAACGTGCCCGTGGCCGATCCCTCCAAGGCGCTGAGCATCAATTTCAACAGTCTCCCCGAGGAAATCCGTCCGGCCTCCAAGCTGGATGTCTCCCTCACCGTGGCCGGCCCGGACGGCCTGCCCGTGGCCTCGGAGGTCACCCTCGCTCTGGTGGACGAAGGTATTCACCAAATTCTTCAGTACCAGAATCCCGATCCAGTTTCGTGGTTCCAGCGCAGTCGAAAACCCACCTACCGCCGGGCCCACTACTATGATCAGGTGGCCTACGACTTCCAGGCGTCGAAGATCGGCGGCGACGAGCTGTTGCGCAAGCGCATCGATTCCACCGTGGGCGAAAACTGGATCAAGCCCCTCGCCCTCTGGTCCGGCGTGGTGACCACGGATGCCACCGGCACCGCCACCATTTCCATGGACATCCCCGAATTCGCGGGCAAGGTGCGCCTCGTCGCCGTGGCCACCACGGGTGATCGCGCGGGCAGCCAGGCGGCCAACGTGACCATCCGGCGCCAGGTGATCCTCCGCACGTCCCTCCCGCGCTTTGTGGCACCTGGCGATACCTTCGCGGTTACCGTATCGCTCCAGAACATGATGAAAGGCCGCGCCACCGTCTCCCTGACCGCCGATGCGTCCACGCCCCTTATTATGGCACCCTTCAAACGGGTCGTCGATCTGGAAGGTGGCGAGGAACTGGTGTTTACCGTGCCCGTTGCCGCGGGAGAAGCCACAGGCTCCGGCAAGATTGGCTGGAATATGGACGTAATTAATACCGAGGGCGCGGTGGTCGAGCAGTACGCCACGGAGACCGCGCTCAAGGTGCAGTCGCCCTCGGTCTATCAGGTACGCAGCGAGATGGCCGTGATCCCCGCCGGGGAAAGCCGTCAATTCGAGAATACCGTCTTCAAGGACAACGGCCAATTGGAGGCCACCCTCACCGTCACGGCCAATCCCCTGGCACGCCTGCG
This sequence comes from Candidatus Hydrogenedentales bacterium, assembly GCA_044344195.1. Classification (GTDB taxonomy): domain Bacteria; phylum Hydrogenedentota; class Hydrogenedentia; order Hydrogenedentales; family JAEUWI01; genus JAEUWI01. The sequence goes on from JBIJDL010000226.1 coordinate 3,041, forward strand.
CAAAGCGCTGGATTATGTGGTGGGCTATCCCTACGGTTGCGTCGAGCAGACCACGTCGCGCTGCCTGCCCCTCTTCCTCCTGGGCCAGGCTGCGGCAAGCACCGGCAATGAGATGGACGCGGCCCAGTTCCAGCAGTTTATCCAGGCAGGCATCGACCGGCTCCTGTCCATGCAAACCCGGAGCGGCGGCCTCGGCTACTGGCCGGGTTCCACCGAACCGTCCAACTATGGCAGCATCTACGCCGGCCATTTCCTCGCGCTGGCAAAGCAGGATGCCGCCTTCCAGGTGCCGGACGAGAAGTTCGACGCGCTGATGCGGTATCTGAGAGAGCGCATTCCCCTCGCGCCGAACGATGGCCCCATGTCCCTCTACAACTACGCCTATGCCTGTTATGTGCGCGCCCTGGCCAAAGACGCCACGGTGATGGAGGCCATCAACAGTCTTGATGCGCTGCCCGTACCCACCGCGGCCCGACAATGGCTGGCCCTGGGCGCCATCACCTTTACCGGCGCGGCGGATCAGGCCCAGGCCTACCTGCTGAAGAACCCCAGCGCGCCCTATATGGACCGGGAACAGGGCAACTCCTTGAACTCGGGAATCCGGAACGACGCCATCACGCTCATGACCCAGATGGCGGTCGGGATGGAGGCGAAATACGTGCAGCCCCAGGCCGAAAAGCTCCTGCGCTTCCTGGAGGACAACCCCTACTCGACCCAGGAAGCCGCCTTCGTGGTTACGGCCCTGTCCGCCTATCTGAAATCCAACGCCGGTGACCTGAGCACGGCCCACGCCAGCTTCCTGACGCCCGATGGAACCAGTGAGGAAAAGGGTGACTTCCGCTATAAACACAAGCACGAAGGCCCCGGCGCGAAATACACCGTCACCAACAGCGGCGGCACGCCGCTTTACGTTCACTTCGACACGGCCGGCATTCTCGTGAAGCCCGACGTGGAAGCTGCGGCCAATGGCATCACAATGAAACGCAGCATGGACAGCAAAGAGGGCCCAGCCGATCCCGCCGCGTTGAAGCAGGGCGAGAACTATCTCCTCACCGTGGAAATCACCTGCGATCAGGCCTATGAAAACGTCATCCTGGCCGATCTGCTGCCGGGCGGGCTCGAAATCGAGAACCCCCGACTTGATGGCGGCGCACTGGCCGTGTGGAAGAAGTCCGACGGGATCATGCCGTCCTTCCTGGAAATGCGCGACGACCGACTGGTGGCCGCCTTCGACCGGCTGGAACGCGGAACCCACAAGTTCTACTACGCCGTGCGCGCCGTCACCTCCGGCACCTTCCAGTATCCCGGCGGCAATGCGGAGTGCATGTATGAAGTGAAATTCAATGGCAGGACCGCGGCAGGTTCGGTGACCATTGCGCCGTAGTAGTTGATAGTTGACAGTTAATAGTTAATAGCGAAACAGTTCGCCCCGCCTGAGTTGTCAGGCGGGGCGTTGTTCTTCCCCGACGGGACCGTCCTGCACGCAAGGGCCCGTAGCGCTGCGCCTGGCGCCAAAACCATCAGCAGCACTCACAGCGGGAGAAGCCCGCCGGGTGTACGGGACCGTCCCGCGTTTTGAACGTGCGGGACCGCCCCGCGCATTTAAAGCGTGGGACAGTCCCAACGCCACTTGCCTCACTTGGGCATTCGCTGAAACCCAGGTAAACTGCCCCGGACGAAGTGTGCTTCGCGGATTGGACAGTCCCAATGCGACGCGCCCCGCCTGAGTTGTCAGGCGGGGCGCTGCTTTTCATTCATAATTCTTAATTCATGATTCTTAATTCTTGATCAGCCACACCTCGGCGACCACGCAGCCGCGGCCTTCGACGAGGTTCCATTCCACGTCGAGCGTGCCGTCCTTTGTGGCTTCCCGCGGCAGGTAGTAAGACACCGGCCAGATGGGATCGGGCTGGGGCACCGGACCATGAATACTGAACTCGTCGTTCAGCGTCAGCGTCATGGAGGGCTTGAAGCGACCGGCGTAGGTTACTTTCAGCGTGTACTGCGCTTTGGGGTCAAGCCCGTCATAGTGCATCTTCAGGGGCGTGCCGTACAGCGTGGCCACCTGCGACTGCCAGGACATGCGTAGTTCCTGGCGCTTCTTGGGTTCCGCCGAAGCATTTTTCGCACGCTCTTCCTTGAAGACCATGTTATCTGCTTGGGCCTGGCTGGCCTCTTTCTTTATCGTGGCTTGATCGGCTTTGTAGAAGGGGAACTCCACGCGGGCCGTGTGGCACGCCGATGGATCTTCCTCCCAGCTCTGCTGGTAGACCACGTGTTCGGACTTGCCGATGTTTCCGAGGTCGTCATAGAAACCGCCGGGGCCCGGATTTTCCCAGTAGCGGATTTCGTCGATGGCGGCAAGCTGATCTTCCACCTTCTCCATGGCGAGAATAACACTGAAGCGCTGCTCCAACCAGGGGCGATTGTTTACCGGCTGATCGAGCCAGTCCAGCAGGGCCCCGCGCTCGGAGTTTCGCGCCAGATAGGGTGCTTCCGCGCTCAACTGATAGCCGATGCTCTTCAAGAGCACCGGGCCGAGGGCTTCAATACCGGCACGCAGTTCGGGCGCGGCGGGGGTATCCGCTTTCGCCAGGGCGGCGCGGGCCTTGTCAATGACGGTGGCGACCCCTTCCACCTTCGCCTTGGCCAGGAACGCGTTCGCTTCGTTCTCGTAGCCGCGCTGAACCTTCGTCTCCGCTTGGACGTTTGCGTCGAAGCGGGCGCGGAAGAGGTACATCTGTGCGCGCCAGTTGGTGTCCCAGTCCGGCACTTTCTTCGCAATGCCTTCCCACAGCGCGAGACTCTTGGGAATGGCTTTATTTTCGAGAATGGGCCCCTGCCAGCATTCCTCAAACAGGCGCATGCCCTTCGCCACGTCGTCCGCCAGGGCCTCACCGAACCACACCTTGCCGTATTCCCGCAGGGCGGCGTCCAGATCCGCCGCAGGATCCCATCCCAGGGTATTCCACACGAACTTATTCAGGTCGTCATGAATACCGTCGGAATACGTGCCGAAGCCGTCGCTCAGGTTCATGTAGCGCTGGAAGATATGCTGCTGCATGGCGGGCATGGGCATCATGGGCTCGCGGCCCACGGTGTTCGCAAAGACCGGATCCCAGTCCGGGATCCCATACTGGCAGCGGACGGTATGGTTGATGTCCGGGTAGCGGCGCAGCGGGAAACGCTTCGGTGTGCGCTCGCGCATCTCTTCCCAGCCCATCTTGGTCCAGGGGCCGTAAACCAGCCCTTCCAGCCACTGTGGATCTTCCTTCTCCAGATAGCTGAAGAAATAATCATTCTCTTCCAGGGTAAAGGTCTGGTTGGAGACCCAGAGCTTCGCCGTGGGGTGAAGCTCCTTCAGGATGGGCGACAGCGCCTCCAGGAAGGTCAAGAGGTGCTCGGCGGGCGCGTCGCCATCGTCTCCGCCCGGCACGAAAATATGATCGACCGCGGGGAAGTCCTTCAGGAAGGCCCGGCGCTTCTCCAGCGCCACCGCGAGACCTTCCGGCGTGGTGACGTCTTCTCCCTCATCCGCCATCACCGGCGACCACACCCATACGTCGATGCCATAGGAATCGATTAAGCCGGAAAGCTTGATGTTCATCCCGTGCATCGTTTCGGTCATTACCTTGCCGTCTTTTACTGTCGGGTCCAGGTTGTTGATCAGCTCGACGCCGTTGCAGCCGAAGATCACCAGGTCGCGGATGTACTGTTCATAGGTTTCCAGCGACCAGGCGTCGTAGGTGTTCGCCGTGTCGCGATAGGCCAATTGGTGTGCCCGAATCGGCACTTCCGGTGACGTGCTGATGGGCGCGGCAAGCTCCAGCGCGAGCGTGCCAGGGCCATACGTCGCCAGCCGAATCAGCCGGCCGGCGGCAAACATCGCGCCACGGTCGTCGAAGCCCGCGAGCTTCACCGTATTCCCATTCACCGTGACGCCGTAGCCCTCCGCCTTTTTAGGCACATTGATGCCCTTCACGGCGGGCGCTACACCCAGTTCAATCACCACGCCTTCCGCAGGCGCTTCTGCTGCAATCGCCAGCGTCACGCCGCTGCGTTCCGCCAGTTCCTCCTGCAACATCTCCGCAGCCTTCGCCACGACCGCCGAATTCGACTTTGTGACAATCGTCGCGCCATTCAAATCCAGGCCCAGCACCGGCAGGGCCGCGATGATCACCATCGCCGCTCCCGATGCGCGCCACAAAAGATTATGCCAATACATACTGCTCTCCTTCTTATAATTTCGAAATAAACCGGGCTGGAAATGCGAACCGAATACACGCGGCGCGCCAACCGTGAATTCATTGATTTAAGCAGAATTCCGGAGGGGGATCAAGGACGAAAGCCGGAACCTTACGTACCATGCTTTTTTGAACCGCAAATTTTCGCAAATTCGCGCAAATTTGATGGCCGGAGAATCGTACTGACCACGGAGTTCACAGAGGCACGGAGAATACAGTATGGGAGAGGAAATTGGAGAGGACCTCTCGAACTTGAGCGTGCGGCAACCGGACACCGGTGCCTCCAAAACCCTTCTTCTCCGTCTCTCCGTGTTCCACGATTCTGGGTGCAGGCAAAGGCCGCTCCAAGTATCCAGTGGTCAATCCCTTTTGTCCCAATCGTCTAGTTTCGACACTTGATTCCACCAAACGATCCGCCATTCGCGGTTCTGATCTCTTTCGTTTTCCGCTTTATAAATTTGCGTGAATTTGCGAAAATTTGCGGTTCGTATTTTCTGTCTCCTTTTTGCCGGGGCCCGCCCGAAATGTGAAATGCCCTCCGCCGTCGTGTACCATCGCTCCCTTGGTAGTCCGGCGCGGATTTGGGCCGCCCCGGCAGGCTGTTTCCTTCTGGAGGATGTCTCGTGTATGTACAACTTAAGCGGGGTGGGCTCGCGCTGCTCCTGGGGCTCCTGTTCGCGCCCCCGGTCATGGCGGATGGTATGAAGATCGGACTGGGCCGGGTGGCCATTACGCCCAGCAAGCCCGTGTGGATGGCGGGCTATGCCTCGCGCACGGAACCGGGTTCGGGCAAGCTCCACGATCTGTGGACCAAGGCCATGGCCCTCGAGGACGCCGCGGGCAACAAGGTGGTGATTGTAACAGCGGACATCATCGGCTTTTCCCTGGACATGACCGATGCCGTCTCCAAACGCATCGAAGACGCCTATGGGATTCCCCGGAGCAATCTGCTCTTCAATTCTTCCCACACCCATTGCGGCCCCGTGGTGAAGAACGACGGACTCCATATCACCTATGGTCTTGAAGGTGCGAACGAAGAGCGCGCGGTGGAGTACACCCGCGAGCTCGCGGAAATGGTCTACCGTGCCATCGACGCATCCATAAAGGATCTCGCGCCGGGCACCCTCTCCTGGGGCATTGGCGAGGCCATGTTCGCGAAGAACAGGCGCGCTTATGGCACTGGCGGTGTTTCGAACGACTTTAACCCGATCGGCCCGGTGGACCATGATGTGCCCGTGCTGCTGGCGAAAGGGGCCGACGGCGTGGTGCGCGGTGTGCTCTTCGGCTATGCCTGCCACAACACCACCTTGAGCATTCAGGAGTTCAACGGCGACTACGCGGGCTTCGCCCAGCTCACCGTGGAGAGGGCCTTCCCCGGCGCCACGGCGCTCTTTGCCCAAGGCTGCGGCGGCGACCAGAACCCCCTGCCCCGCCGTGATGTGGTGCTGGCGGAAAAATACGGCACGGAGCTCGGCGGCGCGGTTTCCGCGGTAAGCAACGGCCAGATGACGCCGGTGGACGGTGCTATCTCCGCCCGTTACAAGGTTATCCCCCTGACCCTGAGCACGCCCCCGACCGAAGCGGAAGTGGATGGGCAGCTTGCCAGCCAGGATGTGTACATCCAGCGCCGGGCGAAGAAGCTAAAGGCCATTTATGCTGAAAAGGGTGCCCTGCCCACCACCCTGCCCTATGTGGTCCAGGTCATCAAGCTCGGCAACGATGTGCAAATCACGGCCCTGAGCGGTGAAGTCACGGTAGACTACAGCCTGCTCATCAAATACCACTATCCCCGGCACAAGCAGTTTGTCATGGGCTATTCCAACGACTGCCCGGCCTACATTCCCTCGCTTCGCGTATTGAAGGAAGGCGGCTACGAAGGCGGCGATTCCATGGTCTACTATGGCGTCCACGGCCCCTGGGCACCCTCCATCGAAGAAGACATTATGAAAACGATCCACGAACTGGCAAAGGCGGAATAGATGCTGCACACCTTCACCCGAACACTAATTGTTACGATGCTCCTTTTAACGCCCGCCGCGATTCAGGCCCAGGACGCCGCCAAAGTATTCAAGGCGGGCGCGGCCACGGCCAACATCACGCCCTGGCTGGGCTACTCCCTGGCCGGCGGCATGGAAGATCGCCAGGCTACGCGGGTGGACGACGAGCTCCATGTGCGCGCCATCGTGCTGGATGACGGCACCAACCAGCTCGCTATCGCGCTGGTGGATTGCTGCATGGTGGAACGGCCCATCGTGGATGCGGGCAAGGACCGGGCCAAAGCCGCGACGGGCATTCCCCAGTCCCACATGCTGGT
>JBIJDL010000228.1:0-9568 GCA_044344195.1 Candidatus Hydrogenedentales bacterium
TGCCAATGTCGTCCCCAGTGTAGTTTTTTGGCAGCTCCCCTAAACCGCCAACTCCATCGCGGGCTCGCGTGTATACGCCAGCACCCCAACCCCATTCCACCACAGCCCCCGGTCTCCGTTGTAGCGGGCGGGGAGTTCGTAGAGCAACCGCATCCGGCTATCCGACTCCGCGACGGCCTGAAGGGTGCCGTCCTTCGCGTAGGAGCCGGAATCGGGCGCGAGGCGCCAGTCGTCCACCAGAATCAGCGCCTCATCCGCCAGAAACGGCTCCACGAGCTTCATGCCGAGGTACTGGCTTTCATAGTCGTGGCCACCGTCGTAGAAGTAGAGGCCGATGGGCTCCTGGATGATTCCGGGATTGAAAATCTCGCGAAAATCGCCGTTGCAGAAGTTAACCCGGTCATAGAGGCCATAACGCTCCAGGTTGGCCCTGAGGACGAGGAAGGAGTTCTCTTCGAACTGGGAAAAGTTGTCCACGGCGTAGACCGGCCGTTCCGGATTGTCGATCATGGCGGACAGGAGGCTCTTGCCCATGTAGGTGCCCACTTCGAGGTAGGCCTCGCCCTCGGGAAGAAGGGAGAAGGCCAGGTTAAGCAATTGCTGCTTCTTCAGCGACAGCATGCCATCCACATCCGGGCAAAGATCGCGCTCCAGATGCTCCCAGGGATCGAGCAGGGAGTCATCGGGATGATTGCGCTTGGAACCGTTGAAGGTGGTCCAGAAGGCCCTGCGAAAAGCGTTTATATCCATCTATCTGCTCCGTCTTAGGGTAAAAGACTCACCGTGACGCAATTATCGGCAGGAAGGGCGGGGGGCTTTAGGGGATGGAGCAGGTTGCGCCACTGCGTTGGCTCGTGCAGTCCGGGGGGTGTCAGGGATTGAGGAAAGCGAGGAGAGCGTCGTAAGATGCACGGGGCGACCTTCCTCAGCAGGAAGCCGGCACATTCAACAGCATCGGGAAATGGGAGTCTTGCTCATGCCAACAATACACCGCGCCATACTGGCCTTCACCTTCGCACTGACATCACTACTCGTCGGTGGGGTGGACGGTGCCGCGAGCGCGACGCCAACCTTACAGGCCGGCGGGGCATCCATCATCATCACGCCGCCCGTGGGAAGCTGGCAACAGGGCGCTGGTGTTACGAAAAAGGGTGAACGCATCCTCGACGAGCTTGAGGCGAACGCCCTCTATCTCAGCGATGGCGCCACGCCACTTCTCCTGCTCAGTTGCGATCTGGTCGGCCTCGATCTGGCCACGGTAACACCCATCCGCGAGGCGATCGCCGCCGAGACCGGGGTGCCCGCGCGCCAGGTCATCATCACCTGTACCCACAACCACTCGGGTCCGTCGCTCGTGAAAACGAATTTCTATATGCCGGTGGACGATGCGTACATTGCCACGCTCGGACCGAAGCTGGTCCAGATCTCGAAGGAGGCCGTGACGGCGGCGAAGCCCGCGAAGCTGGGCTGGGGGAAAGGCGGCGCCCAGATCGGCTACAACCGCCGTGTCTGCTGGGAGGACGGCTCCCACACCATGCATGGCGATACAAAGCGCCCCGACTTCGCCGGCCTAGAAGGGCCGGACGATCCCGACCACCTCGCGATTTTCGCGGTAGACCTCGAAGGACGGCCCATCGCCGTGGTCTACAACAACACGTCCCATCCCACAAACTTTTACGGTGCGGGACTCTTCTCCGCAGACTATCCCGGCGCCGCGCGGACCCTGCTGAGAAACGAGCTGGGCGCCATTCCCGTCCTCTACCTCAACGGCGCGCAGGGCGACATCAACATGGCCAACCTCCTCGAAGCCGAGCAGGAGGCCCCCGAGGCGCGCATGGCCCGTATCGGAAAGGTGCTGGCCGAAGAGACCCTGCGCCTCTATCGCGCGGCGGAGTTTCAGGAACAGGTGACACTTGGTCACGAAGTGAAGGATCTGGCGCTGGCGGTGCGCCTGCCCGATCCGACCGACCTCGACGAAGCAAGGCAGGTGGTGGCGCGCATGGAAGCGGGGGAGATGATCCTCGGCATGCCCGGCATCCTCGCCTTTGGAACGGTGCACTTGCAGGAAACCTATGGGGCGAATCCGGTAGACACCATGCCGGTACACGCCCTGCGCATTGGCGATGTGGCGCTCCTCACCCAGCCCTGCGAACTCTATTGCCAATTCGGCATCGACATCAAACGGCGCAGCCCCACACCCTTCACCGCCGTGGTCGGCCTCGCCGACGGCTACTGCGGCTATTGCCCCACCATTGCGGGCATACTGGGCGGCGGCTACTCCGGCCAGCCCATCAGTTGGACCCGCCTGGAGCCCTACGCGGGCTACAAACTGGTGGAAGCCGCAGGGCCGATGCTGAATCGCCTCTGGCGGGAGTGAGACCGACTACTCCGCAAATCGAAACGAATACACATCCCCATCCGCCAGCACGAAGCGCAACCGAACGGGTTTTTCCGCCAAGGCCGACAGGTCGTTCCCACCCTTCCACGCAATAATCTGCGTCACGCTGTCACCGTAGTGCTCCAGACAGTCCTCCAGCGAGAAGCCGGGGATGGCCGCTCCACCCTCGTCCTGAATCTCCACGCGCAGGCTGCCCGCCGCCGAGGTGGCATAATTCACCGAAAGTTGTTTGCCGGAAAAGATCAGCGGCTTGCTGACAAGTTCGCCGCCCGACAGGGGCGCGTTCAGCGAGGTGAATCCATCCAGGCGGATGGAATAGCGCCGCTCCGCATGGGTTTCGTCCACCCAGGCGTGCTCGTTGAAGAGCATGGAGATCTCCGTCGGTGCGCCGGGCACGTCGGAAGCCGTCTCCCAGAGGCCATAGGCCTGGTAGTTGTCACCATAGATCCAGCGCCCCTCGGCCTGCGGTCCGGGGCGGAGGAAAGCTTCGTCCCAGCGCTTGAAGGACTGGCCGTCGCGGCTGCTCATGAAAACGCCATCGGTCAAGTCGGTGCCGCAGCGTTCGTCGGCTTTGATGAGGCGGGTGCGCAGTTCCACGGGGTCGAGTGAAGTCACGTGTGGATTCAGGGGACGGGCCACATAGCGCGTGGGGAAGCCCATGAGAATATGGGGCGCGCGAAAATACGGCAGGACCTGGTTGGTGTACATCTGTTGCGGCGGCGAACCGGGATAGGTGAGTCCCACCGGCTCGGTCCAGGTCTCGAAGTCGGTGGAATAGGACACCCCAATGGAGCGGAGACCCTTGAAATCGTCCTCGGAGAAATAGCGGACGTACATGATATAGCGATTCTGATCCGCATCCCAGAAACAGGTGTTGTGGGAGTCGAAAGCGCCCTTGGACACCACCGGGCCACTGCTCTTGCGGATCCAATGGATGCCGTCCGACGACTTGAAGGTCCAAAGACCCTTGCTGTCCGTTGTGCCGCCTATTGCTTTGTAGCGTTCCTCCGGCGGGCAATTGGGATTCGCGTCGTTGAACGGCGCGAAATTGTGGGTCTCCGCGCTGCCCATCCAGATGATGTTGTTTTCCGTAGAGCCATTCCACGGGAAAAGACCCAGCTTCGGTTTGGTCCACGCGATGCCGTCCGCACTTTCGGCATAACACACGACCTCTGCCTGCGCCTGACGCAGTGGCTGATCGTCCAGCAGGTAGCGATGGCCGCGATAGTACATGCGGAAGATATCACCGTCCTGAAACACCGTCGTGTAACCGCTGGCGTTGCCTTCCCACGGCTCGTCGAATTGGATGGCAATCTCTCGCCGCACGGGTTGATGGAGCTTGATCGCGGCGGCACCCTCCACGCGATCAGCCAGCGCGAGATCGACGAAAAGCTCCCGACGCGAGCCGACGTTGATCGGCTCGTCGGCGTGGGCGACAACCGGAAGCGCCATTACCAGGGCATACAGACCAAGCTGAAAAAATCGAAAGGGCATGGTAACTCCTTTGCGGCTTCGCGCCTTTGCGTGCGTCAATTTCCGATTCTCTCACGCAGAGGCGCGGAGACGCAAAGGAATAAGAGCCCCTTAGCGCCCTTCGTTGCACCGCGCAGACCAGGCGGTGTAGCGCTCCACAAGTTCCTTCAATTTCTCCGGATGATTCGCTGCAAGGTCGTTCAACTCGCCTCGATCGCTCGACATACTGTAAAGCTGCCAGGGACCGTCCGGCACGGAAACGATCTTCCAGGCACCTTCGCGCACGGCGCGGTGTCCGCCCAACTCCCAAAAAAGTGGCGAAGGAAACATGTCCTCCCAGCCCTCGAAGGTTCCCACCAGGCTCGAGCCTTCCAGGGGGAGCAATTCGCGATCCTGATACTTCGCCGGGTAGGTACTTCCCGCGAGTTCGAGCAACGTCGGCATGATATCTTTCACGTGGCCCGTTTGATTGGTAATCGTCCCCGGATGGGTAATGCGTCCCGGAAACTTGATGATCAGCGGCGTCGCGATACCGCCCTCAAAATTGCTCGTCTTGTAGCCGCGAAAGGGTGCGTTGCTCACGTGGGCCCACTCCGGGCCGTAGCCCCCGAAGGTGTCCGCGGGGCCCGGCATCACCCCCGGCACCACGGGGCGCGTTTTCGTGCCGTCCGTGCGCCAGGTCTTGTTTTCTTCATCGAGATAAAAGCTGCCATCCGCCTTCGCCTTGGGGAAGATATCCGTTGCACCGTTATCCGACAGAAAGATCACCATCGTGTTGTCCTCGCACCCGATTTTCTTCAACGCATCGAGGAGTCGGCCAATGTTCTGGTCCATGCAATCGATCTGGGCGGCGTAGACCGCCATACGCTCCGCTTCCCATTCCTTGTTGGGTGCGTCGATCCAGGATGGCACGGCGGCATCGCGGGGCGGATCCGCGGCGTTTTTGACCAGACCAAGCTCCGCGATGCGTTTCAGCCGATTCGCGCGGCACTGGTCCCAGCCAAGTTCCAGGTAGCGTTTGCGATACTTTGCGATGTCCTCTTCTTTCGCATGGAGGGGCCAGTGGGGCGCGGGATAAGCCGCCAGAAGAAAGAAGGGCTTGTCGATGGTTGCGGCTTCCTCCATGAACTGAATCGCGTAATCCGTGTAGGCGTCGGTCTTGTAAAAGTGCTCCGCCGGCGGCGTGAAAGGCTCCTTATCCAGATAGAACTCCGCCGTGGATACGCTCTTGAAATAGTTGCCCGGTCCCTTCTGCGCCAGGGCGCTCAGGGAGCGATCAAAGCCTTTGTAATTTGCCGAGACGGTGTCCGTCCATTTGCCCACCAGCATCGTTCGGTAGCCCGCCAATTGCAGCGCTTCTCCCAGGTTCAGGCACCGATCATTGGCGATATCGTTCCACGCGCGCACCCCGATCTGATGCGGGTACAGACCCGTCATCAGCGAGGCCCGCGACGGCCCGCACAAAGAACAATTGTAGAACTGGGAGAAGCGCAAGCCCTCCGCCGCCATGCGGTCCAGATTCGGCGTCTCGATCTCGCCGCCGTAACAGCCGATATCGGAGTAGCCCATGTCATCCGCGATGATGAGCACGATGTTCGGACGCGGGACTTCGGGGTAAGCGGCGGAGGTCACGAGGAACACAAGGAGGATAGTTGTCAGAGATGCTTTCACGGGATAATTTCCAAAAGGCTGAACAATGATAGGGCCACGGTCATCCAGAAGTTGGTGATGCAATAGTATCGCCACCCGGCAGCGGGTTCATCAAGTGTGCCATCGGGACCTGCCGCTTGGGTAGGAAAGTGCAAGTATTGACTGCGGAGCGACTTGAGAACACCTCATTTCTCAAACAAAGTGATCTCCCACAGATCCGCACAGATCTTCGCAGAAAGAGCAGAAGAGAATGATATATAAGGTCCACCTTTGTGCTCTTTGAGTTCTTTGTGGTTAAACTCTCTTTTTGTTTTCTGTGCGACATGCCTCGTGCAAATGAGTGGTTTGGCTTCATGATGCGTTGAACTCCGGTCTCTCATTCGTGTCGATTCGTGTTCACTCGTGGTTCAACCTATTTGATCCACCGGCCCGTGTCTGGTTGAATAGGGGGAGGTCCGTTTTACTTCCGCGCACGTATTGCCGCGCGGCCAGCCCTTGGAGTACCTCATGATGCTCAAATCCATCGCACTCAGCCTCCTGTCCCTCTGCGCCACCGCCCAAGCCGCCGAACTCACCCGCGAAGAGGCCAGCACCGCCCTCCGCAAAGGCGTGGACTATTTCCGAACGCACGTCTCCGAGGAAGGGGGCTACCTCTGGCGCTATGCCGCCGATCTCTCGGAGCAAGAGGGCGAGACGCCCGCCTCGGCCACGACGGTGTGGGTGCAGCCGCCCGGAACGCCGGCCGTGGGCCTGGCCTATCTGGCGATTCACGAGATGACGGGCGATGTCTACTTCCTGGAAGCGGCGCGGGAGGTCGCCCTGTGCCTGGTGCGTGGACAACTGGACTCCGGTGGCTGGGACTATCGCATCGAGTTTGACCCGGCGGAGCGCGCGAAGTATGCCTATCGCGTCGACAGCGCCACGCGGGCGCCCGACGCCAAGCTGCGCAATACGACGACCCTCGACGACAATGTGACCCAGGAAGCCCTCCGCTGCCTCATGCTGATCGATCGGGCCCTCGACTTCAAAGACGAGGCCATCCACGAGGCCGCAGGCTATGCCCTGCGCAAGCTGGCCGAGGCCCAGTATCCCAATGGCGCCTGGCCCCAGCGCTTTGCCGGTCCTCCCGATCCCGCGAAGTTCCCCGTGAAGCCCGCGTCCTATCCGGAGAGCTGGTCGAGGACCTTCCCAAATGTGCCCTACAGCGACTTCTACACCTTCAACGACAACACCCTGGCCGACGTGATCGAGGTGATGTTTCTCGGCGCGGAAATCTATCGGGACGAAGCCGCCGCAGCCTCGGCGCAGCGCGGGGGCGATTTCATGATCCTCGCCCAGATGCCCGATCCCCAGCCCGGCTGGGCCCAGCAATACGACGCCGAGATGCACCCCGCCTGGGCCCGGAAGTTTGAGCCGCCCGCCATCACGGGCAGTGAATCCCAGGGTGTCATGCGCTCCCTGCTGCGCGTTTTCGAGCTGACGGGCGACAAGAAGTACCTCGAACCCATCCCCCGGGCCCTGGCCTACTATCGCGCCTCGGTGTTGCCCGACGGCCAGCTCGCGCGCTTCTACGAGTTGCAGACCAACACCCCGCTGTACTTCACGAAGGACTATCAGATGACCTACAGTGACGCCGACATGCCCACGCACTACGGCTTCAAGACCAGCAACGGCCTCGACCCGATCGACGCGGAGTACCAGCGACTCGCCGCAATGCCGGCGGACGCCTGGACACCGGTGCGACTCGTGCAGCCCGCGGTTGCGCCACCCGCTTCCGAAAAACTGGCGGACACCGCGGCAGCCATCGTAAAGGTGCAGAACGAAGTCGGCGCCTGGGTCGAGCCCGCAAAGGCCAACATTCAGGGGAAAATGGAGGAAGGCATCCCCGCGCTCTACACCGACACTTTCACGAGGAATATTCTCACCTTGTCGCGGTTTATCGCGGCGAAGTGACGTGGAGGTTTCGAAAGCAAAGTGCACGTTACCCGCATGCAAGTCTGGTGAGTACGGGAAAGTACATTTCTATGCTACTGGGACGGCATGGACTTCAGGGACATCAGGACTGGGGAATACCTGCAGTCCCTGATGTCCCTGCGACCTGTTACATAAGCCTTCGTTCGTTCCGCGTCCTTTACCATCGAGGCCACAGTTCACCTTGTCGGTCGGATCAACCATAGATGCACCATCCACCCCGACACCTCTTCCTGCAAGGCCCCATCGGCACGGCACTGCTGCGCCTCGCCATCCCCATTATGGCGGGCAACGTTCTCCAGTCGGGTTACCAGCTCACCGACGCCTTCTGGGTCGGGCGGCTCGGGGCCGATGCCGTCGCCGCCGTATCGATCAGTTCGCCCGTTACCTTCCTGGTCATTGCCATCGGCGCGGGCCTGGGCATGGCCGGGGCCACGCTGTCTGCTCAGTACATGGGCGCGGGCCGACCGGAAATGGTGAACCACGTCGCCGCCCAGACCATGATGATGGTCACCTTCACCTCCTTCGTCCTCGGCGGCGCGGGCTACCTCCTCGCGCCCCACTTCCTGAATCTCCTCGGCGTCACCCCCGTGGTCTACGACAACGCGCTAAGCTTCATGCGCGTTTCCTTCATCAGCGTCATCTTCGTCTTCCTATACAACATCTTCCAGGCCCTCATGCGCGGCGTGGGGCAGACCAAGGTGCCCCTCATGATCGTCTCCGGCACCGTCCTCCTCAATTTCCTCCTCGATCCCCTCTACATCTTCGGCTGGGGTCCCATCCCCGCCCAGGGCGTGCGCGGCGCGGCCATCGCCACCCTCACCACCCAGGCCCTCGCCGCCGCCCTCGGCATCCTCATCTTCCTGCGCGGCCAGCACGGCATCCACCTGCGCCTGCGCAATTTCAAACCCGATTTCGCCTACATCAAGCGCGCCTTCCTCCTCGGCTTCCCCGGCTCCGTCGAGCTTTCCACCCGGGGCCTCGGCGCCATCGTCATGTCCTTCCTCGTCACCAGCTTCGGCACCACCACCATCGCGGCCTACGGCGTTGGCATCAACGTCCTCAATTTCATCACCATCCCCGCCATGGGCCTCTCCATGGCCGTCTCCACCCTCGTTGGGCAAAACATCGGTGCGGGCAACCTCCCCCGGGCCGCCCAAATCAGCAGGCTCGGTGCGTTTTCCGGCTTCGTCGTCCTCACCCTCGTCGGCGGCCTGGCCTGGATCGCCGCGCCCCTCATCGTGGCCTTCTTCGTGCCCACCGATCCCGAAGTCATCGCCCAGGGCGCGCGCTTCATCCGCATCATGTGCCTCGCCTGGGGCGGCATCGGCGTACAGCTCTGCATCGTCGCCACCTTCCGCGCCTCCGGCAACATGCTCATCGCCATGGTCATCGCCCTCGTCGCCCAGTGGATGTTCCAGTTTCCCCTGGCCTACGTCCTCTCCAAACACACCGCCCTCCACGCCGAAGGCCTCTGGTGGGCCTTCCCCATCACCAACATCTTCGCCGCCACCGTCTCCGTCTGCTGGTTCGCCAACGGAAGCTGGAAAAAGACCCGTCTCACCGAAGAAGACAAAGAAGTCGTGAAAGTCGCCGAAGAGCTCATCGCCGAAGAGGGGATCCGGTAGGGACGGACTCGCGCCCGCAAACCCCGCCCAGCGAACGCACCCCCGCACCCCCGCACCCTCCAGTCAACCCGACCGAGCAACGTGCCCGCCCACGCGCGTGCCTGTCCCAGTGGATGCGTAGGCAGACCCAGGCCCCATGAAGATCGCGATTCACCACCAAGGGACGAACCCCTTTCGATTTGCCCGCAACCAAAATTCACGGCACAAAGGAGCTTGGACATTCCTGTCCGAGGCAAGGCACATTGCAAGTGTCAAACTGCAATGCGAACCTGTGAAGAAATTTCAGTTCTCGTCATCCCCACGAAAGTGGGGATCCAGAGAATTTTCGGAGTGCACTTCACATGTGCACTGGATTCCCACTTTCGTGGGAATGACGTTGTACACGCTCTGGTGCGGCTATACACCGGGTGCGCTTCCAAGTATGAACGCCCCTTGCCTCGGACAGGAA
>JBIJDL010000012.1:0-30518 GCA_044344195.1 Candidatus Hydrogenedentales bacterium
CTGGTGGAGTTGGAAACCCGTTGGGAAGTGGCCGAGAGCCACCCCTACGCCAAGGACGGCATCGACGAGACCATGTCCATCGACCAGTGCAAGCACTCGGTCTTCGGCGCGTCCAAGGTGGCAGCCGATGTCATGGTGCAGGAATATGGCCGCTATTTCGGCATGAAGACCGCCGTTTTCCGGGGCGGTTGCCTCACCGGACCCGGCCACTCCGGCGCGGAGCTCCACGGATTCCTGTCTTACCTGATGAAATGCGCCATCACGAAGAAGGAATACCGCATCTTCGGTTATAAGGGCAAGCAGGTACGGGACAACATCCACTCCAGCGATCTGGTCAATTGTTTTTTTGAAGTGCTTCGCGCGCCGCGCTCGGGGGAGGTGTACAACATCGGCGGGAGCCGCCACAGCAACTGCTCCATGCAGGAAGCCATCGCCAAATGCGAGGCCATCACCGGAAACAAGATGGCCATCCGCTACGAAGACGACAACCGCATCGGCGATCACATCTGGTGGATCAGCGACGTGGGCAAATTTCAGTCCCACTACCCGAACTGGCGCTACGCCTACGACATCGACGCCCTGCTGGGGGAGATCTACCATGGTTTCGAAGGCCGCATCTAGTCTCGTGCCGGTAGAGAAGAATACGCTTCTCTACTCCGTTCTTATACCCGCCTACAACGAAGAAAAGAACATCATCCCTACGCTGGAGAGCCTCGCCGCCGCCCTGCGCGCGGAATCCATTCCCTTTGAACTGCTCGTGGTCAACGACAACAGCACGGACAACACCGAGGCCGTAATCGAGAAGAAGGCGAAGGAGATCCCCGAGATCCACCTGGTGCACAACTGGCCCCCCGGCGGCCTGGGCCGGGCTATCCGCTGCGGGCTCCACCACTACCGGGGCGAGGTCCTCGCCGTGGTCATGGCGGACAGTTCGGATAACCCCGCCGACGTGGTGCGGTGCTACCGGAAGATTGAGGAAGGCTACGACTGCGTCTTCGGCTCGCGCTTCATGAAGGGCGGCCGTGTGACCCACTATCCGCCCGTGAAGCTCGTGGTCAACCGCATCGTGAACCACGCCATGCAATTACTTTTCCTGACCCACCACAACGACCTCACCAACGCCTTCAAAGTCTACCGGCGCCATGTGATACAAAGCATCCTTCCGCTGCAGGCGGCCCACTTCAACATCACCATCGAAATGTCGCTGTCGAGTCTGATCCGCCGCTACCGTATTGCCCAGGTCCCCATCACCTGGTCCGGCCGCACCTGGGGCATCAGCAACCTGCGCCTGCGCAAGATGGGCCGCCGATACCTCTGCACCTTGCTCATGATCTGGTGCGAACGAATCTTGATCCTGGATGATATCCTGATGGAGAACAAGTCCCCGAAGACGCCGGAGCAGTGAGGTCTCGATGGGGTAAGTGGTGACCCTGCCAGGGGTCGTTTGGGTCGCCTTATTGGCCCCATATGACCCATTTTCCCGCGACATTTTTCCCTCTAATTCCCTGTCAACAAAGCAGATAGCGTCCGTCGGACTTGCTTGGCTCCGACCGATGGCGTTATACTTTCGCCTGCGGCGGGTATATACACCCGAGTACACTTCACCGCCGAGACCTTCACACCAACCCAGGAGAATACCCGTGGCCGAATCCTCCATGCACCAGTCCCTCAGCGGCTGGGGCGGCCTGGATCCCGAGAAGTGTGACGTCTTTCGCCCGGAAAAGCGCCGCATCCTCAACGACCTGATCGAGGGGCGCGCATCTTCGTCCATCATCGCCCGGGGTCTGGGCCGAAGCTACGGCGATACCGCCGTCAACGGTGGCGGCGGCGTGGTCAACACGACCCGTCTCGACCGCATGATCGACTTCGACGAGGAGACCGGCGTACTCGAGTGTGAGGCCGGCGTCAGCCTGGCCGACATCCTGGACGTCTTCGTGCCGCGCGGCTATTTCGTCCCGGTCACGCCCGGCACCAAATTCGTGACCATCGGCGGCGCCATTGCCAATGACGTCCACGGCAAGAACCATCACTGCGACGGGACCTTCTGCGAATTCGTGGAGTCCATTGCGCTGCTCCTGCCTACCGGCGAGATCCTGAATTGCTCGAAAACCGATAACGCCGATGTCTTCTGGGCCACGGCGGGCGGTGTGGGGCTTACGGGCTTCATCCTCACGGCCCGGTTGCGGCTTCAGCCGGTGGAAAGTTCCTGGATCGTGACGGACTATACCCAGTGCCGTGATCTCGACCACGCGCTGGACGCCATGGCGGCGACCGACGGCGCCCACAAGTATTCCGTCGCCTGGGTCGATTGCCTGGCGCGGGGCGCGAGCCTGGGCCGCTCCGTGCTCATGCAGGGTAATCACGCGAAGCTTTCCCAACTGGATCCAGCCCGCGCGAATGCGCCCTTCGCGTTGAAGAAGGAATTCCCGAAGAACGTGCCCTTCAACTTTCCCCAGTTCGTGCTGAATCCGCTGAGCGTCACGGCCTTCAACAAGGTGTTCTACGCCGCCCATCCAACGACCATCGGCAAACTGGTGCACTACGACAAGTATTTCTATCCTCTGGACGCCATCCATCACTGGAACCGGCTCTACGGCCGCCAGGGCTTTGCCCAGTTCCAGGCCACGCTGCCCTACGAGAGCAAGCAGGGCCTTATCCGCATTCTCCAGCGGCTGGCGGATTCGCGTCGGGCTTCGTTCCTCGCGGTCCTGAAGACCTTTGGCGAACAAAACCCCGGTCTGCTGTCCCACCCGATGAAGGGCTACACCCTCACGCTGGATCTGCCGAATCACCGCGGCCTTACGCCCTTCCTCCATGAGCTGGAGCGGATACTCCTCGATCACGATGGCCGCTTGTACCTGGCCAAAGACGCCGTGGCCGGTCCGGAGACCATCGCGGCCATGTACCCGCGGCTGGACGAGTTCAAGGCCATTCAGAAGCGCCTCGACCCAAAGGGCGTGCTGTCCTCCAACATGGCGCGGCGATTGGGGCTGGTGTGATGCTCAATATGCCCAATATTTACCCCGCTGTTTTTCAGGGACGTCAGGGACAGCAGCGACGGCAGGAATCGCGTACCCTGCTGTCGCTGCAGTCCCTGTTGTCTCTGCACGATTACGCGCCAGACTTCGCGAATCACAATGAATGCCAACGTAGAGGGTGTCCCTCATGACCACCGATTTCCGGCCCAGCGCCGTCATACTCGGTTCCACCTCCGGCATCACCCGGGCCACGGCCCAGGCTTTTGCCGCGGCGGGCTATACCCTCGTGCTTGCCGCGCGGGATGACGAAGAGAATGCCATCCTCGCATCGGATATTGCCGTGCGCCATGGTGTCCCGTGCCACGCGCTCCACTTCGACGCCGAGGATCTCGCGTCCCATGCGGATTTTGTGACCCGATGCGAGGCCACCATCGGCACGAAGCCCACGGGCGTGGTGCTGGGCTATGGCTATATGGCCGAGCAGGAAAAAGCCCAGAAACATATGGCCGAAGTGGAGAAGATGATCTCGGTCAACCTCACCAGCGCCATCTCCATTCTGGAGGCCTTTGCGGCGGTCTTTGAACATCGCGGCTCCGGCTTTCTGGGCGTTCTTTCGTCCGTCGCGGGTGAGCGCGGCAAACAGACGAACTACATCTACGGCGCCACCAAAGCGGGGCTCACCTGCTATCTTGAAGGACTCCGCGTGCGGTTGGCCAAGTCCAACGTGACCGTGACCACGATCCAGCCGGGCTTCGTAGACACCAAAATGACTTTCGGCCTGCCGCTTCCCGGCCCCCTGGTAGCCACGCCGGCCCAGGCGGGCAGGGCCATCTTCAAGGCCGTCAGTACCGGCAAGGACGAGGCCTATGTGCCCTTCTTCTGGCGTTATATCATGCTGATCGTCCGTAACATCCCCCGCCGCGTCTTCAAAAAGATGAGCATGTAATGGCCGATTCCCGACGCCCTTTCTTTATCGTGACCTGCATCGCGGCGATGCGTCCCTACCAGTGGACCAAGAACCTGCTGCTCTTTGCGGCCCTCGTCTTCGCCGGCGAGTTGAGTCACCCGAGCCAGGCCCTCGTGAGCCTGGCGGCGTTCGCCGCCTTCTCCCTGGCCGCCAGCGCCACCTATGTCTTCAACGACCTCCTCGACATCGAGAGTGACCGCGAACACCCCAAGAAATGTCAACGCCCCCTGGCCAGCGGTGCCATGAGCCCGGCCGTCGCCCGCGTGCTGCTGGTGCTGCTCTTCGGCGCAAGCCTGGCCATCGCGTGGGCCATCCGTCAGGAGTTTCTGGTGGCCCTGCTGGCCTATGTCGTGCTCACCCTCGCCTACACGCTCAAGCTCAAGCACGTCATGATCGTGGATGTGCTCGCCATTGCCCTGGGCTTCGTGATCCGCGCCGTGGCCGGCGCCATCGCGCTCAACGTACCTTTCTCGAACTGGCTCGTGGTGTGCACCCTTTTCCTGGCCACCTTCCTCGGCCTGAGCAAGCGCCGCCAGGAGATCCTCCTGCTGGAAGAAGGCGCCCAATCCCACCGGCAGGTGCTGCAGCACTACACGGTGAACTACCTTGATCAGCTTATCCTGATCATGGCCGGGGGCACCCTGATCACCTACACGATCTACACCTGCTCCCCCGAAGTGATCCAGCGCCTCGGCACGGACAAGCTCTACATCACCCTGCCCTTCGTGGTCTACGGACTTTTCCGCTATCTCCACCTGATCCACCATGAGACCGGCGGTGGCGATCCCAGCAGCACGCTGATCAAAGATCGTCCCCTCGGTGCCACGGTGGTGCTATGGGCCGCGGCATGCGGACTGCTGATTTATCTACCCGATTACATGGGGTAAGAGAACGTACAATCAGCGGCCCGCGGCTGCCAATGCGCAACTCCGAAAGACGTTCCCCGGCACGACGCAATCACTCACCCCCCAGTGGCCATATCGCCTGTTGCGATCCGTCGTGGCCAGCCGATATCCTTCCAGCAAGATGACGTCGAGCCCGCACTTCAACGGAGATCTACCTATGCGGTACACATCCACGCTTTGCGCAATGGTCTTCCTCTTTTCGATTGCCGCCTTCGCCGCGGAGGACATCCTCATCGAGCACGTCATCGGCAAGGAGCATCCAGGGAAGTACAAGCACCCCGCGGCCATCACGCAATTGGCGAATGGCGATCTCTTCGCGACGTACTATGGCGGCGGTGGCGAGTATGAGGAGGATTCCAAGGTGTGGGGCATTCGTCGTAAAGCGGGGGAGACCGCGTGGTCCGAGCCGAGGCTCCTGGCGGACACGCCCTTCCTCGGCGAGGGCAACGGCATCGCCTGGCAGGCTCCCGACGGCCTCGTGTGGCTCTTTTACGTCCAGCGCTACGGCGACACCTGGTCGGAATCGCGAACCCTCGCGAAAATCTCGGAGGACAGCGGCGAGACGTGGTCCGACTCGATGGTGCTCAATTTTGAGCTGGGCACCATGTGCCGAGGTCTGCCCATCGTGCTGAACAACGGCGACTACCTCCTGCCCGTCTATCATGAAACAGGCAGCGACATCGACCGGACCTTCCCCGACACAAAGTCTTATTTTCTGCGCCACAATCCGAAGACCCGCACGTGGACGCCCACCGGCCGGATCACCTCAAAGAACGGCAATCTCCAGGCCGAGCCCGTGCAGATCACGGACGAACACCTCATTGCGTATGTTCGCCCCGGCGGCGATTTCGAGCCAAGCACCTCGCGCTACATCATTCGTTCCGAATCAAAGGACGGCGGCGAAACGTGGAGCGATGGCAAGGATTCCCAATTTCCCAATCCCAATTCGGCGGTCAGCTTCATCAAGTTGCAGAGCGGCAAGTTGCTGCTGGTCTTCAACGACAGCATGAACTACCGCACACCCCTCACGGCCGCCCTCTCCGAGGACAACGATAAAACCTGGCCCCACCGCCGCGATCTCGCCACGAGCGGTATCGACAACACCTTCGGCTATCCCATGGCGATTCAGGCAAAGGACGGTACCATTCATGTGATTTGCACGACGGGTATCCGGGATACGGTGATCCTGGTGAGTTTCAAAGAGGAGGCGATACTCGGGCATACGAAGTAGGGGAGTGGCGAATTCGAGTTTTAATTGAGTTCCGCCCCGGCCACCCTTTATCCTACCCCGGTGTCGACGACGTCCCAATTCACCCTAACAAGGAGTATCTTTCATGTGGCGTAAATCCCTGTCCTGCGCGCTGGCGCTAGCCTTTATTTCGGCACCCGCCCTCGCGGCGGACGACATCATCGTGGAGAAGGTGATCGGCACCGAGAAGCCGGGGGCCTACAAGCATCCCGCCGCAATGACGGAGCTGGACAACGGCGATCTGTACATCACCTTTTATGGTGGCGGCGGGGAGTACGAGGACGAGTCCAAGGTCTACGGCATCCGCCGGGCCAAAGGTGAGACTGCCTGGTCCGAACCCCAGTTGCTCGCGGACACCCCCTTCCAGGGCGAGGGCAATGGCATCGTGTGGCAGGCGCCGGACGGCCTCGTGTGGCTGTTTTATGTTCAGCGCATCGGCGCCACGTGGTCCGAGTCGCTGATCAAGGCGAAGATTTCCGAGGACGGCGGACACACCTGGTCCGATTCGATGAACCTCGGATTCGAGATGGGCACGATGGTGCGGGGCCGTCCGATTGTGTTGAACAACGGCGACTACCTGCTGCCGGTTTACCACGAGACGGGCAGCGATCGCGAGGTGATCGGTCGGGACACGACGTCTTACTTCTTCCGGCACGATCCGAAGACGCGCACGTGGACGCCGACGAAGCGGATCAAGTCTAAGAAGGGTAATCTCCAGCCTGAAGCGGTGCAGATCACGGACGATTACCTGATCGCCTATTGTCGCGTGGGTGGCGGCTACGAGCCGAGCACGAATCGCTATCTGGTGCGCTCGGAGTCGCACGACGGCGGCGAAACGTGGGCCCGGGGTAAGGATTCCCAGTTCCCCAACCCGAATTCCGCGGTGAGCTTTATCAAATTGCAAAACGGCCATCTGCTGCTGGCCTATAACGACAACATGAACGAGCGGATTCCCCTGACCATCGCGATTTCCGAGGACAACGACAAGACGTGGCCCCATCGCCGCGATATTGTTGCGCCGGGCAATACCTTTGCCTATCCTATGGCGATCCAGGCGAAGGACGGCACGATTCATGTGGTCTATACGACGGATTCGCGCGCCACGGTGATGCTGACGAGTTTCAAGGAAGAGGCGATCCTGGGGCACACGAAATAGATATCTGAACGATTCCAGGGCCCTCTGCCGATGGGGTGGAGGGCCTTTTTATTGGATCGGCAGTATCACCGATAGGTCCAGTGCCGCGCTTCGGGCAGGTGGGGCGCGTTGTTGAAGCTGCTCAGGGAAATGCGGCCTTGGCCGAAGAGGTACTCCACGAGGGCGCCATTGCGCAGGGTCCAGATGAGCCCCAGGGTTCGCGGGGCATCCAGACCAAGCACATGGCCCGCCGATACCGCCGCTGCACCGCCCGAGGTCACCAGCACCACGCGGCTCCCGCTCGGCAGATCTTGTGTGTGCTGTCTCATGGCGACCTCCACGCGGCTGCGGAACTCGTCCCAGGTTTCGAGTCCGTCCTCGTGAAAGGCCCCCGCCGCCCACCGCGCGGTGACGGCTTCCATGTAATGCTGAATGGTGCGCCGCTTCGCGGTAATGTCCGGCGCCGCTTCGAAGGCCTGCTTCAGGGCGCCGATGGCGGGATCGCGCTCCGCGAGAGTGCTGCTGGCATAGCGATAGAGGCCGTCCCAGTCGAATTCATCGAGGCGATCATCGTCGACCACTTCTATCGGGGCCAAATCCGCGTCGGCCATGGCGGCCAGAATGGCATCGGCCGATTGGCGGTGTCGTTTGCGCGGGCCCACGACGAAGCGCGTGGCGCGGAGGCCCCGTGCGGCCCAGAATTCGCCCAGGAGCCGGGTCTGTTCCGCGCCGAGCTCGGAAAGCTGGTCGTAATTGCCCGAAAGGAAGGACGCCTGGCCGTGGCGCACGATGATGAGTTCGCTCATGGGTATACTCCGATACTGCTGATTTCTCTTCGCCGGATGTGTGCGCGAAGGCGGGTCTTTGACTGCCCCAAGCCGGGGGCATTAAAATCAGGCGCTGCCATAACCCTTTCGGGAGTCTGCCCCCATGAAATCTTCCACACTTTTCCGCCTTGCCTTTTGCTTATCCGCGCTGCTGTCCGCAGGGGTTCAGGCCGATCCAGGACTGGAGCAACTCCTCGAACAGGCCGCGCCGATCCTGGCGGAACCCGAAGCATACCACACGACTGGCGAAGGGGGCGAGGCCCTGGAAACGCTGGCCCTGACGCTGGATCACTGCGTGGCGCTGGCACTGCAGAACAATGCCCAGGTCCTCGAAGCCGACACCGACATCGCCCTGCGCGAGGCCCAGTCGGGCCAGGCGAAAGCGCGGCGTCTGCCCCAGGTGAAGGGTCAGGTGGCCTACAACTACATCGAAGAACTTGATCAGGGCATTGGTCGCCCCGGAATTCAGAAGCTCATCGGCGCCGAGGGATATGCGCCCGAGAAAGGGACCACCACCACCGGCTTGAGCATCACGCAATTGATCTATGCGGGTGGTCAGGTGCAGGCGGCGGTGAAGGCGTCCGAGTATCTCGCGGCCTCGGAGGTCTGGCGCCGCGACGCCGTCCGCGCGGAGATTGCCTATCAGGCGCGGGAAGCCTACCACAATGCCCTGCTGGCCTCTTCACTGGTCACGGTGGCCACCGAGGCCCTGGAGGCCTTTGATCGCCATGTGAAGGATACTGAGGCCCTGCTGCGGGAGGGCGCCATTACCAATTTCGAAGTGATGCGCGCAAAGACCGAAGCGGGGGCACGACGCTCCGATCTCGAAGCGGCACGTGCCGGAGCGAAACTTGCGGATATCAACATGCGCCGAATCCTCGCGCTGCCGGAGCAACAGCCCCTGACCTATAATACCGCCCTGCCCTGGTCGCCCGTGGCGCTGAAGGCTCCGGAACTGATCGCGCAGGCCCGCGAGAAGCGTCCCGAAGTGCTCGCATTGCAGGAAGCGGTCGCGGCCACGGGCCAGCAGGAAAAGGGTGTGAAGGGGAAGTATCTGCCCCAGGCGGCGGCCACGGTGAAATGGCAGAGCGTGGACAATGGCGGACGCGTATTGACGGATGGCTGGCAGGTGAATGTGGGTGCGCAGTGGGATCTCTATCTCGGCGGCCAGCGCAAGCATGAGCTGGGCGAGGTGCGCGCGCGCGCGGATAGCCTTCGGATTCAGTTGGACGATCTGGAGCGGCTCGTGGCGGCGGACGTGGAGCAGGCCTGCGTGCGGCTCGATGAGGCGACGGCTTCGATGCGCGCGGGCAAAGAGACGGTGGCGCTGGCGGAGGAGAGCGTGCGTCTGGCGGAGCTGCGCTACAAGGAAGGCGCCGGCACGCAGACCGAGATCATTGATACCGAGCTGGCGCGCACCCAGGCGAAGACCGCGCTGATTCAGGCCATTCGCGACTACTTCGTGGCCTATGCGTCGTTGCAGCGCGCCGCAGGAGAGCAGTTGACAGTGGACAACCGGCAACGATAGGACTGATATGACGAATAAGGAGGATGGTCAGTCCTATCGGTCGTATCCGTCCTATGACATTCGTTGTCAATTGTCAACTGTCCATTATCAACTGAAAAAAGCCCGGCCTCACCGAAGTGAAGACCGGGCCGGGTCAGCGCCGCAATTAAGCGGTATAGACTACTTCTTTTCCTTGACGGGTGTGATCGCGTCTTTCGCGGCCTTGGCGATGCGGAACTTAAGCACCTTCTTGGCAGCGATCTTGATGGTCTCGCCCGTCTTCGGGTTGCGACCCTTGCGCGCCTTGCGCTGCTGGACGACCAGCTTGCCGAGGCCGGGGATGGTGAAGCCCACGGCGGCCTGCGCGTAGGACAGCTCGGTCAGTGCCGCGAGGACAGTGCCGACGTCTTTCTTCGAAAGCTGGGTTTCTTCGGCCAGGGCTTCGATCACTTTGGACTTCGTGAGGGCCTTGTCGGTCGGCTTGGCTTTCTTAATGGTCATGGTCGTTTCTCCTTTGAAATCAAATGGGTCTTTGAAGCTGTCGGCGCCGGCCCAAGATACGCGACAGACGTATGCTCTCTCCGGTGCTGCGCGCAACTACCGGAAGCGCCTTCAGCAATGGTGTATTGATTAACGTCTAAATAATGATTTGTCAAGCCCTATTTTCAATGCTAAAAATTTTTCGGGCGCGAAATCGCCCTTATTTTACAGGCTCTTCGGGGGTGTCAAGCGTCGAAAAATCGATTTAATTTTTGCAAAACCTTTAATTGCAGCAGCTTACAATTTCGTTGAAGGCTACTGTTGAAGCGCGTATAGTTCGCAACACCGCCCGAGGCGGCCAGAAATTTTTTTTCCGGGAAGGAACAAATTCATGATCTTCGCCGCTATTGGCAGCATCAATGGTAATAAAAACGCGCTCGAAAGCGCCCTAGACGCGATAGCGGAGACCGGGATTCAGACGATTCTGCACACGGGCGACGCTATTATGGGAGGCGACGGGGGCAATGAAGTCATTGCGTTGCTGGAAAAGTACGGTGTGATCTGCGTGCAGGGCAACAAAGATCGCATGGTCGTTCGCTACTCGCGCAAGCAGGAGACGCTGGATCGCAAAGTGGATGAAGCGCTCCTTCCCGCGCTGCGCGAGGCTCATGAGTACCTGAGCAGTCAGAATCTCGAACGCCTCCGGGACTGGCGCAAAACCCGCCAATTCATTGTCGAAGGGCTCACTGGTATCGTGTGCCATGGATCCCCCGGCAATCCGCGGGAAGTCATCACGGCGGATACGCCCGTGGCGAAACTAAAGCGACAGCGCGAGATTACGCGCTCGGACATCATCGTCAGCGGCGGTACGGAAGACTTCTTCACGCGCCACGTGGACGGTGCGCTTTTCGTCGCACCGGGGTCGCTCACGGCGGTAGAGGGATTCGCGAGCTACGCGCTAATCAGCACGGAAGTCACGCCGTGGAACGCAACGCTGGAGCGGGTGAAGCTGGGGTAATCCAATCATTTCAAGCGGCGTAATCCCAGTGCAAACATTCACATGACCAACGCGTCGTAAAGAATGTGTCTATAAGGATGCAATACGTACCTTGAGAACGACTGGATGAGGGTTTGGCGAAAAGTCTGGCTATTGGCCCGTTCACTCAATTCCCGGCAGGATGTCCAGGAACTCACTCCAGTGGTGAAACACGTACTCCGCAGTCGTGTTTTCTGCGAAGCGATCATTCGCGCCGGCAAAGAGCGCGCCCACACCGCCCACCGCATGTATACCCGCGATATCCGTCGGCTCCAGATCGCCAATGTGCAGTAGTTCATTCGGTGCGACCCCCATCGCCGCCGCGGTTCGTTCAAACATGGCCGCCTGGGGTTTGGCCACACCGAGCTCGTCTGAAAAAGTCATGTGGGTGAAACAGGGCGTGAAACCGTGGAGATCCAGCAGTTTCTTCAATGAGGAACCGGGGCTCATACCGCTGTCGGAGATGATGCCGATGGGCCCGCGGGCGGCGGCGGCTTTCACTGCGTCGAGCGCACCCTCGATCAGCCCGGGGGGATAGACCAGGATTGAGGTGCCAAAAGCGTGGGCCAGTTCTTCGGCGAGCAAATCCGAAATGGTTAGATCCAGATCGCGACACACCATGTGTACCGCGTCGATAGGTTCCAGCGTCCGCTGCTCCGACACGTGGACCGTAAAAAAGTATTCGTGAGCAGCCTGCAATGCGCGGCTTACCTCCGCTTGGGGCGCTCCGGTGGCTCTTGCGAAGGCTTCCGAACGGTGCTCGTGGCGCAGTTTGCGATCCTGCTCGCGAAAGAGGGTCATCCAGTAGTCGAATGTGATGGCGCGGATGGGCATTTGCGGTCCTTTTAGCGAAACAGCTTCTTGAGTTTTCGAAAGACCCGCTTCACAATCTTCCGGGCGAGCGAGGGGCTCTCGTAGCGATTCCCCTGGATGCCCTGCTCCGCAACCAGATCGCGCAGTGACTGGAGCTGCGTCTCGGTCACGCCCTCGGTGCGATGGCCGAGTTTGCGCGCCGGCGTGCCCGCCCAAATCTCCAGCGGGCCGATGTCCCGCGTCACCACGCTGAAGGGGCCCACCACCGCACCGTCGCCGATAGTGACGCCCGGACCGATGATGCAGCCGCTGCCAACGAACACGTCGTTGCCGATATAGATAGGCTTTGAAAAGTACTCCACCTCGCGGCATCCCTTGGTGGAGCCTTTGAGCACGGGCATGGTGTCGCAGATCCAGGAGTACTCCGCGATGGCGGTGTAGTTGCCGATCTGGATGAGCTGATGCGCTTCCGCTGTGCAGCCCCAACTCAGACCGGAGCGGTTGCCGAAGATGATCTTACCCTGGCCCCGGGTGCGCAAGGTCACGTTGTTGCGGAAGCGGCACAGATCGCCCAGTTCCACATGGCCGTCCACATGAAGGCTGGGAATGGGGAACTGGCAGCGCTTGCCCTTGCGGGCAAACTTCCACGTATGTTTCAGCGTGAGCCAGGTGCGTTCGATAGTGTTCATGGGGGCCTTTCGGGACTGCGAAGAACGCTATTGTAATGGAGCGCGGCGCGACAGGGCAACGCGGGGCCGGGAAGTCCCACCACGAGGTAATTAAAGCGGCCTCGGGCCACAACCAGAACTTTCACCAGGAAGAGCACGAAGAAGGAAGGGAGAAGGGAACATTTCTCAGCCGCGATTTTACCCGGTGAGTATGGCAGGACGTGTTGAACCGACGTCCAAAATATCTTTGCGCCTTTGCGTGCACAGATCATTCGAAAGACGGCAGGCCAAGGGTGGGTAAACGTCCGACTTCCCTTTTTTCTTCGTGAACTTCGTGGCTTCGTGGTGATAGGTCTTTTTTGTGAATCAGGATACAAGGAGCAACGGCATGGTGTGGTCGCCAGGTCTTTTTCCATTCCGTGGCGCGTGGGGTACTATGGTAGTGCCGCTTTGCTAAGCGAACAGAAAGGGAAATAGCCATGAGTTTTTTCAGCGCACTTCGGTACTCGTGCTTTGTTTTCATAGCGATGGCGTTGCTGTCTACCGTTCCGGCGCGCGCCGCAGAGCCGGACAATGTCCTTCTCTTTTCCTTTTTCCGGGGCAATGGCGAGACCGGGCTCTATCTCGCCACGAGCGAGGACGGACTCCGCTGGGAGGAGGTGCACAAGGACCGTGTGTGGCTCGCGCCGAAGGTGGGCGAGTCGGTGTTGATGCGGGATCCATGCATCATCACCGGCGCGGACGGGCTGTTTCACATGGTGTGGACGCCGGGCTGGCAGGAGCGGGGCATCGGCCATGCAAGTTCGAAGGACTTGATCCACTGGTCGGAGCAGCAGTATGTTCCGGTGATGATGCACGAGCCCACCGCGCAGAATGCCTGGGCACCGGAGGCCTTCTACGATGACGTCACCGGCCAGTACCTCATCTTCTGGGCCACCACGATCCCCGGGCGCTTCCCCGCGACGGAAGGCCAGGGGGACGGCGAAAACAATCACCGGATCTATTACACGGCCACGAAGGACTTTAAAACGTTCAGGGAGACGAAGCTCTTCTACGATCCCGGCTTCAATGTGATCGATTCCACGGTGGTGAAGGCGGGGAACGAGTACGTCATGTTTCTTAAGAACGAGACCCTCAAGCCCGAGGAGAAGAACATCCGCGTGGCCACGGCGGAGAAAGCCGAAGGCCCCTGGAGCACGGCGTCGCCGAAAATTACGGGCGACTACTGGGCCGAGGGCCCCTCGGCGGTGAACTGGAAGGGTCAGTGGTACGTGTACTTCGACAAGTACATGGACCACCGCTATGGCGCGGTGCGCTCAGTTGATCGGAAGACCTGGGAAGATGTTTCGGAGCAGATTGTGATGCCCGAGGGCATCCGCCACGGCACGGTCTTCGTTGCGCCCCGCGCGGTGCTGGAAAAACTGCGCGCCCGCGCGCCGGAGTAATGCGCGGTTTATCCCCGCGCCTGAATGCATCTATAATGGGCGCGACACGAGAAGCGTTGTCCCGCTCGGTGTACGATTGCAGAAACCCAGGAAGGATTTTCCCTTTGCGTAGTATTTCTATCTTCCAAGTCCTGGCCACGGCGGCCATCCTTTTGAGCGGGTGCGGCGGAGAGCAGTACCCGGAGAATGTACTCCGCATCAACATCAACACCGAAGTGAAAGACCTCGATCCCCACCTCACCACCGGCGTGCCTGAGCATCGCGTATTGGCCTCGCTCTTCGATGGACTTACCGGCGTCGATCCCGCGAACTACAATCCCCTGCCCGCCGCGGCCGAGTCCTGGTCGATTTCGGAAGACGGCCTGGTCTACACCTTCAACCTGCGCAGAGACGGCAAGTGGTCCAACGGCGATCCGGTCACGACGAAGGACTTCCTTTACGGCTACAAACGCATTCTCAGCCCGGCGCTGGCCGCCGACTATGCGTACCTCCTCTTCTGCATAAAAAACGCGAAGGCCTACAATCAGGGCGCGATCACGAATTTCGACGAGGTGGGCGCGAAAGCCATCGACGAATTTACGCTGGAGTTGACGCTGGATCATCCCACGCCCTACCTGCTCGGTATGCAGACCCACCAGGCGTGGTTTCCCGTACACCAGGCCACCATCGAGGCCCACGGCAAAATGGATCAGCGCGGCACGCCCTGGACCCGCGCCGGAAACCATGTGGGCAATGGGCCCTTTCGCCTGACCGAGTGGCGGCCCAACGAGGTCATCGAAGTCGTGCGCAACGAGCACTATTGGGATCGGGACAAGGTCCGCCTGGATGGCATCTGGTTCTACCCCATCGACGATCTGAGCACGGAGGAGCGCAGCTTTCGTGCGGGCAAACTTCAGTTGACCGGCGACCTGCCTGAACATAAGATTGCCGAGTACCAGGAAAAGGATCCCGGTCTCATCCATATCGATCCGTACCTCGGCGTGTATTTCTACCGCCTCAACACCACGCGCCCACCCTTCAACGACAAGCGCGTGCGCCAGGCCCTGTCCCTCGCCACGGACCGCGATGATCTCACCCGAAACGTGCTCAAGGGCGGGCAGACCCCGGCCGCGAGTTACGTTCCGCCGGGCATTCCGGGCTATGAAGGCACGCCCCGCCTGGAGTTCAACCCGGAGAAGGCCAAGGCGCTCCTGGCCGAGGCCGGCTTTCCCGACGGCAAGGGTCTGCCGCCCGTGGAGATTCTGTACAACACCTCCGAAGCCCACAAGAAGATCGCCGAAGTCATGCAGCAGATGTGGGGTAAGCACCTGGGCCTCGAAGTGCGGCTTCTGAATCAGGACTGGAAGGTCTACCTCGACAGCACCAACAGCCAGGATTACGATCTCGCCCGCGCGGCGTGGATTGGCGATGTCATGGATCCCATGAACTTCCTCGAAATGTGGCTCACCGACGGCGGGAACAACCGCACCGGCTACGCGAATCCTGCCTACGACGCCCTCATCCAGCAGGCCTACGCGGAGCCCGATACCGCCAGGCGCTTTGCTTTGCTGAAGCAGGCCGAAGATATCGTGCTGGAGGATCTGCCCATCGTACCAGTCTACTTCTACACCCGGAAATACCTCCAGGCCCCCGAAGTAAAGGGCTACGTGCCCAATGTGCTGGGCTACCACCGCTTTCAGGATTTCTATATCGAGAGATGACGTTGCTGAATTGAACTCCCCAAGCCATCCCCCCGATCCCCGGATCGGGGTTTTTTTATTGCCTGCCACCTGCCCACGCCGCGTGCGCTTGTTAAGCATGCCGGTTGAAAATAACCAGAAAAGGGTGTAACATAGATAAAAAATACATCTTTAACGACCCCTCGGGGCGACAGGAAAAAGGACCGGATTTATGGCCACCATGCATTGCGACCAATGTGAACAAACCTTTCGCGGCACGGGCTGCGTCGATCGCGGCATCTGCGGAAAGGACGCGGACGTGGAGTCCGTACAGAAGATTTTGCTCTATGGCCTGAAGGGCATGGCGGCCTACAAGCACCACGCGCGTCGCCTCGGCAAGACGGACCCGGAGGTGGAGGCGTTCATCGAAGAGGCCCTCTTCGCCACGATGACCAACGTGAACTTCGACCTGATGACTTTGGTGGAGATGGCGCTGGAATGCGGGCGCATGAACATGAAAACCATGCAGCTCCTGAATGACGGCCACGTGGAGAATTTCGGGATTCCGGAACCCACGGAGGTGACCGAAGGCATCCAGGAGGGTCCCGGCATTCTGATCACCGGTCACGACCTGATGGACCTGAAAGACCTGCTGGAACAGGCCAACAACGCGGGCGTGAATGTGTACACCCACGGCGAAATGCTTCCCGGCCACAGCTATCCAGGCCTGAAGAAATACCCCCACCTCAAGGGCCACTTTGGCTCGGCGTGGCAAAAGCAGCGCGTGGAATTCGAGCGTTTCGGCGGACCCATCCTCGGCACCACCAACTGCGTGCTGATTCCCTGGGACTCCAACACTTACCTCGACCGCTTCTACACCACCCGCACCACGGCGGTGCCCGGCGCGATGCGCATCACGGACAACGATTACACGCCCATCATCAAGCGCGCGCTGGAAATCGGACCGCTGAAACCCACGGAATTGAAGAAGTCCACCATCGGCTTCCACTACACCCAGATTCTCAACCTTGCCGACACCCTGGTAAAGGCCTTTAAGGATGGCGACATTCGCCACGTCTTCCTCATAGGCGGCTGCGACGGCGCGGAGCCGGGGCGCAACTACTACGCCGACTTCGCCCACGCCACGCCCATGGACTCCCTCGTGCTCACCCTCGGCTGCGGCAAGTTCCGCATCCGCGATTATGACTACGGCACCGTGGCGGGCCTGCCCCGCTTCCTCGACATGGGCCAGTGCAACGACGCCTACGGCGCGATTCAGGTGGCCTTGGCGCTCGCGAAAGCCTTCGACTGCGGCGTGAACGACCTGCCCCTCACGCTGATGATTAGCTGGTTCGAGCAGAAGGCCGTGGCCGTGCTGCTGACCCTCCTTTATCTGAACGTCCAGGGCATTCACCTCGGCCCGAACCTGCCCGCCTTCGTCACACCGAATGTGCTGGCGCTGCTCCAGAAGAACTACAACCTCAGGCCGATCGGCTCGGATGCGAAGGCCGACGTGGAAGCGCTGCTGGCCTCACTGTAATACAACGCCAATTGTGCCCTGACCGGCGCGGCGGGTCGAAAAGGTCTCACGGGACTTTGGTGACCGGCTGCGCCGGATTTTTTATGGACTCAATTCGGATAGTGTGGCACTTCCTGAGGTGGCCTGTGCGCGGCCCCATTCACTTCTTACATCCACTGGGACAGGCCCGCGCTTGCGGGTGGGCTTCTCTACCGCGACATTCGCAAAAGCGCAGTAGTCACTGTGCTTCGACCAAGGGCCCTTGCGCGGGTCCGTCCCCTGGGGACGTACCGCCGCGGAGGCCCCCACACCGAAGCGGATGACGCCACTATCCGGCGCTAGCTCTAACAGAGCACAGCGCACCACAAGGCGGCGGCATGTCCCTGGGGATGTAAGGTCAAGACGGAAACTTTGAAAACTCTGAACGGGGGGAGCTTTTGTTCGAGTCGTCCCACCCATCCACCGGGACAGGCCCGCGCCCTATAGTGTGCCTCGCTATCGCGTGATGATAGTGGGTGGCACGGATCCTACCGCCAGACCGAGGGCCCTTGCGCGGGTCCGTCCTCTGGTCACATCCGCTCAGGCGCGGCGATGCCGAGAATGCCCAGGGCGTTCTTGAGGGTCTGGAGGGTGGCCTTGCAGATCTGGAGACGCGCCGTGACGAGTGCTTCGTTCTCGGCCTTGAGCACGGGACAGTCGTTGTAGAAGCTGGAAAACAAGCGTGCGAGTTCGAGGGTGTAGTTGGCTATCGGCGCGCACGTGCGCTGGTTGAGGCCGCTCGACACGACGCTGGAGAAGTCGGCGATTTTTGTGAGGAGCGCCCACTCGGCGTCGGCGGTCACGGGGAACACTTCGCCGGGCGCATTGGAAACGTCGCCATCGTGCTTGCGCATGATGGAGTTGATCCGCGCGCAGGAATATTGCACGTAGGGGCCCGTGTCGCCGACGAACTTCATGTTTTCTTCCATGTCGAAGATTACGTTTTTGTTAGGCGTCACGCGGAGTACGCTGAAACGGATGGCGGCGACGGCGACCTGCTCGGCGATGGCGTGCTGCTCTTCGGGGGAGAGATCCTTGCACTGCTCGGCGACGCGCTCGTGGGCCAGGCCGGAGGCTTCGTCGAGGAAGTCGGACAGCAGCACGACCTTGCCCTGCCGGGTGGACATCTTGCCGCTCTTCAGCAGGATGTAAGAGTAGTAAATGGGCTCCGGCGCGGGGTGTCCCGCCGATTCGAGGATAAGCGCGAGCTGCTGGGCGTAGAGTTTGTGATCTTCGCCCAGGACCATGAGGTTGATGTCCGCGCCGAGGGTTTCCTTGTCCAGCGTGTAGGCGAGATCGCGGAAGCCGTACATGGAGCTGCCATTGCCCCGGAGGAGCACGAAATAGCGGCCCTCCTCCTGGGTGTAGCCGAGCTTGGACAGGTCCACGACGAGCCGCTGATCTTCGTCGATGAAGACCGCGTCTTTTTCCTTCAGCTTCACTACGATCTCGTCGAGACGCGCGTCCTTCACGTACTTCGATTCATGATCGAAGACGTCATAGGTGCCGCCCAACCGATGCAACACTTCCAACTGGCCCTTGAGGCACAGGTCGGTCACGGCGGTGAATTTCTTCTGCGTGTCCGGGTCGCCCTGCTCCATTTTCGAGAGCAGCTCATAGCCCGCTTGGGCGAAGGCTTCGTCCACTTTCGCCCGCTCATTCGCCTCCACGTAGGCATCGAGGATCTGATCAAACTTGAGGTTCTGCAATTCCTCCGCGATGAGCACGAGCAGGCCGATCTGCCGCCCCATATCGTTCACGTAGTAGTGCACTTCCACGTCGTGGCCCTCGAAGCGAAAGAGACGCGCGAGGCTGTCGCCGATCATGGCGTTGCGCGCCCGGCCCACGTGGGGGCTGGCGTTCGGGTTGATGCTGGTGTGCTCCAGCACGACCTTTTTGCCCTGGCCCAGGCCGTTGGCGCCGAAGGCATCGCCCGCGTCGAGCACGCCGCCCACGATCTTCCGGGCAAAGGCCCCGCGATCAAGTTTGAGGTTCAGGTAGGGGCCCGCGGGTTTCGCCTCCAGCACTTCCGGTCCGAAAACAGCCTTCGCCACGATTTCGGCGGCCAGCTTCGGCGGCGCGGTCTGCAGCTTCTTCGCCGGAATGAAGAGGGGAATGGCCACATCCCCGAGTTCGAGCTTCGGGGGCACGCCGAAAGAGAAATCATCGGCGGACAATTCGGGAAAGGCGGCCAGGATCGGCGGAATAAGACTGGAAAAGGGATTCACGGGGAAAACTCCTCGGGCGGGTGGTTGGGGTGTGCAATGGCCCGATAGTATAGCGAAAAAGGGAAGGACATCGCGAGAAGCGGACGACCGATAGGACCGATGCGACGGATAGGACTGATTTGATCAACCGAATCGGTCCTATCCGTCGTATCGGTCTATCCTTCAGTGCTCCATTGCCTCCAGCACCACGCCGAGTTCGGTCCGGGCCACGCCCTGGGGCACGGCATGGGTCACGTCGACCTGTGCGCACCAGGCGATGTCGGACTCCATTCCGATCTTTCGTAGTTTGGCCGCGTGGGGCGCACCACTGAAGATCGCCTCGATACCCTCGGCGTCTATCCGGTCGCGCCAGGCCTCGAAGGTTTTCCGGCCCTCGCCAATGTTTACCCCGGCCTTCATGGCGATGGCGGTGGCGGCGCACCAGTCCTCCTGCGCGTCAAACTCGGGGTCACCCGCGAACCCGGCGGGGATGATGACTACATCATGCTCCAGACCGGCCGCTGCCTTCGCGACCGCCGATGCGTTGATGGTCGTGCCCATGAGCACCGCGTGGGCGCCCCAGGCCGACACGAGGCGCCCCGCGCCGGTGGTCGTGGTGAAGATAACACTACGGACCCGGGCATGGTGCGCGTCCTGGGGGCTGTTGCCATAGTCGAAGCCTTCGGGGGGCACGCCCCCGCGCTCGCCAAAGAGCAGCGCACCGGAATGCACCGCCTTCGCGCGCAGGGCTTCCTCCACCTCGCGCACCACCAGGATGGACTTTGCGCCGTGATGGCAGAGCATGGCGGCGGTGGCGCTGGCCCGGAGTGCATCCACGATAATGGCGGTGCACTTGTGTGCCACCGCGAATTCACAGCCCGCTTCCCCTTCGATGATGTGCCAGTGCATGGGTTTACTCCCGGGTGCCCGCAGGGGCGGGGGCCGCGCTTCGATCCTGTATCCGGCGAACAATGGCGGGGCCATGGTCGCGGCTGTTTTCCACAAAAACTACATTTGCCTCACAACCCGCACAGAGGGTCCCGGCCACAAAGATTCCCAGTACCGTCGTCTCGTGGGCCTCATCCAGCACGGGTTTTCCGGTGGCCCGGTCCACGATGGCCCCGGTGCTTTCCAGAAGCGTCGTATCCGGTTCATAGCCCGTCATGGCCAGCACAAAATGGTTCGACACGTGGACGATATCCCCCGACTCGGTGCGGAGGGTGGCGTCGTCCATGCCGATTTCGAGGACCTCGCAGTTCCGGTAGGCCTGAATCGACCCCTCCTTGATGCGGTTCTCGATATCGGGCTCCACCCAGTACTTGGTGTGGAATCGGTCTCCCCGCATGGCCACCGTCACATCCGCGCCATCGCGGTAAAGCTCCAGCGCCACCTCGGCGGCGGAGGAGCCCGCGCCGACGATCAGCACCTTGTGGTCGGCATAGTAGTGGGATTCGGAATAGCGGTGGCTGACTTTCGGCAGATCGCCGCCGGGAATACCCAGCGGGCGGGGGCTGTCGTAGAACCCCGTGGCAAAGACCACATTACGGGTGGCCCAACGCTGCTCCCGGCCATAGAGATCGCGGGCGACGACCTGAAACAGGCCGTCCACTTCTTCGATTCGCGTCACTTCCCGATAGGTGACGACCCGGAGTCCGAAATACTTTACAAGGGCGCGACAATAGCGAAGGTACTCCCGGCGCGTGGGGTTCTTTTCATCGATCAGCAGGGGAAATCCGCAGAGTTCGAGCTTGTCGAAGGTGGAGAACCAGCGCATGTAGGTCGGGTGTTTGAGCAGGGCACCACAGACGGGTCCCTTGTCGATGGCGATAGCACGAAGGCCCATGATCTGGGCTTCACGCAGGGCCACCAAAGCGGCGGGCCCGGCGCCAATCGCGAGGAGATCGAATACTTCTTCGCTCCCGGCATGTTTCACAGCAGTACCTCCAGCCGGCTGGCGGCGGGGGGAGAAGGCCGGGCCGGCGACGAAATCGGCAGAAGCCTGAGTGTAGCACATTTCGAGGGGCACTTGGCATCTAACCCTTGCATTTTACAGGGGTTATTTGCACCCATTGACTGGCATGTGCTAAATTCGTCAGGTTTACCAAATTGCGAAACTAGCGGCCAAGTGTCGTTTCATGCCGGTCGGGTCCCATCGCGGCCTGTTTACTTACTGTGGAGGTTTTTTTCGGTGCATATCTTTCGAGATCACAAGCGGGCCATGCTCATTTTCATGTTTGTCGCTATTGGCCTGCCCATGTTGTTCTTCGGCGTCCCCACGTCCAATCCGGGCATGGACCAGGGCGTGGACGTGGAACTGGCCAAAGTAGCCGGTGTCCCCATTATGGCGTCCGAGTTCCGTCGCAACCTGGAAATGGCCGCCCGGCGCTCGGCCCGGGGCGGCGAGCAGCCCACCTACCTCCAGCTTGAGGAGCAGGGCATTGCGGGCGAAGTGATGCAGGAAATGCTGGCTTCCGCCCTCATCAAGCGCGACGAGCAGAAGCGCAAATTCAAAGTGGATCAGCCCCTGCTCGAAGAGCGGCTGCGTGATGATCCCAGCTTCAAGGACGACGCGGGCACCTTCATTCCCGCGCGCTACAACGCCTGGGTCACGAATAACGAAGGGCTGGACTGGGACGAGGTCTTCGCCGGAGTGCAGGAGCAGGTTTCCCGTCAGGTGTACATGGAGACCGTTCTGGCGGCCGCCAACCGCGTGCTCGACAAGGACATCGAGCAGGAGTTGAAAGACAACGCCACCAAGATCCAGATGGAATACGCGAAGATCGAGAAGCCCGTGGTGCCCACGGAAGAAGAAATCGCCTCGTATTATGAGGCCAACAAGGCCCGGTATCAGAAGCCCGCAAACCATTCGGCCGAGTTTGTGGCCCTGTCGCTGCTGGCCGAGCCGAACGACAAAGTGAAGGAAGTGCTGGCGAAGGCTCAGGCCGGCGAGGATTTCGCGGCCCTGGCTGATCAGTACTCCGAGTTGGAGACGAAGAACGGCGGCGAGCTGGGCTGGATCTCTGAGCGCCCGACCGAGCTGGACTACCGCAAACCCCTCTTCGCCTTGACCAAGGGCGCCGTGAGCGAACCCGTGCGCGGCCCCGGCGGCTTCTACATTTACAAAGTTGAAGACGAGCGCATGACCGGTGGTGAAGCGGCTCCGGCAGAGACGCCCGCCCCGGCCGATCCCGCCGCACCCGCTGAAGCGGCCCCCGCCGCGACGCCCCAAGTGCGCGAGATCTTTGCCCGACACATCTACATCAAAGTTGAGATCCCTGCGGAAGCCAAGGCCGCGCTGGAGTTGAAGGCCCAGGAGCTTTCCGCCAAGGCGAAAGAGCTGGGCAACATTTCCAAGGCCGCCGAGGCGTTGGGCTATAAGACCAGCCTGGCCGAAGGCTTCAACGTGGAATCCGCCGAGATCAACGGGATTCCCCGGGTCGATGCATTCCAGTTCCGCCGCGTGGTGGACGAGGAAGGCATGAAGAAGTTCAACAAGCAGCCCTTCGAGTTTCCCGTCATCGCCGCGAGCGAAAACCTCTATGTGGCCGAAGCGGTTCTGACCACGGAAGGCGCGATTCCGGCGCTGGACGAAGTCCGCACCCAGGTTACGGACGACGTGGTTGCCGAGCGCAAGCAGGGCGAGACCTACAAGGCGGAAATTACCGCGCTGGCCAACGAGATCAAGGCCCAGGCGAAGACGTTGGACGAGGTCAAGGAAAAGTTCCCCGATCTCAACCTCGAAATCAAGGAAACGGCTCCCTTCGCCAAGAGCGAGTTCCTGTTCCAGCAGCAGATCTACCTCCAGACCCAGGACATCTACACGGCGCTGGAAGGCAAGGCGGAGAACGAACTGGCCGGTCCGCTCACGGACTTCCTTGGTGCTTCCTACCTCATTGCCCTCACCAAGCGTGAAGAGCCCACCGAAGAGGCGAAGGCCAAGTGGGACGAAGAGGGCAAAGCCCTGCGCGATCAGCGTCGCCAGATGGCCGGCATGCAGCTCCTGCAGGACTACCTGAAGGACCTGCGCGAGCGTGAACTGGAGCGCGTGGACTGGAGCATCGATCAGAAAGTCTACGACGCGATCATCGGGCGCGAAGACACCACGGAAACCGAGACGCCCGCGAATCCCGCTGCGGACTCGGGCGTGACTCCGGCCACCGGCGCGCCCGCCGAAGCCGCTCCGGCTGCCGAAGCACCCGCCGAACCGGCACCCGCCGCCGAAGCACCTGCGGCGGAGACGGCCCCGGCCAATCCGTAATACCCCGACGTGAAATAATCGCCGGCCTTCTCCCCGCGGGAAGGCCGGTTTTTCTTTACGGTGCGCAACCCTGCGAGCGTCGCCAACCCCTGAGGATTCTCCCACACCCATGGCCGAACTGGAACCCCACTACGCCGATATCGACATTGCGAACCTCGCGCCCATCCCGCGCAATCCGGTCCATGTGGTGCTCGACAATCTCCGGAGCGCCTTCAACGTGGGCTCCATCTTCCGCACCTGCGACGCGGGCGCCGTGGCGCATATTCATCTGTGCGGCATGTCGGCCCATCCGCCCCACAAGAAGCTGGAAAAGACGGCCCTCGGCGCCTTTGCCTACGTGCCCTGGACCTACTACGAGCGCACCAAGGACTGCCTCGCCGCCCTGAAGGAACAAGGCATTCCCATCGTGGCCATCGAAGTGGCCGAAGGCGCGGAAGACATGCACGACTTTCGGTGGTCAAGCCCCGTCGCCATCGTCTTTGGCAATGAAGTCAACGGCATCCACGAACGAAACATCGCCCGCTGTGATCACGTGGTGAAGATCCCCATGCACGGCTACAAGAACAGCATCAACGTGGCGAATGCCTTCGGGATCGTGCTGTATGATATCTTGGGGAAGAGGAAAGCAGTTGATAGTTGATAGTTGACAGCGAGGGGCTCGAAACTTCGCGGGCCTGTTCGACTCATACGATCCATAGACCCATAAGACCCATACGACCCATACCGTGGCGGCCCAGCCGCGAGAATTCCAGGGCACCTTGGACCACACGCTCTTCACAAAACCCGAGGACCTTCATGGCGAGTCTCCGCTGGCCATCGGCGGGAAGGCCGCTGGCCTGCTGCGGCTCCACGCGGCTGGAGCGCCCGTGCCCCCCTGGGTGGTACTGCCAGCAGACCTCGCGGTCCAATTCCATCCAGACACCGCTGAAACTCGCCTGACGCTTGACGCCACCTTTGCGGAGTTAAGTCCCAATGGTGAAGGCTTGGCTGTGCGCTCCTCCGGGCTGGCGGAAGATCAGTCCGGCGCCTCCGCTGCGGGAATCTACGAAACCTTGTTCTGCGCAAGCGCGGCGGAACTCCCCGAGGCGATTGATGCTGTACTCAATAGCGCGCGCGCGACGCGGGCCTCGGCCTATTGCGGCGGCTCTGACTCCGACGCCATGGCCGTCATCCTCCAGCGCCGTATCACGCCCACCCTCTCCGGTGTCGCCTTCTCTGCCCATCCCAGCCGCGCGCGTTATGATCGAGTGCTGATAGAGGCTGTCCTCGGGGAGTGCGGCGCGCTGGTGGATGGCACCGCGACGCCCAGCCGCTTTGAAGTGGACATTGCGAGCGGTACCATCGCGCAGGCCGAGACGGGCGCGCAGGGGCCGGATCGACTGGACGGAGAACTCGCCGCGGCGTTGCTCGGCTGGCTGCTCAAGCTGGAAGATACCTTCGACGCCGCGCTGGACATCGAATGGGCCGCCGACGCATCGGGGCTCTGGCTCCTTCAGGCCCGGCCCATCACGCGCCTCGCGCTGGACACTTCGTTGCGCCCACCCGTTCCCGCGACGTCGTGGTTTCTCGATCAGAGATTCCATGAGCCGATTCATCCCATCACGCGCGGCACGCTGCTGCCCCTCATCGTGCGAACCGGTATTGAAGACGCGCTTCAGTTGCGTGGTATCGCAGTGCCGACGCCCCTGACCTTCGATTTTGGCGGACAAGTCTACGTGTCCCTTGAGGCCTACCATCGCCTCCTGCGCAACCTGCCCGTGTGGCTGCTCACGCCCGACTTGCGCCAGCTCTATCCTGCAGGCAAAGGACCGGGCCGCCTGCCTGGTCCCGGTTTGCTCTGGACGGGCCTTCCCGTGCTCTGGCGCGAGCGCAAACGCGTGCTCGGCAACCTCCGCGCCTGGGATCGATACCGCGATGGCCTCGGCGCGCGGCTTGCCGCAATTCCCGAGGCGAAGGGCAGCGACGACGCAGCCTGGTACGAGGCCTGGGCGCAATTGGACGCTTTGACGGAAGAGTTTCTGTGTCTGCACCGCTGGAGCATCGTGCTGGCGGACTATGCCTACAACGCCTTTCTGTTGCTGACGCGACCGCTGCCCCGCGCAC
Source organism: Candidatus Hydrogenedentales bacterium (assembly GCA_044344195.1). Lineage (GTDB taxonomy): Bacteria > Hydrogenedentota > Hydrogenedentia > Hydrogenedentales > JAEUWI01 > JAEUWI01. Next base: position 25,795 of record JBIJDL010000012.1, read on the forward strand.
TCCGGGAGCACCTGCGGACAGGACTGCTTAAGCAAGTGCGACTGGTCACGGCCGAAGCCAATACCGCCCGCGAGGCCGCCTGTGGTGGCGACCGGGCCACCGTGAAGGCTTTCCTGTGCGCCTGCGGCCATCGCTCCTCATCGCTGGACTATGCCGCGCCGACCTGGGCCGAGATTGCGCCCTTCGCGGGCGTGGTGCCGCAGCCGGGGTTGGCGGAATTGCGCCCGACCCCATCGCCGCCCTCCCGAAACGTCCTCGCACGCCTGCTGGAAATGCGCGAGGAGCAGCGCTTTCACTGGGAACGCATCCTGGCGCAACAGCGCAAGCGGTTGTTGAGCGCGGGGCGCGCCCTGGAGGCAAAAGGGCTGCTGGCGGAGCGTGCGCTGATCTGGTGGCTAGAATGGGACGAACTGCGGCAGGCCCTGACCGACGGGCGTGCAGCCGACCCGGCCCACATCGCTCAGCGTAGACGTGAGCACCGCATCAACGTGCCCGTGCGTCGACCGACCCACCTTGGGCCGTGGAAACGGGAGGGCGAGGAAATGACCGCCACGGTACTTCGGGGTGTCGGCGCTTCACCCGGCGTGGCGCGAGGCACGGCCCAGGTCTTCCAACAGTTGAATGCCCTGCCCGAGCATCTGCCCGAGGGGTGCGTGCTCGTGCTGCCCTGCCTTGATCCCGCCTGGACCCCGGTGCTGCGTCACGTGGCGGGCCTCGTGATCGAGCGGGGCGGGCTGTTGTCCCACGCGGCGATCATCGCACGGGAATATGGGATCCCGCTGGTCATCGGCGTGCCGGAGGCGACGGAGCGGATTACGGCGGGGGCTATGATTGAGGTGGATGGAGATTCGGGTGTGGTGCGGACTGGATAGCCCGCCTCATGCGCACTGGAGCACCATCCAAGCCTGGTCAAAGCGTTTCGCCGCGAGATCCTGCTCTTTTATCCAGAAATAGAGCGTTCCCATATCGCCCCACATCATGCTGGCGCGATCATCGGAATCGAGCTGGAAGAGCAGGTGCCAGTCGGCGGCGCCGGGCTCCAGGTCTTTTGCTCGGGGATCTTTGTAGCCCGTTTCATCGCCGCAGAACAGGCCATTGCTGGCGAGCTGGCATTCGAGTCGCATGTCGCCCTGAATGGTGTACGGGTAACCGAGGACCTGGTGGGCCGCGCCTTCGTAACACTGCTGATACTGATCCATGATGTCTTCGAGCATGGCGGCTTCCCGGGGACTTTTCCCGGCGAGGAAACCGTCGATCAGGTCATCGGGCAGAGACTCGCCGCTCTCGACGAACATGGATGCCAGGGGGTAGCAGCCGTGTTCCGGCAGGCCCGCGGGCCATTCGTTGATGGCCACGGGTTCGAAGGGCTGGGGGAAATAGAGCACGCGCCAACTACCGCGATCTTCGGGCTTGAAGCCCCAGGTGCGCTGGTCGGCGTCGTAGAAGAAGGACAGGAGGCCCTCCTTTGGCAAAGGCGTATCGGGATTCAGTTCGGCCAACTCGCCCAGATCGATCTGCCCCAGAAAAGCCAGGGGCGCATCTTCCCATGCGGGCCAGAGGGCAATATCCGGCAGGTCGGGCGCGCCGCCCAGGTGGCTGCGTGGGCTGATATCTTCGTCCGCCGCGGGCACCAGCCGGAAGCAGGGCTTCGAGGCGCGCTCGGCGGCGTCGGCCACTTCTTCAAAACCGTTGGCACGGAGCGATTCCGCCAGCTCTGAAACGGTGGGCGAGTGAATTTCCACGAAGTACTTGTGCTCCTGGGCATGGTACGCGAGCACTTCGGAGGGCGTGGTGAGGGCCGTGGTCTTCTGGATCTGCCAGTAGATAAAGCCCAGGGCGCCACAGGTGATGAGCAGGATAAAGGCCAGGAAAATCATGGAGGTTCCTCGTAGTACCGTCATTTTGCCAACTGATTACACGGCGGTGTCGCGCAGGAGCGAGCCGATGCCCGCCGCCAGGGCGCGCCCGGTCTCCCGGGTGAAAGGCGGAAGATCGAGAATTTTCGGCACCACCACCGCGCCGTAGTTTCCGCCGTCGGCCGGATCGTAGGACTTGGGATCCGTCACATAGCCGAGGGCACCATCAGCGTACCCCACGACGAGCGTGTTTTCAAAGGGCGACTTGTGGCGGATGTCGAGGCCATAGAAGCTGTACAGCTCGGAGGCGTGGAACGCCAGGGCCGTGTTGCCGATCTGGATGCAACTGATGGGCGCCGCGAGCGTGGGGCTCGTCCAAGCCTTGGCCCGGCTTGCCTCAAACCAGTCCTTCGCAAAGCCCGCGTCCACCCAGTTGCCGTTGTTGCACTTCTCCGGCGCGGCTTCATACTCCTTCAGCCACTGGTTGTACAGCGCGATGTCGAGGGGCATGTCGAAGGGCCGGGTCACGGCGCGCAGCACGTCCACCTCGACCTTCTCCAGCTTCGTCATGGCGCGATCGATCGCGGCGAAGACCGCATTGGCCGACGGCTCCGCCTCGCCGATCCACTTGACGCCGTCGCCGGGATTGACGTCGCCCGCGTGGCCCTGAAGAAACGAGGGCGTCATCTTGTGGGTTTCCCGCACCCGATTCGCCACCAGGCCGGGCCAGTCTGGTCCCGCGAGGCCATCGCCGTAGCACACGGGATGGGAAGAAAAGTGATACCACAGAATGCCCGGTTTGCCTTCGGCCCGCTCGAAATAGAGCACCTGCAACAGCGTGTCCAGCCACCGCTCGTCGTCCGTCGATTCTGGCGTGAAGTCCTTGTCCGACTTCGAGCCTTTCACCGTGCGGTTGAAGTTGCCGCCCTCGGCCTGGCTCCCGCCGGTGAACATCACCGCTTCCGCGCAGTCCGCCTGCGCCAGGGTCACGGCCTCCAGGCATTTCTCCTCCACCGACTTCATGTACTCCTCCGGCACCGTGCCCCACTGGCGCAGGTAGGCAAAGGTCGGCATGGAGTGGGTGTGGGTCGCGCAGAGGCGCACGTTGGCCGCGGGGATGCCCGTCTTCGCCTCCACCGCCTTCTGCACCCGCTCGGCCATGGGCGTGGTCACCGCGAGGATGTCGATGGACAGGATGGCGACCTGGGTCAGGTTCTGCTGCAGCACCAGCGCGCGCACGGCGGTCGGCTGGCGGATATCGGTGATAAAGCGCGGGTTCCCGCCGATGGGATAGTGAAAGCCGGCCAGTTCGATGCCCTTCGGCGGCGTAGAGTCCACCGTCGCCTCGCCCGCGCGCAGCGTCATGTCGCCCTGGGCGATGGAAAGAATCTGCGGACCCGTGAAGGCGCCCAGGGCGGCCCCGGCCCCGAGAGAACGGCGGATGAAAGATCGGCGGCTGAGGGGGGCATGGGAATGGCGTTTCATGGGCGCGTCCTTGGTTGGGATTGGGGTGCTGCTGTCCAGAAACCCAGTGTAGCAAGTGGGGACGCGATCAACAAAGTGGAAATTCGTTGTGGGTGTGAATCCCTCAGGCACCGCGCAGAAGGAACAAAAAGCCCGGTCTGATCATCGGTGCAGGCAGGGGCTCCCGTGGATCAGGGCACCCAAACCCGCTGAGGCGGGATTGAGGTGGCACCCGGGGCTGGCGAGTCATGCCCGGTCTGTTACTCAGCACCCCATTGTTTTCCACTCAGCCACTTTGCCAACCAGCTCGCCCTCTTTCGCGGCACCGGAGAGGTAGAGAACATAATGCCTGTTACTTTCGTGCTCCCTTACGTCGAGTAGAATATCGACCATTCCATCACGATCAAGATCCCCTGCCCAAACGATTGTCGGAGCTGAACCTGTCCAGAATGGTTCAACGACCACAATTTCTTGAACGTGAACTTCCTGATTCTCACGGGATCGAAGAAGCAAACGGTAGTTGGTGAATATGGGAGTGTCGTAGTCGATTCTGGTTGATTCGCCTTGTGCCACGATACTTGCGGTTTGAGACTGGTTGCCGTCATTGGAGAATATAAGCGCGAAGAATTGACCTGGGTACAGAAACAACTGCGAGGATTCAAGGCGTACTGAGTTCAGGGAGCCCGCCGTCAGTCCCTTGACCCCATGCACCAGCAACACCGGCTCCGCCTCCTGCGGGACCTTGACCAACTTGCCCGTGGCTTGGCCTTCCTCGTCCAGAATCACGTCATGTTCGTTGGTGATGGTCACCGGTGCCTGCTGCAGCGTGAAGCCGTCGCCTTCGGGGAAGATACCCCACCAGTCGGGACCCGACTCGGCGGTGACTTCCTCGCCGTGGTGCAGGCCCGTGGTGAGGATCTGCACTGTGTCTTCCGAAAAAGTGAATTGCGCGGCGGCGACCAGGACGAGAATGCTTGCGTATCGGTTCATGTTCTTCATACCTCTTGTTATCCTTGGACAACCCAAAGCGTTCCCGCGACCGCACCCAGTAGCATAGCGAGTCCGGTCAACGAAAGTAACAGCCGCCTCCGGACCCGTGTCCCGAGGTCTTGACCACCCGTTGCGGCTTGAACCTGGGCGGCATAGGCCTGGAGAGTCGCGTTGTCCAAGTCATTCTTCCCATCTGGTTGAATCGGGTCGCTGAGCCTGAAGATGGGTGCGTTGCGCCCTAAAAGCCAAAGCCCGGCCCCGGCCATGATCGCGAGAAATGGCACTGCTATAGCGAGTATCAAAATGGACACAACAGGCACCCTCCTGATTGAAGCGCGGCACAGAATCCCATGCCCTCGGCATCAGTGTACCACCACATCTACCGATCCAGCCGTGAATTTTTCAGGTCACGAT
>JBIJDL010000229.1:0-9522 GCA_044344195.1 Candidatus Hydrogenedentales bacterium
ACTCCTCGTGTTCACCCGCCAGCTCTCCACCATCGTCAGCGCCGGTCTACCCCTCATGCAGGGCCTCGACATCCTGGCCGATCAGACGGAAGATCCGAATTTCGGCGCCATCATTGACGCCATCGCCCAGGACGTGGAGTCCGGCGAAACCTTCTCCGACGCACTGCGTAAATATCCCAAGGCCTTCCCCGATCTTTATGTGAGCATGGTGCGCTCCGGTGAAGCGAGTGGTGACCTTGACGGCGTACTCCTACAGCTTGCCGATTACCTGGAAGCTTCCGAAGAGTTGAAGCGCCGCATCAAATCCGCCATGACCTATCCCGTCGTGGCTTTCGGTATGATCATCCTTATCGCCTCCGGCCTCATCATCTTCGTCGTGCCCCAGTTCGCCACGATCTTCGAGCAGATGGGCGGCGAGCTGCCCGCGCCGACGAAAATTCTCATCGCCATCAGTAATTTCCTTCGCACGTGGTACGCCGTTCCCACGATGGTCGCCGTGGCCTTCGCTATTTCGTTTTCTCTTAAGGCCTATGGCAAGACGGAAACTGGAAAATACAATATTGACAAGGCCCGCCTGCGTATTCCCGTGTTCGGCATGCTGGCTCGCAAAGTGGCCATCAGCCGCTTTACCCGCACCCTCAGCACCCTGACACGCAGTGGCGTGAACATCCTTCAGGCCCTCGAAATCACCGAGCGGACCGCGGGCAACGAAGTGTTCGCACGGGCCGTCCGCGAGGCCGCCGACAGCGTGCGCAACGGCGATACGCTGGCCGATCCCCTCATGCGCAGTGAAGTGTTTCCCTCCATGGTGACCCGCATGATCGGCGTGGGCGAGAAGACCGGTGCCCTGGAAATCATGTTGGCGAAGATCGCCGACTTCTACGACGCCGAAGTGAAAGCCCTGGTGGACAGCTTGACCAGCCTCATCGAGCCCATCCTCATCGGCCTCATGGGTGTTGTGGTGGGCGGTATCGTAATCGCGCTCTTCATGCCCATCCTCATGCTGTCCCAGTTGGTTTCCTAATCGTTTCCTGACAATCGACCACTTCGGGCCGGAACCTTCGGGTACCGGCCCCTTTTTTGTGCCCGATGTGGTATGGATAGGCGCAAAACCTGAATCCATTCTGCGTAGTCCAACCTCAAACTACCAAAAGAGGAATGTATAAGCATGAAATCTATTGTCTTGCTCACCTGCACGATTCTCGGCGTCTTGAGCGCCCCGGCCTCCGAAGCGCCGCCCGAGGCCGTTTCCGTGCCGATCGCGGTGGCAGAGAATTTTCGTCTTCTGGATCATACCGGTCGTTCAGTAGAACTCTACCGGGCCGCCGATGCGCCAGCCGTGGTCCTCTATACCCACGGGGTGGGCTGCCCCATTGTACGCAATAGTGTTCCAGAGTTGAACCGGATTCGGGAAGAGTTTTCGGAGGCTGGGGTCGTCTTCTACATGCTCAACGCCAATTCGCAGGATGCCCGGGTCGATATCGTAGCGGATATCTCCGAATACGGCATTTCAATGCCCATCCTGAAGGATCCGACCCAACGGATCGTGAAGAGCCTGGGCAGCACGCGCACCGCCGAGGTATTGGTGCTAGATCCCCAGGAGAAGTGGAAAATCCTCTACCGAGGTCCGGTCGATGATCGCTTCAACTACGGCACCCAGAAAGAGGTGGCGGAGAACCGCTACCTGGAGACGGTGCTCAAGGCCCATCTGGCCGGCGAAGCCATCGTACCCCGGACCGTGGAGACGAAAGGTTGCCTCATCAGCTTTGGCGAGGACAAGCCCGTCTCCTATGCATCCGAGGTGGCTCCCATCCTTCAGGCCAAATGCGTGAACTGCCACTCCGAAGGGGGCATAGGTCCCTTCGCCATGAGCAGCTACAAGAAGGTGGCGGGCTGGGCCGACATGATCCGCGAGACGCTCCGCACGGATCGCATGCCCCCGTGGCACGCCGATCCGGAGCACAAGACCTTTCACAACTCCCTGGACCTTTCGGTCGAGGAATCGCGCACGCTGATGACCTGGGTGGAGCAGGGCGCGAAACAGGAAAGCGCCGACGATCCCCTCGCGACCTACACCGTGGCCCATGACAGCAACTGGACCCTGGGGGAGCCGGACCACATCGTGCAGTTACCTGAACCCCACAAACTACCTGCTTCAGGGGTGCTGGATTATGTCTATGTCAATGTACCCTCGGGCCTGACCGAGGACAAGTGGCTCAGGGGGGTGGAGGTAATCCCCACTGCGATGGAGGCCGTGCACCACGCCCTGATCTTCATTATGTATCCCCGCGAATACCGTCATGTGCAGCCCGACCCCAAGGGTGGTCTGGATGGCTTCTTCGCCAGTTACCTGCCCGGAGGCAACATTCAAGCCTATCCGAAGGGGACCGCTCAGTTCGTTCCGGCGGGCTCCACCTTTGTGTTTCAGATGCACTATAACACCGTGGGTAAAGCGGTGGAGGACCAGACGCGTATGGCCCTTTACTACCACGACGGTCCGCCCCCCGAAGTGCTCCACATCCGCGCCGCCACCGAGACCGAGTTTGAAATCCCGCCGAATGCCCCGGACCACGTGGTGGAATCGGGCTATCGCTTCCGAGACGACGCCACCCTGCTGGGCCTGTCGCCCCACATGCATTATCGCGGCAGCCGCTTCCGCTTCGACGCCACTTATCCCGATGAGAAGAAAGAGACGCTGCTCTCCGTGCCGTGGTACGAGTTCGACTGGCAGCCCATGTACTACCTGGACCAACCCATCCCCATGCCCAAGGGTACGCGGATTCAATGCGAGGGGGCCTTCGACAACTCAAGGTTCAACCCGCGTAATCCCGATCCCAACGCGAGCGTTACGTTTGGCGAGCAGTCCCATGAGGAGATGTTCATCGGCTACCTGAGCTACAGCCAACCCTACAAGGCGGAGGACTTCAAGCCTCAGGATCCCAATCCGGACAAGTGGGCCGGCTATGGCAAACCCCTGACCGCGGAAACCCTCACCGGCACCACCTGGCAGATGGGACGCCGTTTCAAGATGCGCTTCGAAGCCGGCGGCAAGCTCGTCATCAACGACGAGCACGAAGGCGCCTGGGAATTGAAGGGCGAGAAGCTTGAACTCACGACAGGCTTTCGTGACGTGACCGCGGAGGTGGCCATGGACGAGATCTTCATCGATGGCCGCCCGCTTACGCGAATCCCGGCGGGCACGGCGGCGGTGGCGAACCCGCAGTAGTCCAATTCTCATCAAGAATCATTCGAGACCCGAGTCGGCCCAGAAGGCGGACTCGGGTTTTTCGATTTCGGGTTAGTGCAATCCCGTCATACAGGTTGATAGAACGTGGAGAGTGCCGCCAGCGCTTGCTCGATCTCTCCACGCGGTGATTTGAGACCAATGCTTGCAAGAAGCGTGATGGCGCGATACAATAGTCTTGCGTCCTGTTGGTCGGGGATCTCACATCGGGACGCTGACGATGACGAAAGTCGCTTTGAATGAGAATTGCCTTCCTGGTATCCTCGCGTAACCTCGCCCGATTGCTCCACATTTTTTCTCGCGGCGCACGCGACCTTTTTCCCATCACCAATTCCCGAAGGAAACTTTGGGCACATGCGCTTCTGCTGGCGGGGATTTTCGTTACAGTACTCATCGCTGTCTCTCTTATGAGGGGAGTTCGGGCTACCTCGCAACGAGACCTTGAATTCAGCGGCACGGAGATACGTCTCAATATTGCCGCCCGACTTGACGCTTGTGACCAGATTCTTCACAGTGGCGCAGCTCTTTTTGACGCTTCGGAAACGGTCGAGCGCGACGAATGGATGAAATTTGTTCGGAGTCTTCGGCTCGATCAAAACCTCCCGGGGATTCAGGGGGTAGGGTTTGCCCAGTTGATCCTGCCCGAGGACCGTGCCCGACACGTGGAGGAGGTCCGCCGCCAGGGCTTTCCGGACTACCAACTTTCACCTCCCGGGGAACGGGAGATCTACACCTCCATTGTCTATCTTGAGCCTTTCCGAGATAGAAATCTTCGTGCCTTCGGCTATGACATGTTCTCCGAGCCTGTTCGGCGCGTGGCGATGGAACGGGCTCGCGATGAGAATTCCACGGCCCTTTCCGGGAAAGTCACACTGGTGCAGGAAATTGGCCGCGAAGTACAGGCCGGTACATTGATGTACCTGCCCATTTACCGCCATGGAATGCCCATTGAAACCGTAGACCAACGGCGCGCAGCTATCCAGGGCTGGGTATACAGCCCTTACCGGATGGCCGATCTCATGACCGGGACACTGGGCGGATGGAATATTCAATATGAGAACCGGCCCATTTATCTCGAAGTATTCGATGGCGAAATCCTTACCGAAGAGACCCTGCTTTATCGTAGTCGTCCCGCGACGGACGATACAGCGGATGTCGAGGCGGGCCTGTCGTGGCAAAGTGCCGTAGACATTGCAGGTCACCGATGGACGCTGAGATTCACTCAAGCGGAATTGCCGATCTTTTCGTATGCGACCCGGTCGGTCTGGCTCGTCCTCCTCGGGGGGCTCACCATCAGTGCTCTGCTGTACAGCCTGGTGCTGGCCTTGATCAATACGCGCACCAGCGCGCAGTGCATCGCGCGGGAATTGACGCTGGAGCTACGGGACAGTAAAGAGAAGTATCGTATGGTGGCTGATTTTACCTACGACTGGGAAGCATGGCGTGGCCCCGACGGCATGTTCAAGTATGTCTCGCCTTCGTGTGAACGCATTACCGGGCACACGTCGGCCGAATTTATGGAGGACCCGAAACTCCTTCTGGAAATTACGCACGCGCACGATCGTCCAATGGTGGCGGACCATTACGAGGAGACCCTTTGCAAAGACTGTCTTCAGGACTTCAGCATTGATTTTCGGATTCTTGATACGGACGGCGAGATCCACTGGATTGGCCACTCGTGTACTGCCGTCCACGGTGAGGATGGGCGGTACCTGGGCCGCCGCGAGAGTAATCGGGACATCACCGAGCGCAAACTCACAGAGGTGCTGTTACAGGACGAGTACGCGCGCCTGGAGCGGGTTATTGAGGGTACCCGCGCGGGTACCTGGGAATGGAACGTTCAGACGGGTGAAACCGTTTTCAACGACGAATGGGCACAGATCATCGGCTATACGCTGGACGAGCTGGCTCCGGTGAGCATCAAGACCTGGGAGCGATTGGCTCATCCGGATGACCTGATCCTTTCGGCCGAACTCCTGGAAAGGCATTTCAGGGGTGAATTGCCTTTCTACGATATTGAGTGCGGGATGAAGCATAAGAACGGCCAATGGATATGGGTACACGATCGTGGGCGGCTCATGACCCGCACCGAAGACGGCGAGCCGCTGATGATGTTCGGTACCCATGTCGATATCACCGAGCGAAAGCGCGCGGCCGATCTTCTGCGTGAAAGCGAAAAGTCTTACCGCAATCAGTTTGCGATGAACACCTCCATCATGCTGCTTATAGAACCCGACAGCGGAAGAATCATCGACGCCAATGGCGCCGCAGTAAAATTCTATGGCTATTCCAGAGAGCATCTGCTGGCTATGAATATCCAGGAGATAAACATCCTGCCCGAAGCCGAAGTACGGGAAGCCATGGGCACGGTCAGGGAAGGCGAGGGCAAATTCTTCTCCTTCAAGCACCGCCTGGCGGATGCTTCGATACAAAGCGTGGAGGTTTCGTCCAGCAGCATTCGCTTCGGCGAGCGAGGGCTACTGCACTCGATTATCCAGGATGTTACTGCCCGCAAGGAGGCGGAGGAGTCCCTCGTCAAAGCCCGGGCCCACTATAATTCACTGCTTGACACGGCCAGCGACGGTGTCCACGTTATCAACCGGGATGGTGACCTTCTTGAAGCGAGCCCATCTTTCTATCGCATGCTTGGTTACCCGCCGGATGACCCGGCGCTGCGAAACGCAACCGATTGGGATGCGCAGTGGTCCCCCGATGAACTGAAGGAACGAACGCTGGAATTCATGGCCAATCCGGCTGTTTTTGAAACGCGCCACCGTTGCCGGGACGGACACGTAATCGACGTCGAGATAAACGCCCGCGATATTGATATTGACGGCGTGACGTGCCTCTATGCTTCGTCGCGCGACGTTACGGAGCGTAAGAAAGCGGAGGAAGAACGTGAGAAGCTCCAGAAGCAACTTGCGGAGACGCGAAAAATAGAATCGGTCGGAGAACTGGCAGGGGGAATCGCCCATGATTTCAATAACATGATCGGAATTATCTCCGGTCATACGGATCTCGCACTGGCACAATTGGAGCCAGAGCATCCCTTGTGCTTCAATCTTACAGAGATTCGCAGCGCCGCCAGACGATCGTCCGATCTCACACGGCAATTATTGACATTCGCTCGAAGACAAGCGATCTTGCCAAGACCCGTTGATCTGAATGGGGTCGTTTCAGGGCTGCTGAGTCCACTAAAACAGCTCTTAGGCGAGAAGATCAATCTTGACTGGCGACCAGGCGCAAATCTCTGGATGGTCAAGTCAGACGCCACACAAATTGACCAGATTCTGGTCAGCCTCTGTGGCAATGCGAAAGATGCAATCCAAGGTTCGGGAACCGTAGTGATTGAGAGTGAAAATACCACCGTTAACGAGGAATTCTGTCAGGGGCATCCGGGGATCGTGCCCGGGCAGTACGTGAAGCTGTCCATGGCGGACAATGGCTGCGGGATGGATGGCAGCACCTTGGCCCGGGTTTTTGACCCCTTCTTTACCACCAAGGAATTTGGTCATGGCATGGGGCTTGGGCTGGCTACAGTCTACGGAGCGGTCATGCAGAACAACGGTTGCATTACCGTAGATAGCGGACTGAACAAGGGCACGAAGTTTTCCATTTTCCTGCCCCGTATGGCAGAAAGTGCCGGACTGTTGGAGTCGGAGAAGCATCATGACGGCGCCGCGCAAGGTGGAGAGAAAATTCTGCTCGTTGACGATGAGCCGGCACTTCTCAAACTCACGACCTTGTTGCTGGAAAAGCAAGGATACGTCGTTCTGCCTGCGAGTACTCCAGCCCAGGCCTTTCGCTGGGTTCAAGAATGGGGCGACCAGATTCAATTGCTGATTACGGACGTGGTCATGCCTGAGATGAATGGCCGGGATCTGGCCCAGGAAATTCACTTGCATTACCCGAAGCTGAAGTGTCTTTTCATGTCGGGCTACACGGCGGATATTATTACAGAACACGGCGTACTGGCTGAGGGTGTTGCATTTATTCAGAAGCCCTTTTCGATGGGTGCCATCGCCGCGAAGGTTCAGGATTGTCTTGGCACGGCCGCCCCGACGAAGGACAGCGCAACAAACGCATGAATTTGCCTGGCGTATGACACAGAGAATTCTGCTGCGCAGGATGCGGGCCGCTCAGCGATAGCGCCCGATGCGCGGTCGGACGGCGTCACGCCGTTCCCGACGGGCGGGCTGTGGGCGATCGGTCAGGGAAACCGTTTGGATCAGGGGGGCGGCGACGGGCTCCCGGTGGGCGAGGCCCCGGTAGGTTGTGCGCGCTGACGTGGGTGGGGTCGTGTCGATACTCGGACCGTGTGGAGTTTCGGGTACCGCCGCAGGCGCGGGCTCTTGCGCAGGGATCGTCGCAGGCGTCGCGCTGTTTCCCGCAATTACCACGGGCGCGGACGGGCCCCACTTGCCAACCTGGGCGTCCAGTTTGTCGCGCACGGGGAAGCCGGTGGTGAACATGTCGCTCAGGTAACTCGCGTCGGTCTCGCGTTGTCCGAGGACGCGGTAATAGGCCTGCCGGGCATAGGCGTCTTCCATGGCGATTCTTCCACCGCCCGGCGTGGGGGTGCAGGTCACCGGCGCCGATGCCCGCTCGTCACTTCCGAGTGGCGCGCCCCAGCGCAGTTCCGGCGGATGATTCGGATCGAAGGACAGATCGTAGAGTCGTTGCTCGATATCCAGCAGCGTCAAATGGACCAATTCACCGGCCGAATTCGTGTACGTCATGCTTCGCTCAGCGAATATGCGGTTCTTCTCCGCAATGAGCGCCACCGCCAGATCGGACTGGCTCTGGATGCTGTACTTTTCCAGACCGGTCTTGTCAATCGAAGCGGGAATGAGCGCATAGAGGCGCAGGGCGAATTCCATCCAGTCCGCGAGGTAGAAGTATTTGTTCCGGCGGTCGATGTCGGATGACGGCGAACTCCAGGTTTCCCAGCGACCGAGGGCTTGAAAGATGTTCTCGTTGCCGCGATTCTCTGGAAAGGTGATCGGGCCACTGTTGCGCACGTCGCGCCACGCATCCTGCACAAAGCGCGCACGCTGAACATAGGCGTCGAGAAGCTCGTCCGCGCACTCTTCCATGAATTTAACCGGCACGATGATGTCTACCGACTTCATGCGCAGCCGGAGAAAATCGTGGAAGCTCTTCGGCCGCAGTTCGCCCACGGCAATGACCTGGTTGGTGTATATTTCCCGAATGACCTCGTACTGCTCGGTGGAGAAGCCGAAGACCTTCATTTCCTCATTCGTGCGTCGGCGCACACTTGTTACGCGCCCGGTCGCGTCGGTCTCGGCGATGGGATAGCGCCAGACGCGCAAGCCCTGAAAGCAACCTTCCCAGGGCCGGTCCGAATTCTCGCCGCGCGGCGGAATGCCCGACACGGTGTTCATGCCGTTGTACGTGAAGATGTCGCGCGTGGGCGTGGTACTGCAGTTGATGAAACGCAGCTCCCCATACTCGGAGACGCTCGCCAGCAGCAGGCAGTGGCCGTCGATGTAGTTGACGCAGCCTGGGATGAGGTATTGCCGGTTCAGCGCCACGGGCACGGTGTCCGATTGCTCCGCATTCGGCCCATCGAGATTCACGCGGTAGTTACCCGAGATGAAGGAGCCCACGGCGTTGCCGAAGAACTGTCCCACCGAACCGGACGTGAAACTGTTGGCGGCGCCCGCAGGCGTGTTGAACGTGGAGGTGCGTATGTCGCCGCCGCCCGAGCGCACGACCGAGGTCATCCAGGGCAAAGCCCGGCGGTAGGCATAGTAGGCCGGCATGAAGGCCGTGAACTTGCCGCAATCCATCAATCCATGCATGGCGCGGATCGTGCCAGCGGGCAGTTGAGGGTTCGACCCCTCGCCGAGAAACGCGGGATCTTCCAGTAGGTTCATCTCGGGATCGGTGAGGACCCGTTCCAGCTTCCCGATGCGTTGCTCCACGGTGCCCCTGGTCTTCATCCTGTAAAGGTGTTCGACCCAGCGGGCGTAGTGTGCGGTCTCTTCCGGGGTCCATTGGCGTCGAATCGGCCACGCGCCGGAGGTGGAGTGGATGCTGGGCGGGTTGGGATCCTCGGCATTCACGGGGAGAGCACTGCAGAGAATCAGCACGAACAACGCGCAGATGATTGACCGTATCATACCCATGGCAGGCGTTCCTTTCCCGGGTCGATGGTCCGCAGTGGCCCCGAAGTTCCGGGGTGCCTGCGAGCACTTCTCCAACACCACCTTGCCAGACCAGTGCGAAATTCAGGCTATGGTCGGGTAAAATTC
>JBIJDL010000735.1:0-2582 GCA_044344195.1 Candidatus Hydrogenedentales bacterium
CCGAGGGGGACAGCATCGCCGTAAACGGGGCCTGCCTGACTGCGGTATCTTTCGACAAGAAGTCTTTCCGCGTGCAGGTTTCCCCGGAATCCTTCGAGAAGACCACCCTGGGGCGTCTCAAGGCAGGTGACAAAGTGAATCTGGAGCGGGCCATGACACCCAGTCGGCGTTTTGGCGGCCACTTCGTCCAGGGGCATGTGGACGGCGTGGGGGAGGTGACGGGGGTGGACGATCAGGGTGAATTTCAGGTCTGGCATTTTCGCGCGCCGAGGCACGTGGCCCAGTATCTCATTCCAAAGGGATCGGTGGCTGTTGACGGGATCAGCCTCACAGTCGTTAATCCTGTAGCGGATGTTTTCAGCGTGGCCATCATTCCCGCCACGCTCGCGAAGACGGTCTTATCCAGCCGCGCTCCGGGCGACCCGGTGAATCTGGAGGCCGACATGATCGGCAAACACATTTTTCATTTCATGCAGCAGGGCAAGAAGGAACCGATTTCGGTTGATTTTCTCAAGCGTCACGGTTTCGCCCAGGAGGCTTAATGCTCAGTTCCATACCCGAAATACTTGACGAGCTTCGTGCAGGACGCCAGATCATTCTGGTGGACGATGAAGATCGTGAAAACGAGGGCGACCTGGTTTTTGCGGCGGAGAAGGTTACGCCGGACCACATCAATTTCATGGCCCGCCACGGTCGTGGGCTCATTTGCATGCCCATGACAGCGGAGGCCCTGGATCGCCTTGAGTTGCCGCCCATGACTGTGAAGAACAGGGCACCCCACAATACCGCCTTCCATGTCTCCTTCGAGGCCGCGTCGGGTATTTCCACCGGCATCAGCGCCTCTGATCGCTCCCGAAGCGTGGCCGCGGCCTGTAATCCCGCCGCCACGGCCGAGGATCTCGTGCGTCCGGGACATATGTTTCCCCTCTGCGCCCGCGAAGGCGGCGTCCTGGTCCGCGCGGGGCAGACTGAAGGCTCGATCGACCTGATGCGCCTGGCCGGTCTTCAGCCCGCCTCCGTCATCTGCGAAATCATGAACGAAGATGGCACGATGTCGCGCCTGCCCCAATTGAAATTGTTTGCACGGGAGCACGGCCTGAAGATCTGCACGATTCAGGAACTCATTCGCTATCGCCAGGCCCAGGAGAAGCTGGTCCACCGAGCGGCCGACACGATCCTGCCCACAGAGTTCGGCACCTTCCACCTTATCGTGTACGAGACGGAAATTGACGATCACGAACACCTCGCCCTGATTATGGGCGATGTGGCCAACGCCGATGCCCCGCTGGTCCGGGTCCATTCGGAATGCCTGACGGGCGACATCTTCCACTCCCTCCGCTGCGATTGCGGCGATCAATTGAATCAGGCCATGGCGATTATCGCCGAGGCGGGCTGCGGTGTGATCGTGTACATGCGCCAGGAAGGCCGGGGAATCGGACTCGTGAATAAGATTAAGGCCTATCAGCTCCAGGATCAGGGGATGGACACGGTCGAGGCGAATATCCACCTCGGATTCGATCCCGATCCGCGGGAGTACGGGATCGGGGCCCAGATCCTGACCGATCTCGGGGTGCGCCGCATGCGCCTGCTCACCAACAATCCGGTGAAGCGTGCCGGCCTCGAAGGGTATGGCCTGGAAATCGCCGGCCGGGTCCCCTTGGAGATCCCGGCGAACAAGGTCAATGAAAGATATTTGAATACAAAGCGCGAAAAGATGGGCCATCTGTTAAAGTAGAGGTAGAAGCCCGCGAGGGCGTGACGGAAGATAGACCCAGGAAAGGGAGACGACCATGAGCAACACGGAAGAACACCACGGACTCGTATCGGTACAGGCCTGTGCCTCCGACGAAGAGGCAAGCATCATTATCGCGTTCCTGGCGGGAAACGGTATCACGGCAAAGCTGGAGACGGACCTGCCCCACAGCATCCTTCCCGTCAGCGATGACTGCGACGTGTACGTCCATGAAGACGATGCCGCCGAAGCAATCCGGCTGATCGAAGAACAACTGAAACGCAGCGAAGGCACCGCCGAGTAAACGGCCCGCCCGCACCGCGAGGAGTAGTCAATGCCCCAGGTTATTGAAGGAAATTTCCAGGCGTCCGGCAAGAAGGTGGCCCTGGTTGCCGGGCGCTTTAACGCCTTTATCACGAAGAATCTCGTGGACGGTGCCGTGGACACGCTCGTGCGCCATGGCATAGACGACAGCGCCATCACCCTCGTGTGGGCGCCGGGTGCTTTTGAGATCCCGCTCGTGGTGAAGCGGGTAGCCGCCACGGGCGCCTACGACGCCATCATCGCCCTCGGCTGCGTGATCCGCGGCGGAACGCCCCACTTTGACTATGTGGCCGGCGAAGCGGCCAAGGGAATCGGCCAGCTTGCGCTCCAGTGCAACATCCCGATCCTCTTCGGCGTGTTGACGACCGATAGCATCGAGCAGGCCATCGAGCGGGCCGGCACCAAGGCGGGCAACAAGGGGGCCGACGCCGCCATGGCCGCCCTGGAAATGATGAGCCTCATGGAGCAACTGGACCGTGGTTAATCCCCAAGCGAGACGGCGCGGTCGCGAGCGAGCCCTCCAGTT
>JBIJDL010000230.1:0-9495 GCA_044344195.1 Candidatus Hydrogenedentales bacterium
GGAGTTTGCCCAACTGGGACTTGTCATCATCGATGAGCAACACCGCTTCGGCGTCCAGCAGCGGGAGGCCCTCGCGGCCAAGGGCGCCAGCCCCGATCTCCTTCACATGACCGCCACGCCCATTCCTCGCAGTCTCGCCATGACCCTCTACGGCGGCATGGATCTTTCCGTTATCGATAGCCTGCCCCCCGGTCGAAGCCCGGTTAAGACGCGCTATATCACGGAAAGCAAGGCCCTGGACTGCTACGCCTACCTCGCCCGGCAGGCAGCACGGGGCTTCCAGAGTTTCATTGTCTGTCCTCTGGTCGAGGCTTCGGAGCTGCGTCAGGACAGTATCGCCGTCGAGGAACATTTTGCCGACCTGTCCCAGGGGCCGCTGGCGGGCGTTCGGACCGACTTCCTCCACGGGCGCCTCGATCCCGGCGACAAGGACGCCATCATGAAGCGCTTCGCCGCCGGGGAGATTGATGTTCTCTTCAGCACAACGGTAATCGAAGTGGGAATCGACGTGCCCAACGCCACCACCATGGTCATCGAAAACGCCTCCCAATTCGGTCTCACCCAGCTCCACCAGTTGCGCGGTCGGGTTGGGCGCGGCACCGAACAGTCCTATTGTTTCCTGATGGGCAAGCCCGCCACGCCGGAAGGGCAGGAGCGTATCCGTATTTTCTGCGAAACGAGCAGCGGTTTTGATTTGGCCGAGGCCGACCTCCGGCTCCGTGGGCCGGGCGAGGTGACCGGGTATCGGCAGGCGGGCTTCGACGATCCCCATGCCGCCATCTGGGCCACCGATGGCCGTCTGCTGGATCGCACCCGCCGCCGGGCCGAGGCCATTCTGGCAGACGACCCCAATCTGGAGCAGGTGGGGTGGGAGCGACTCCGGGGACGGATCCTGGCGATGGAAGATTTGGCCCTCTGATCCTTGCTCACGAATTCCCGGTTCCGGCTATCATGGCGCGCGTTGGGGTTATTCCGAACGAACTTTAAGGTGCTGGCCGCGTTGAGCATATCTGCTCAGTTGCTCACGGGGCTTTGAATCGTCAACAAGCTTCTTGATACTATCTTTCAACGAGGTGGATGGGGCCGTCAAGGGTGTGGACCGGAATTTCCGGTTCGTGCCATGGAGGAGCTTGGGAAAACCCCCTCGACCGGTGGAAATCGTTTGGTGCAGCGCTCAAAAGAATTCGAAGAGCAAGTGTTGGAGCATATGGACATGCTCCACGCGGTCGCGCTGCGATTGACCCGAAATTCCGCCGATGCCGAGGATTTGACCCAGAATACCCTCGTTAAGGCCCTCCGATTCCACGAAAAGTTCAAGGAGGGGACCTACATCAAGGCGTGGCTCCTGACCATCCTTCGGAACACCTTCATCAACGAATACCGCAAGCGTTCCCGCACCCCCCTCTCCGTGGAATTGACCGGTGCCGAAGCAGCCGAGCCGACCGCCCTGCACACGGGCGATCAGGACCGACTCCACAATATGATGGAATTGCTGGACGACGAGGTCCGCCTCGCGGTCGAGGAACTCCCGGAAGATTTCAGGAATGCAGTCATCATGGCTGACCTCGAAGAAAAGTCCTACAAGGAAATCGCCGATTTCATGGACTGTCCCATCGGCACCGTGATGTCCCGCCTCTATCGCGGTCGAAAGATCCTGCGGGACAAGCTCTCGGGCTACGCCCATTCTGTCCGTTTGGCCGGAAAGTCCGACGATCACTAATCGAGACCCGGGCTATGCGTGCCTCCAGAAGGATGGCAGCAGGAGTACGCCGATAGTGAACATTTCCAACCGACCTACCACCATGCAAATAGCCAGGAATAACTTTCCGTGGGATGGAATGATGGCAAAGCTCTCGATGCCACCCAGGTGTTCAAGTCCCGGGCCTACATTGTTCAACGTGGTGATGACGGCCGTTACCGCCGACTGAAAGGGCAGGCCCAGGAGGGACATGTACAGGCTTCCCAGGGCCACAATCACCATATTGAGGAAGAAGAACGCATACACAGTCTGCTGCATTCGCTCATCCACGATCTGGCCGTTCACCCGGATCGGGCGTACGGTCTTGGGGCGGAAGGTGCTTTCCACCCGCCAATAAGCCATCTTGAAGAGAATGATGAAGCGCACCACTTTGATGCCCCCGCCCGTGGATCCGGCGCATCCGCCGACAAACATGATCAAGACCAGCAACGTGCGGGAAAAATAAGGCCAGTAGTCGAAATCCTCGGTCCCGAATCCTGTTGTCGTCATCAGCGATACCGTGAGAAAGGTGGCGTGGCGCGCCGCTTCCGCTGGAGTGTATTCGGGAAGGGGTTCGGGGGCGTCCAGCCCGATGCTCCCCTGAAAGCCCAGCAGGTTGACGGTGATCATGATCGACACGAGCGCCAGGATCAGAAAGTAGGCTTTAAATTCCGTATTTTTCAGGGGAGCCCACCAGTCGCCCTTGAGCATGGCAAAATAGACACCAAAATTGGCTCCCGCCAGGGCCATGAACACGACGATGATGAACTCGATGGTCACGCTGTCGAAAGCCGCGATACTCGCGTTGCGCGTGCTGAAGCCCCCTGTGGCCAGCGTACTGAAGGTGTGGGTCAGCGCGTCAAAGAGACTCATGCCCGCCAGCATCAGCAGGACCGCCAGGACTACCGTCATGCCCACGTAAATTTTCCAGAGGGCCGACGCCGTGTCCCGGATACGGGGACGCAGGCCCCGGGGGTCGGGCCCTGGCGATTCCGTCTTGAACATCTGCTTCCCGCCCGCGCCCATATACGGCAGCACGGCGATGAAGAGCACAATGATGCCGATCCCGCCTATCCAGTGAGTGAAGGCGCGCCAAAAGAGGATGCCCCTCGGGACGCGCTCGATATCCCGAAGCACGGTCGAACCCGTGGTGGTCAGGCCCGACATGGCTTCAAAGTAGGCGTCCACCGGTCCCAGAACCCCCGAAAAAACGAAGGGGCAGGCACTCAGGCCAGCCGCCATCAGCCAGCCGATCCCCACGAGGGCCAGCCCCTCCCGCTGGAACATCCGATCCCGCGCGCTGCGACCGATGAAGACCAGGGCCAGCCCGACGAGGACGGAAAGTATCAGGGATTCGACCAGAGCCACCAGCGATAGCCAATCCGCCATCAGCAGCGCGCACAGTATGGATGGCAACATTATCATGCCCAGGATCAGCGAAAAATGTCCCAGATATCGGGCGACGATGCGGTAGTTCACTGTCGCTTCAGCAATACTTTTCTGACGGCGTCCAACGTTTTTGCCGCCACGATCAGGATCACCGAGTCGCCGGCCTGCAATATGTCGTTGCCGCTCGGGATCAGCACTTTGTCTCCGCGCAGGATGGTCCCGATCAGCGCGCCCCGGGGCATGCGAAGCTCTTTAATCTCACTCCCCAGCGCCGGTGACCCTTCCTTGATGCCCAGCTCCAGGATTTCGACCTGGCCATCACCCAGTATCGCCAGGGAGGTCACGTCGCCCCGGAACATCATTTTCAGGATGCGATCGGCAATGGATGCGCGGGGCGTCACGGCCAGATCAATGCCCAGCCTCTTTACGAGGGGGGCAAAGTCCGGCTGGTGAACGATAGCCGCCACCATTTTCGCGCCCACTTCCTTCGCCAGTACCGCCGCCATGATGTTGCGCTCGTCGTCGCCCGTGGCCGCCACGAACATGTCCATGGTGTCCACATGTTCCTGCTCCAGCGAGACCCGGGAGGTGGCGTCTCGGCAGACCACCTTGGCCTTGCCCAGCTTCTCCGCCAATCGATGGGAGCGGGGTTCATTACGCTCAAAGATCTTCACGGTCTTCATCTTGTCTTCCAGCGCCTGGGCCAGGCGCAGGCCAATCGTGCCGCCGCCCATGATTGCAACGCGCTGGGGCTTGATCTCCTCACCGTGAAAGAGCTTCTGAAGCTCCCGGAGACCCTCGTGGGTTCCGATCAGGGTCACCAGATCCCCCGGTTCCACCACCGAGTCGCCGTGGGGGATCATGCAGGTGCCGTCCCGCTCGATTACGGCCAGCAGCACCCCGCTGCCGGGCTTGATCACATCTTTAAGGGTCTTGCCGTCCCGCGTGGGCGACTTGGCCGCCCGCAGTTGCAGCATCTGGGCACGTCCGCGGCCAAATTCCAGCGTCGAAACGATTCCGGGGTGCTCGATGTAGTTGGCAATCTCCAGGGCGGCCAGGGCATCCGGACTTAGAATATAGTCGATTCCCAGCACGGTCTCGTACAGGATGTTGGACTCCATGTACATGGGATTGTCCACCCGCGCCACGACCTTTTTCGCGCCAAGGCCCTTCGCGGTGGCCGCCGCAATCAAGTTCTTCTCATCATTGCCCATACTGGCCACAAAAAGGTCGGCGCTGCCCACGTTGAGGGACTGTAACAAGAGTACGGAGGAGCCGTCGCCCATGGCGGTGCTGACGTCCAAGGCATAGTCAATCTGCTCGATCATGTCTGGATTCTGTTCGATTACCGTGACATCCTGATGCTCCGCGCTCAGCAATCGCGCAAGATGGAAGCCCACCCGTCCCCCGCCGGCGATAAAAATATTCATAACCCTGTGATTCCTCCCAGGCTCCCGCCTTTGGTGACAGGCGCATGGTCCTACAAAGCCCGCCCCTGAGTCAAACGTTCAAAACCGTTGGGAGCCCCTAGCCCGCTGGCGTGGGGATGCGCCGGTCATTGGCGCACCGGCCACCAAACGCGCTATGCTGCGCGCCGAGGGTGGGGAGCTCTGGAGCAGGTTATTGACCATAAAATATCATCGAAATGTCGAACGTCAAGATGCGCCGCCCCGTCGCCAGACCCCCTGGATGCGCCAGGGGCGGCCTATTGGGCGCATGAGCCGTCGCCAGGCCATGTTTGTAATCGTGGGTTTTCTGCTCTCGGCGGGGCTTCTGAGCCAGCTTGCTGTGCGGCGCGCCCGTCTAAATCCCTATGCGCTCCAGCCCGTGGTGCGCGGCGAGGGCACCATCATCCGCACGGAGCCTGTGCCGGAAGGCGGGGGACTGGTGGGGCTGGAAGTCACTGTGGAAAGAGAAAAAGTGCTTGTGACGGAGTGGAAAATCCCCGCGCCTTACTGGGCGGCGCTTACGGTGGGCGAGCGCCTGGCGGTCGTCTACCAGGTCCACCCGGGCGGCACGGACCTCCGGGTGCTCGAGTGTGGGATAGTTGCGCTGCAAGACCGGATTCGCTAAGCTACGGTTACCCGTTGCGGGATAACGCATGAGCCCGCGCCGCACCGACTTACCGGCACCACACTCCAACCGAAATCAAGCACCACGATGAGTCTCACCCCCGAAGAAATGCGCCGTATCTTCCGAGGCACGGTTATTGTTCGAAAACCGACCTACGGGATCGTCCGTGGCTATCACGAATTGCCCTATATCTGTCTTGGACCCTCCTTCGAGTCCGGCTTCGAGACCACCAAGGTCAGCGGGAAGGTGCAGGTGTCGCCGCAATTCCTCATCCGTCCATCCCACTATTCGCCGAGCTATGAGGATATTTTTGGCAGCGAGAATGTGGATATGGCCCTCTCCGGGCGAATATTCGGCTACATGGGTTTCCCGCGCAAGCCAATGGAGTGCAAATCGGAGTACCTCGAAATTGTCCACGGCAACGAGGCCGTTGACGACCTCCTCTCGTCCTGTCTGGACGAGCTGGAACGCCGTGAGGACATTTGCACCGGTGTGCTCATCTCCCCGGATAACCGCTATTTTCCCATTTCCGTGGAGCGCTTCATCAGCTCCGTGCTGGATGACGAATTCTCCCTGTGAAGTTTCGCAGGAGCACGCATAAAGGAAACGATCATGAAAACCGCCTATGAACTTGCCATGGAACGCCTCGAAGCGGCCTCCGGCCCCACGCGAAAGCTTAATGAAAAAGAGAAGTCGGCCCTCGCGGAGATCGACAGCAAGTACGACGCGCAGATTGCGGCCCTCCGCTTCGATTTCGAGGCGCAGATCGCCTCGGCTACGACGCGCGAATCTTACGAGGCCTTAAAAGAAGAAATGGCGCGGGAGATTAATTTGGCGGAAGAACGTCGGACCCACGCCAAAGATGCCATCTGGGGCACCGACTGATTCCAACGATGAACGAGAACGAGTCCAGCACCGTCCCCAACAAGGTTGACCGCGGCACCGGTTATTGGATCCGCCGCGGCGCCGCCATCGTGATGGTCGCCGTCATCGCCTTAATTGCAGTGGTCCTGGACCGCCAGTTGATCGCCTCCCCCGATGGGGGCTATGTGGCGGACAGTGCCACTTGGCAACTTCAAGCTGCCGACCTTCCCGCTTTTCTCCGCCATTGGAACGATCTCAACACCAGCGCGGCGATGCGTCGGGCGTCGCCCGCCCTTCACAACGCAGTCCCGCTCGCCATTTGCCGCATGACGGGCGTCCGCCCCACACCGGGTCGGACCCGCCTCTGGCTGGGCCAGTCCTTTCTGATAGCGGGTGATCATGAGGGCTGGTGTCTTTCCCTCCGACCGGGCATTGCCCTGCGGACCGCATCCTGGCTCGGCAGCCCCTTGCGGCAGGCCGACGATGACGATTTCTGGCGCGATTACGCGACGGCCTGGAAGGATGGATTTCTTCTGGTGGCCTCGTCCCAGGGCTATCTGGACAAGGTCCAGGCGGGCGGGAAGGCCGTGCCGCGCACCGATGCGCAAGATGACGCGATCCGGCTCTCCTGGAAGGGGACGTATCCCGGCGCGCTGGAGATCGCCGCCGCAGAGCAGATCCCGCTGTTGTTTCGTATCGAAGCACCGGCCGATCCGGAAGCAAAACTTCACTATGCTGCTGGCTGGCCCGAGGCTATGGTCACCATCAACACCCACCGGGGTGCACCGGTGGTGCAGGCCGCTCTGGAGGGGATCGGCTGGGCCTGGGCGGCGCTTAAGCCTGAACTATCCACAACCCTTCGCGACATTTTCGCGGCATGGTGGGCGGTCTATTGCCCCATCCCCCTCGACCAAGCCCCCGTTGGCGAATGGGCCGCCGGGATCGCCAACATTGACGTGCAGGAAGACGTGCCGGTGGTGGAATCGATCTGGGCCGGCTGGGCGGCGGATCCCGCCGCGCTGGCGGCACTCGCGCCGACAAGCCGCCAGGAGCATCGCTGGGACGACGTGACCGGCTGGCTCTTCCCCATTGCGGGCGATGCCCGCGCATGGGCCCAGGCTGATCGGGAGGGCGCCGCCTTTTTGAGCAGCCACGAGCACCGCATGCCTGCACTGCTGGCCACGGCGCGGCGAGAGCCTGAAGCTGGCGTGGCCGCGTTCAACCTGCGTTGGAAGCCCGTTACGGCTCTGCTGCGCGACGCCCTGATCCGCGCGGCGGAGGATGGATTGCTGCCGGGCTATAATGAAAGCGATGTGAAGGCCGATCTTGTGCCCATGTTGGACGCCTTCGCCGACTGGGGCACCCTCCAACTGCATGCGGGTGGCGAAGGTGGCGTGATAGCGGGCGAAGGCTGGGTTGCCCTGGGCGCGGAACTCGTCCCGTGATTCGGGCCGGGCTCGTGGGGCTGTGCGTGCTGACGTGTGCCTTCGCAAGCCATGCGGCAGCCCCGATTGCGTTGGTTACGGGGAACGGTCGCATTACGGTTGCTCTCGATGACTCGGGGGGCCTCGCGCAGTTTTCCTGGCCGGGGCCCGGCGCTGCCCCGCTACTGGGCGACGCGGGCGCGCGATGGCAAATAACGACTCCCGAGGGAACTTTGGACTTTTCGCATGGAGACTGGACCGTCACCCAGCAGTACGCCGCGCCGGATTCACTCGTGGTAGTGACGCAGTACAGGGAGAACGGGGGAGGCCGGAGCGCCGAACAGACCGTCGCGGCTATCCCCGATCAGGATCTGCTTCTGGTGCGTCTCCGGCTCAAGGGCTTTTCCTCAACCACCCGCGTTTTCTGGTCGCAATCTTTTTTGCCCTATAACCGTCTCGTTCCCGGACTGGCGGGGGACCAGCCCGCGATCCGGGCCATGAATGGCTTTGCCGCCGGCTACGATAGCGAGGCACGTCTGCTTGAACACTGGCGACCGATAGCGCCCGGCAAGGCGCAGTGGAATCGGGTGCGCGAATGGGTTCGCGGCGGCACCTGCGCTGAAACCGGGCCCGGCCTCTATATGGGCGCGGCCACCACCAATGACATCGTTCAGGGGACCGTATGCGGGGATTGGGAAGCCTGGACCCGCTGGGCCGCACCGGCCCCTCTTCCGGGCGCCGCAAGAATATTGGGGAGCGCCATCGGTATCGTGGAACTCACGCCCACAGTCTCGGATGGTGCTCTGGAACTGGCCCTGTTCCTGGGAGCCTCGGATAGCCGGGCGGGGCTGCGCCGGACCCTGGCGGTTGCCATTCAAAAGGGCGTGGCCGAACTGGAAGCGGCGGCATCGCACCCCGGTGGTGCGTGGGGCGCGGTCTCGCCGGAGAGCGGCGGGGAAAGTACTTTGCTGCAACGATGGTGCTTGAGTCTGCTGCTGAGTATCGATCCCACTTCGGGGGCCGCACTGCATGCGCCCCTTCTTGTCGGGTCTGCGGTTTATAGCGATGTCTTCGACACGGCGTGGAGTGCCGCCGCCCTGGACGGCATGGGGCTGCCCGATGCGGCCCAGCGGGCGTTGGCGCACCATCTCCAGACCGTGCGCTCCGCACAAGGGGTGGACACGCCGGCGGGCTCATTACCGAGGAAGGTTTATCGTGACGGGGCGACGGCGTTTTTCTCGGGAAACGCCGATCCCGAGAGCGCGGCCTGGCTGCTGGCCGCCTGCTGGCGCCATGCGGCGTTGCTGGCCGTTCCGGAGCGGAATGGATTCCTGGCGCTTCACTGGCCAGCCCTGTCCCGCTGCGCGGACTACCTGGCGCGAGAACCCCGCGTCGGTAGCGCGTTGTCGGGAGCACTGGCGGCCGACGCCGCCCCGCTGGACACCCTGCGCACCCACTACCTCGGGCTGGAGTCCAGCCGCCGCATGGCCGAGGCCCTGGGGGAAGAGGAGCCCGGCCTATGGACGGACCGGCGCGAAGAGATCTATGCGCGCCTTCGATTTCGCAAGTTGAATCAGATCGGTGGGGGCGAGCCGACAACGCCGTGGGTGGACTGGTGGGTGCTGCGACTGCCCGGTGCAAAAGCCGAGTCGGGCGCAGGGTGGGAGGTGTTGAAGTCGGAGGGCGCTCCCGCGCTGAACGACGAGGCCATCGTGGAATGGGCCCGAGTAGAGGGGGTGGGCCCCGGCGCGCCACTCGCCCTGCGCGATGCCCTGCGGTGCCTGCTGGCGGGCGCGGACGGCGAAGTCTGATCGCGGTTGAGGGCGTGCACGCGACATCATGGGGACCCGTCATGCCCTGATCATTGCGTACCCACGGTCACTTCAACGCCGCAGGAGATTTCTTCCACGACTGGACTAGCGCCGGAACTATCGCTCCAGAGCGCTGGCTAGTTCCTGAATGGGGGGGAGGCGCCCTTCGCCCTGGAAATGTTCCCGAATCTCGATG
>JBIJDL010000017.1:0-28746 GCA_044344195.1 Candidatus Hydrogenedentales bacterium
TCTTTCCAACGAGGACATGTGCTCGCTGCTGCACAGCCTGCTCCACGAGGGTCTCCAGCTTGTTATTCTGGTGCATATCAGCGAGAAGAACAACACTCCAGAACTGGTGGAGCGCCGGGTCCGGGGCGTATTGAAGGAGCACGGAGCGGCGATGTTTCTGGCCACGCAGGATGCGCCAACGCCGCTCTTTCAGGTGTGCGCGCCGTGACTCCCCTGGAATTCCTGCGATCCGACGCGATGCTGGCCCTGCTGGCTCGGGCCGCCACGGGCGCGGGGGTTCCCCTCAGTATTCATTTTGTCGAGCGCAATCAAGAAGGGGCGCGGATTGTGGGGTGGGGGCAGTGCGGGGCCTGTCGCCATGTGCAATCACTGCCGGGCGGCGGCACGGCCTGCCGCCTCTCCCGGACGACAGCGGCCAACATGGCCCTGCGCCAGCGCCGTCCCATGCCCTTTATCTGTCATCTGGGTTTCGCCTGCGTGTCCGCGCCGGTGTTGCCGGGCGAGAAATTCGTCATGACCTTCGGGCCCTTCTGCCCCATGGAGGAGCAGCGCTCGCTGGAGGCCGATATACGCGCGGGCTTTGAGAATCTCCTCGGTCGCGATCTTGAAGATGTGCCCGTGTCGCTCGACGATATTCACCGATCACCCGCCGCCTCGGTGCCCGCCATTGCCGAGTGGACGATGGAGGCGATTCAGGCGCTGTGGGATTCAGCCCCGGACCAAAGCGCGTCGGAACCCGTGCCCGAAGAACCCGCAATGGCTGTACGACGTCGCGCCACGTCACGCGAGGCCGTGGCGGCGGGGCCCGTGCCCGCCATCGTGGCCGCGCTGGCCGGAGGCAGCTTCCAGCAGGCCCGAGCCTTGATGCAGGGCGACCTGGAGGAATTGCGTCGCAGCGGTGGGCGAGGCATTGATCAGTGTCGGGCCCGCGTGGCCACCCTGGCCAGCGCGGCGCTTGAAGGTCTGGCGGGGACCGGACTTCCCGTGGACGCCGCGTGGACCGCTTATCCGGCTTTTATGGAGGCACTGACGGAGGGGCAGGACGACGGCGGGCTGCTGAACGCCGCCATGAGCCTCTTCAGCTTCCTGCGGAGTTCGGCGACGCGCGAACAAAGCGAAGTTGCGCTGCCAAACTATCCCGAGCTCTTTGCGTTGGTCAATGCCCGACTATTGGAGGGCGTAACCCTTGAGGAAGTGGCGTCGGAGTTGGGGGAGACGCCTTCGGCCATCAGCCATCGGCTGAAGCGGAAATTCGGGATGAGTTTTTCCGATTATGTAGGGCGGATCCGTGTGGATCGCGCCAAGCGTCTCTTCCGGGAGACGGGCCTGAGCGTTTCGGCGGTGGGCGAGCGGGTGGGTATTCCCGACCAGAGTAATTTCGCTAGACTGTTCCGGAAAATCGAGGGCATGTCACCACCGACCTACCGAAAGCGATTTGGAAAGAATGGATAAAGCAGTGTCGGGGAATCGGGGGTCGCATCCTGATGATTCTCCACAATGTCCGCGAATGTTGCACGAAAAATGGCCGCCCTGAGTGGGGCGGCCATTTTGCTTGCATTATTCGGACTGGTCGGGGCGACTCAGTTCATCCGGCGCTTGCGCGAGCCACGGAGCATCAGGCCGCCGAGACCAATTCCGAGGAGGGTCATCGTGGCGGGCTCGGGGACGGGGCTGGCCTCAAACCAGACATTGTAGAAACTCTGCGAACCATTGGTCCATGTTTCGATTGGAACGGGCGTTTCGTTGTCATAAAGAAAGCCGTCGGACAGGCTCGACCCGTTGGCAAAATTGTCGAACGAGGTGATGGTAAAAATGTAATCACCCGGAGCCAGCGTGGGAATGTAAATGCCGGAGTCGTAGTAGGTCTGGGTTCCCGGTTCGATGGTGGGGTTGTCATCATTTTCGAAAATGAGGTTGCCCGAGCTGTCCCACAGGGCGATGATGGGGTCAAAGTTGAACGCGCTCAGGAAGGAATCGGTCCAGATTCGGACGTTGAACACGTCATCGGTCAAGGTGCCGGTGTACACGTCCACCTCGTTGTGCGATTCAATCGTGCCGCTGGCGTTAAGGAGAAGGGCATGGGCAGACCCGGCCGAAACCAGTGCATACATGCCCAATGCGAGTGCGAGTGAAAGTCTCTTCGTATTCATATTTTCTCCCTCTGGAAATAGTTAAGTTCAGGATGCCCCGAAAAGCTTCCCGCATTGAGTTGACAGGTGTGCGCTTCGGTGCGCAATGAATTCTACTCGAACCGAATCCCCGCCTCCCTTTTGTTCGCCGCAGACGGGTTGTCTGCATGACCCAGACCGTGCTGTTGTACGTGTCCGTATGGCCTGCAAAAAAACGTGCCGCATCAATTCTGGTGGAGTTATCTTTAAGTTATTAAAGTGTTTACGGATTTCGAAGCTCTTGATGAGCGGGGCGGAGGCGCTCCCGCTACGTAAAAGGTTGGAATTATTGACAACTATTTTGCGCCGAGTTGACGCCATGAGCGTATGGAATTCGGACGCTCGGGGTCTGAGTTCGAGACGACAAATTTTGGGATCCGTCGTGACTTTCCAGTCGGCGAACCGGTCGCCTCTGATTCCAATGGACTGGCAAGGGGCTGACCGGTATGTCCGATCGCCAGATTTTTGCTAGACTATTTCGGAAGATCGAGGGCATGTCGCCCCCGGCCTACCGAAAGCAATTCGGAAAGAGCCCATGAGCACGCAGCAGAATCTTGTAAGTCGTCTCCAATCGTGGTGGTTGCGTTTTCGATGCCCCACGGAGTTTCTCTGTGACAATTGTCAGTATGATTACGGCACGGCCTGCACCCGCCCGCAGCGGCCCAACGCCGTGAAGTGCCCCGGCTATAAACCCAAGTAATTCCGGTGAAGTCTGGCTCTGCCGCCTCATACTTTTGATCGTGACTTCGCCCCCAAGGCTGTGACAAGCTAGAGGGTGCGCTCGCGAACCCTGTCGGGGGATGCTTCGGCGCAACGTACAAGCCGCAATCGGGGGATTCGTTGGCATGGAGAGGAGTACGGGTGTGATCAATCGGTCTTTGTTTTGTTGGCGGGGCTGGGGTGCGGGGGCATTACTGGCGTTGTTCGGGGGAATAGCGCTGGTGTCGCATGCGGAGGAGCTCTCACCGCCCGCGCTTCGTTTCACAACCTATTGCACCGTGGACAGCGCCCGTAACTGGCTCGATCCGGCGAAACGCGAGTCGGCCGTGGCGATGCTGCGGGAACTGGACATTGCCGGGGTCATCCTCGAAGTCAATCGCGGCGGGACGGCCCTGGCCGAGGATGAAGCCCGACTGCTCCACGATTTTTTCGTTGCAGCGGGCTTTCGCGTCACCGGAGGCATTGCCACGGTGCCGGGTGGTGACTGGGGCGTGGCCGCGAACGAGGGCCTCGCCTGGATGAATTTCCAGAACCCGAAGACCCAGGCCGACATCGAGGCTTCGGTGCGCGGTGCGGCGAGGGTCTTCGACACCTTCGTGGTGGATGACTTCCTACTCAGCGGCGATACCAGTCCTGAATCGGAGAAGGCGCGGGGTCGCCGGAGCTGGGGCCAGTACCGGCGCGATCTTATGACGTCGCTTTCGCAGAAGGTTATTATCGGTCCGGCGAAGGAGGAGAATCCCGACATCACGATGATCGTAAAATTTCCCCAGTCTTACGATCGCTATCATCAGTTTGGCTATGACACGAACCGAAAGCCCCAGCTCTATGACGGCGTGTGGGTGGGCACGGAATCACGGGGACAATACACCCAGCGCTTTGGGTTCACCCAGCCCTATGAGGGCTTTGTGAACTATCGCTGGATCGCCTCGCTGGCGCGCGGCAAGATGGGCGCTGCCTGGTTCGACTTCGGCGACTGCGATACCTTTGACTTTGTGGAGCAGGCCTGGCAGACGGTGCTGGCCGGGGCGAATGACATCGTGCTTTTCAGTGTGGCCGGTATCGAAGAGCGCCACCCGGGACTCGCCCTCCTCCAGCAGGAACGGGCCGGTCTGGAGCGACTCGCGAACGCGGTGGACGCGCAGCCAGTGACCGGCGTGGCCACCTACAAACCGGCCAACAGCGATCCGGGCAGCGACATGTACATCATGGATTTCGTGGGGATGCTGGGTGTGCCTGTCATACCTGTTTCCGCTTATCCCGCGGATGCGCCGACGCTGTTTGTGCCGACCTATGGTGCGCATGACCCCGCCATCGCCGAGAAGATCGAAGCCTCCCTGCGCGTGGGGAAAAATGTGGTGGTGACGACGGGCCTCCTGGCCTCGGCGGCGGAGGGCGAGTCACTGGCGCGCCTTGCCGGCTTGTCCGGCGTGCCTGAGATCAGCCCAATTCGCACGGAATCGGTGCTATTGGATGGCGCTGCGGTGGAAGTGCCCAGGGGGCTTGATCTGGCGGGGCGTATTGCGCCGGAGGCGGCCGACGTGCTGCTGGAGGCCCTGGTGGACGGGCAGAAGGTGCCCTACCTCACCACCCATGCCGTGGGTGCTGGGCGACTCTCGGTGCTCAACATCCATATGTTCACTCAGGCCGATTTTGATGCGGTGAATGAGGTGCTGCTGTCGCCCCGCAATCTGGGAATGCTCGATATGCCGAAACCGTGGGCCCGCGCCATCCGGCATGTATTTCAGGGCGGGGGAGAGGTGCTTGTGGAGGCGCCCACGCGGGTCACGCTGCAGCCGCTGGGGGAAACGGGCTGGGTGATACAGAATTACAATACGTCGCCTGCGGAGATCGCGTTGGGCGGCGAGGATCTCGGCCGCCTGACGGACGGGCTTACGGGGGCGCTGCTGATGGAATCGGGAAGTGAACTGAATTACCTCATCCCACCCCGCTCGCGGGTATGGGTGCGGCGATGAATGGAGAGAAAATGTTTCGAGTCGGGATGGTTCTGAGTCTGGTGTGGTTTTGTGCGGCGGCGGTCGGGGCGGAAGTGTTGTTCGAGGTTAAAGCGGGTGGAGGCCTGTCCGGCTTTGAGATCGCTTCCAGTGGCATTGCGACGGCGGAGAAGGATGGGGTCTGGTGCGTGGATGTGCCCTCCTCGCGCGACCCCTATGCCTCGACGGAACTGGCGTTGCGCGGCGCGGCCCCGGCTTTTCCCGAAGGTTTTGTGCTGGAAGTCGAGTATATGGACCACGGTGCGGGACTCATGTCTGCATCGGTCGCCACCGGCACGGGCGGAGCGCTCAAGTCGGGACGTCACAGCAGTTACACCCGGCTCAATACGGGGGCGAGAAGGAGCGCGTGGTTTGATTTCGGGGCGGTGGCTGGAGCCTCGGAATGGACCGTGCGCTTGACGGGCGCCAACCACGTGACAGCCCTTCGCGCGCTGCCGCCGCAGGATGATGCAGCATGGGCTGCGAAAGCCGCCGCCGTGCCGCGCGATGTGATGCCCATGGTGAGGCTCAAGCGGCCGATGGATCTGGTGACGTCGGCGGGCGTGGACGTTCGCGGGGGGATGGAGGCGCTGGAGGATTCGATCAATGAACTGAACGATCTTGCGCCACTGGCGAAGGTGCTGGGTTTCAATGGTATCGAGGCGTATGTTTCCTGGAAGCGCCTGGAGCCGCTGGCGGAGGGACAATTTGATTTCAGCTTTTATGATGGGGTGGTGAATAAGCTGAAGGAATACGACCTGAAGCTTTTCCCCTTGCTCATCGTGGGCTCGGCCTATGCCCTGCCGGAATGGTTTATCAAGAGCGAAGAAAACGTGGGCATGGTCTGCCTCGAGCATGGCGTCATCAATGCGGTGCAGAGCATCTGCTATGAGCCGCACCGGCGCCACGTCACCCGGGTGCTTCAGGCTTTTGGCAAGCACTATGAACCCATGGGGGTGCTGCAGGGCGTACGCCTGGGACCGAGCGGAAACTACGGCGAGTCCCAGTACCCCGCGGGCGGAAACTGGGGCGTGGCCGGGGAGGAGATGCACATCCACCTGGGCTGGTGGGCCGGGGATGCCTACGCGCGGGCCGACTATCGAAAGTTCCTGGCGAAGCGATACGGCGATATCGGCGCCTTGAACGCCGCCTGGAAGACGGAGTATACAGGCTTCGACGCGATAGAGCCGCGCCTGCCCGAGCAGATGCTGGTGCCGGCGGAGCGCATCGATTTCACGGCGTGGTACACCGACACCATGACGGACTGGTGCGAATGGTGGGCCCTGGAAACGCGCAAGGCCCTGCCCAATACGCCCATCTATCAGTCGGCCGGCGGTTGGGGCTTCCGTGAGTCGGGCACGGACTACAGCGCCCAGACGAAGAGTATGAAGCTGATCGACGGTGGCATCCGCCTGACCAATGAAACCGACAGCTACGAGCAGAATTTCTACGCGACCCGCCTGGCGGTTTCGGCGGCAAAACACTACGGAATCCCGCTGGGCTATGAACCGGCAAGCTCACACACAGGGCGGGGAATCGCGGGGCGAATCTACGAGACATTGAACACGGACGGACACCATTTTTTTACCTATTATGGCAACGTTATGGGGAGTGATTTCTCCATCGCGCAATGGCTGCGCTATGCGCCGGCGCTCGATGAGCGGGCCATGGGCCAGACAAGCGTGGCGGTCTTCTATCCGGAAACGGTGAATCAACTGGAAGACAGCGCCTTCCGCTATCTCTATGCCTGGGGTTTCAACCCACGGGCGGCAGCGGTGCGGCGCGTGACGGAAGTGGACTACCTGGATGAGCGCCTGATCGGCGATGGATTCCTGGGCAAGTACCGCGTGCTGGTTTTCGCGTGGGGCACGGTGCTGCCGGACGAGACCTTGGTAAAGATTGATGCCTGGGTGCAGGCGGGCGGCACGGTGATCTATCCCTCCTTCCCGCGCGGTTCGGTGAGCGACCTTTCCGGCTCGGAGGCGATCTTCGAGGCGTGGAGCAGCGGCAACACCGGTAAGGGAAGCTTTCATCGCTTTCGTGGCGATATGGAGCCCACGGAACTCTATGGCGATTTCGTGCGCGAGGTGCTGAGCGAGAAGCAGGTGCTGCCGCCCGTGGAGCAGAAACTCCTTGCGGTGGAACGGCCCGATCACACGTTTTTCAGCGTGCTGGAGAGCGGAAAGATCGCCGTACTCAACTACGACCCGGATCCAGTGACGCTGGAACTGGGTGGTGGGAAGACCGTGGAAGTGCCGGGCTATGGGATTGAGTTTTTCGCGATGGAGTGAAATAGGACCGATGGGACGCAGGGCGGATTTGATCAATCGGTCGTATCCGTCCTATTGGTCTTACCCGGCCCCCAGCAACTTGAACTCCTTTTCCAACCAGCCTTCGCCGTCTTGCGCGCGAATCTTCAGTACGTGTTCGCCGGGAGGAATGATCCCGTCGGAATCGTGCTCCTCTGTACCGAGGAGATAGGGCGGGCCGGGCTTCGTGTCCACGAGCGTGCCATCGAGATAAAACTCCATCGCGCCGAAGGGGATGCCCTCGGTCCACACGCGAAGTCGCTGCCAGCCCCACCAGCCTTCGATCTGCATGTTGGTCGTCGCGTAGATGCCCTTGCTTCGCGACGGACGCATGCGCGCGTCTTCCTCCCAGTATTGATTGATGGCGGCGCTGCTGCCAAGCATTCGCATGGTGCGGCGGTCCGTCGGCGAGCCAAAGACGCGGCCATCGGCCTGGTACACATACATGCCCGGTGCGCCTGCATCGTAGATCTGCTTCGCGCGCCACAGGAAGGGGCCGGGCAACGGATTGCCCCAGGCGAGCCCGTCCATCGTGGGGAGGAGGGTCGTCTTCGTGTCCTTCACGGCGGCAAGATACGGTGCGATATCGAAGTGATTGTGGCGGCCCTGGATGTTGCTCGGGCAGAGGTAATCCACCCAGCCCTCGCGCGCCCAGGTGGCGTAGTCGAACTTCTCGAACTGATCCACGCCCTGGGCCGGGAAGCGCACGAGAATCGGCACATGTGCGCCGCGCGCAATGCTGAACTCTTCGGCCAGCGCGCGCAGCGCCTTCATGAACTCGTTGGCGGTGGCTGGGACATCGATGCAACCGGGATAGCGGCAGTAATCGATGGAGATGCCCTTTGCGCCGATTTCCAGCGACTCGCGAAAGAGGCCCAGAGCGTAATCCCGCACCTCGGGCACTTCATAGCGGAGCGCATCGCCTCGCATCCACTCGGGGTGGTCTTTGGAGAACTGCCCTTGCAAGGGCGTGCCCGTGTAGCACGCGCTCGCGCCAAAATTGGCGTGGAGCTGAAGGCCGAGTTCTTCCGCATGGCGCACGGAGGTCTGGAGCGTATTCGTGAATTGCTGCATGCGTCCTACATTGTCCGTGAGGGGCTGGGCCACGTCGCCTATGGGATCACCGATGGTGGAGTGGTAGAGCATCTCCGTCCGGCGCGATTCATAGACCACCGTCATGCCGAAGCGGCCGATCTGCATGTCCACGAGATCGATCATCGCCTCGGGATAAGCCGTGAGGTACTCCCGATGCCATAGGGCGTCCTGCACATCATCCACGAAGGCGAAGGAATAGGGCTCCCAATAGCCCGCGATGAACTTGTCGCGCGGCAGGGCATAGGGCGCATCGAGCGCGGCCCGCTGCTCGTCGTACAGCGGCACGAACTTTACATAATCGATGGTGGCGGGCGTGTAGCCCGTGTAGTTGTAGGGCTGCTTCAGCACCAGGTTTTGATGGTCCAGCTTCGCCCAGCGCCAGAGCACCTCCTCGCCCCGGCGACTCGAAAGCGTATCCAGCCGCTCGTCTCCCGTGAAGCGCAGCTTCATCGCGCCGGGAATGCTGACATAGACCGCGTACCACCCCTTCAGATCGAGGGGATAGGAAAGCTGCGGCAAAGGCACCGTGTCCCCCGCGTGGCCGTAGAGGCTGTTCCCCTGCGACATGCCCAGCTCGGCAGGCCAATTCGTGCGCCACTGCCACTTCGCGGCATCGCCACCCTCCGGCTGAAGCTGATCCGCCTGGAAAACCTTCGACCAATCCTCGATATACGTCACATCCGAATGATCCGCGGCGAGGTGCGTTGTGTAGGTCGCCAGGATAGCATCCGCCGCGCCGCGCAACTCAATGCGGAAATCCGCGTCCACCTTGCCCGCCAACTGCGCCTGCGGATAGGGATTGAACACGACCGTCCGCGACAGCCCGGCGGCCCGACGCTCCGTGATGCGGCCCTCGGATTCCCACTGCGTCCACTCCTCACTCGGCACCATCACCAGCGCCGTTTCCGACACCAGCGGGGTGACGCGCGCTGGCACCCACGCGTTCGCGCCCGACGAGGACACGGAGCAATGGACGTTGACCGAGTCAGGCGCATCGGCGGGGACCGGGTAGGTGATGTGGAAATAGCGCGTGACGGGATCGGTGGTGATGGTGGGGGACTGGGCGAAGGCGATGGGGGCGAGGATTGCGAAAAGTAGAAACAGCGTCTTCGTGTAGTTACGGCAAGTCGGGCGAGGAACGCGCATTGTTAACTCCTGAGCGGGCAAGTTTTATGGGGCTACAGAAGAGTACAACATCCTGCGCAGGCAATTGAAGGACCGCGTGGCTCGCAGCGATTTGCTCAGTAGTGAGTTAGAGTTGCAGATGGTCAGTGTTTCGGAATTTAGTGGCCCCTTGCAGGGCTCGTTCTTTCATTCGAGCCATGCACTCTACTTCATCGTTCGCCAATTTTTCTAAACTCCCTATATAAAGTCTATACTCGTCGAGATCGTTCGAATTAGAGAATATAATATTTTCATTGCGAGGGTAGGCACCTGCTTTCAGGCCGTCCATGAAGGCTAGCAAATCTGACATTTTGCGAATATAAGAACGCTGAATCTGGTGCAACTCATTTAATGGCGTAATGGCGTCTTCTTGTAGACGATTCTTATACCCCTCGATGACTTCTCGTTTTACGTCATCGGGCATGTCCAGGTTATCGAGCTCGGTGGTAAACTCCGTCATTCGACCGCGAAGCGTTGTTGAGTATTTATCTAATATAAGCGAAGCCTCTTCAAGAAGTTCCTTGCCTTTCTTTCGATCTTCTGCGGAGCATAGTGCTTCGGGACGTAAAATGGATCGGAGGTCCAATTTTGTGAGCCGTTTCGAAAACTCAGTGTTTTGTAACACTTTAGCGGTCTGAAGTGATTTTTGCGGGCAATGATGGCAACACTCCGCTTTCCAGGTACTGTTTGAGTGCCTTGTTAATTGCATTGACTGGATTGTGTCCGCGTTTTTTGAGGGTGAAGAAGACGCTCATGAGTATGGCCTGTGTGTCGGCACCTTGTCCGCTTCGGTTTCCGTAGCTGTTCTTGCGCAGGATGACGGCGGGGCGAATGGAACGCTCGGCGAGGTTGTTTTCGAAGGGTACACCGGGCTGGTCCAGAAAGGTAAAGAGTTCATCGTGGTGGCGTTTGAGACGTTTAACAAGGCGTCGCGCTTGTCCGTCCTCCCAAGGCACGGCGTTGAGTTCATCAAGGCGCTTGGACAAGCAGGCGCGGCGGGAGGCGTAGGCTTCGGGTGTGTGTTCGCCTTCGCGCCGGGAAAGGCGGATGGCATCTGCGAGCAGGCGACGCAACTTCTTGGCGAAAGCGGCCCAGTCCTCGCCAGGCGACTTATATCGCTCGACGTGTTCGAGATCGCGCAGCAGGTGTACCAGACACTTCTGCGCATGGGCGCACGCCACGGCATTGTAAGAGCCCCAGAAGTCGGCCACCAAAGTGCCCTCGAATTCCTCGATGAAAAATCGCAGCAACGCGGGTTGGCCGCGCGACTGGTCGATCAGAAAATAGCTCAAGTCGTTGCTGGCGAAGCACCAGAGCCAGTGGGTCTTTCCGTCGACACGCCAGCCGGTTTCGTCGGCGTTGAGCACCGAGGAATTCAGCGCTTCGCGTTGGATGTCCTCGTACCAAGGCTGGAGTATTTGCGCCAGGCGCTTCCACATGTGAAGCAAGCCGCCCGGCGTGACCTTGAAGCAAAGGTGGAAGTTGAACACGTCCACGATCTGCGAGAGCGTGTTGCCCAGGCAGTAATGGAGCCACGCGCTCAGTACCAGCACACGGTTGCCCACGGTCGCGCCCGGCAGCGCCGCGCTCACCGGGGCTTCAACCTTCTTCTGGCACTTGGAACACCAATCCCGGTGAATAACATGCTCGGTCACTTCGGGCTTGGTCTCGGGGATATCCTCGGTATAGCGTGTCCGACTGTCCTCGCAGCGGTTGAGGGTGCCGCCGCAATCGGGACAGCAGGCCGCGCGGTGTTCTTCGGTACGGTCGATATGTTCCGGGGCCGGCCGACGGCTGCCCACGTGGCCCGCCTTGCGACCGGGCTTCTTCTTGCCGCGCCCGGAGGCTGGAGGCTTCGTGTAGACCGGTTTCGAGCCCGAGGGTGTGGAGGGCGTCTCGTGAGAGGTCGCTGCCAGGGCCGCCTGTTGTTCGGCCAGCATCTTGGCTTGCGCGAGCAGCGCGAAGACTACCGCCTCCCGGCCCTGCTCGAAAATAGCGCCCGCCACCTCTTCAGTCAACGAGGCCCCAAGCGCAATATCTTGAAAAACCGAGTTTGCCATGCGCACACTATTGCACACAACATAATGTACGTTCAATACAACAAAATACTACATATAGATACTTCAGGCCGCTAAAGTGTTACAGTGTTTTCAATTTGTAGTGTGACAAGGAAATTGTTGAATGCATCCAGTAAAGGTCTCAGGCTTCCGACGGAGGCTTCGCTGTGATTTCGATCCGGGATCACCCCTCCATTCCAGGTGCGCTCCACATCCGAGAAAAGTGTATTGAAGGCACCTTTGGCGTTCTCAAGTTGCTCGTCTCCAAGAGTTGACGATTCTTTGGAAGTTGCAGTTTGGATGTCGCTTTCTCTTGTCCAATACGAGAGACCAAGGGTTAGAATAATGGCGATGGCAATCCCTGTTCCGATTCTAACTTTGAGGAAGTAGATAAGGAGGGGGGCAAAAAGCGCTATTCCGACTAGACTTGCTCCAACGGCCCCTCCGAAACCCACCGAGAATCCGAGTGTGTTCAGTGGGAGGTTGTCACGGTATACTATGTAGGCAACATGTGCCCCCAGCCCGAAGAATATAAAAGCCCAGTCAATTGGGGTGGCACGCCGTTTCTTGGTGACTGTAGTATTAGAGACTTGGTCGATATTCTCAGAACTACTTGCGCTTTGAACCCCACGCGTTACCATTGCCTCCATCTTCCGAAGGTCAGGGGGGCGATCCTCTCTTGCGGGCGCGCAATGATCGTACGTGCCAGTTGCAAGATGATCGGACTTCAAGGAATCAGACCCTCGAGACTCACTAATGGCCCGTTGCAAATTGGCGGTTGCGTCTGGCGCGCCTTTGGAGTTCTGTGCCTGGGTGGTATTCAGCCATTCACCGCAATGCTTGCACTTTATAGCATGGTCTTGAATGTCTTCCGCACAATATGGGCATGTTTTCATTGCCGCCTCGCTTTTAACTGGAGCCATCGCCGCATATACTTGCCTGAGCCTCATGGGCAAGGCGATCAGCGCAGTATTGAGATCAACCAATACCCAACGGAGCACCTGCCTTGAGTGTGGCAGTTTAGCATAGTCCAAGTCGAGATTAATCACTTTTCAATCAATCACTTTTCCGTCGCAACTCCAACCCGCTCGCCCCGGATCGCAGTGTCAAGACGGAAAAGCATTCTACCGAAAAGCTTTCCAATTCAACCGGAAACCAAAAACAATTTCGTGAGCCTTTCGAATCGAAACGCCGTCAGTTTCTCCACATTCTCCTCCCAGCCCGGCGGCAGTATCGGCTCGTTCCACTCCAGGTCGCCGTACCAGCCCGGTATGGCGTCCGGATCCAGTGATCTCAATCCCCGCAGGCTCTCTTCGCCGTAGAGATCGATGTGGCGCTTGAAGAAGGCGACGCGGACAGCGGGGAGGCCGTCGGTGGGTTTGGCGAAGCCTTTGGGGATGAGGACGGTGTTGCT
The DNA here is from genome assembly GCA_044344195.1 of Candidatus Hydrogenedentales bacterium. Taxonomy (GTDB): domain Bacteria; phylum Hydrogenedentota; class Hydrogenedentia; order Hydrogenedentales; family JAEUWI01; genus JAEUWI01. The sequence continues at coordinate 12,922 of JBIJDL010000017.1, forward strand.
GGCGCAGGTGAATAGGCCGTAGGGCTTCAGCTTTTTTTCGTGCTCCTTGAAGACTTCCCATTCGAGTTCCTGTTTCTCGTGCTTGTGGGAGAAGATGTGGGCGAGTTCGAAGGCGGAGAGACCGGAGTTTTTCCAGTTCGGGCCTGTGTAGTGCTCGCCAATGGCGAGGAAGGTCCAGAGGTTGCGCGGGAAGCGATTGTCGTCGATGATGCAACCCTCTTTCGGGACGTACTTGAGCAGTTGCTTTTTCTTGACGCGCCCCACGAATCGCCGTACGCCGGGGAACACGCAGGCGGAGCCGGGGTAGAGCCAGGCTTCGCGCTCGATACACTCGGGCAGGATGGCTTCCAGTCTTGCTCGCTCTTCGTGGTCCGCGTTAATCTCGCGGATTCTTGCGACGACTTTGGGGTGCATGTGGTGGGTGACCCGCGCCAGGGCTTTGGCGATGTTGTGCTGCTCCTGCTCGATGAGGTTGGGCCAGATCGGCTTAGGCAGCCCCGGCGGGATGATGCTCGGAGCCTTCTGGACGCCCGCCTTCAGGTTGGCGAGTGTTTCGGGCGTGAACTGCGCGGCCAATGCGCTGTGGAGGATCTGGTAGCGCCAGTAGCTCCAGTGGGTCGGTTTCCACTTGCTCTCGGGGAAGTGGTGGAGGACTTCCTTTGTTAGATCGGCGTAGTCCACCTTGCCTTCGTGGCGATTGACGAAGTCGAGGACGACGGCTTTGATGGAGGGGTGGAACTTGAAGGGCATCTCTTCAAATACGCTGGCGTTGTGGTTCAGGTATTCGGTGGTTTCGTGAATTTCTCTTACCATGCGAATGCACTCCTGAAGTCGAGGAACAAATTCATCGCGCCAGCGTGCGTAGAGTTGATCATCACGGTACGGTTCCGGCACTTCACAATCAGCAACGTTTAGAAATAGTTCACGGAACTGTTGCCAGATTCGGCTCTGACGGACTTGATATTCTCCTCCCCACTTATACAGATATCGCTGCATTGCAAAAAGGGCAACCATCTTCTCAATTGTCGTGAGATCTTCCATACCCTGTTTCTCAAGCTTTTCATAGAAGTGTGAGATTTCCAGGTTCTTGCTATCGGCGTACTTGTAGCCGTTCATTCGAAGCGCGAAGGCAATCAGAATATCGTCTTCAGAGAATTGTCTCTCGGCCATATCAGATTCGCCGCTGTGCATCTAATGTCCTAACTGCGACATCGCATACAGCCGCCCAGCGTAGTCTTCAATCAACTCTCGCATCCAAACCTTCTCCCGCCACCCCGCAGGTATCCCCCCCGCGCCGTAGTGGGCACCGGCGATTTGGCCGTAGATGGCTGCGGTGGTGTCCGCGTCGTCGCCTAGGTTGGCGGCTAGGAGGCAGCCGTCGCGGAAGTTGTTGGATTTGTGGAAGGCCCAGAGGGCGGCTTCGAGGGCCTGGACGACGTAGCCGCTGCCTTTGATTTGGGGCGGCTCTTTGGTGAGGAAGGAGCCTTCGGCGACTTCGTGTATTTTCGGGGCGAGGGGATTCTGCTCCCAATAGTTGGGGATTGGGCAATAGAAGGGGGCGAGGAGGGTATCTTTCGATTCCCCGCGCAGCGCGCCGAGGAGGAGTCCGGCGTAGTAGCGGCAGGCGTCGATGGCTTCCAGCGCGCCGTGGGTGGTGCGGGAGCTGTCGGCGGCGTGTTGGAGCATTTCGTGGGGCTGGTTGGCGAAGGCCATGGGGATGGGGGCGAGGCGCATGAGGGAGCCGTTGCCAGCGCTGTTGGGCGAGGTGGAACCGCACCAGGGCTCGCCGGTCCGTCCGAATTCGTCCAGGGCGCTGCGCGTTGCATTGCCGATGTCGAAGCAGTGGCCCTTGGCGCTGAGGTGGCCCTCTTTGTACCAGCGGGTGTAGCGGGTGAGCTGGTCCACGGCGTCGAAGCCCTGGCATTCGATGAGGCTTTCGGCGAGGCAGAGCGCCATGGAGGTGTCGTCGGTCCATTGGCCGGGCTCCAAGCTAAAGGGGCCGCCGCCGACCATGTCGTCTATGGGCTTGAAGGAGCCTGGGGCCTTGAACTCCAGGGTGGTGCCGACGGCGTCGCCCACGGCGAGGCCAAGGAGGCAGCCCAGGAAGCGATCGGCCTCGGCGGGGGCGCTGGCGCATGGCGCGTCATAGGCCCGGACGAAGTCCCGCTGCTTCGAATTTTCCGGCGAGGGGATGTGGGTGGGTACGTGCGTGCGGAGACCGGCGATGGTCTCCACGAAATTCTCCTTCGTGGCGAGGCCCTGCGCGATGAGATAGCAGCCCACGACGGTGCCCGTGCGACCGTGGCCGCCCCAGCAGTGCAGATACACGGGCTGGTTCTGACGGAGGCTGGCGTCGATGAATTCCAGTATCGCATCCATCGTTTCGGTGTTGGGGATACCCTGGTCCGTGATAGGGAAGGACTGGTGCACGAGCGCGATGCCTCGCTCGCTGGCGAGTGTGTCGGCGATGTCCACATAGGGCGTGAAGGGCAGTCCAGAATGGTTCCGGTCTTCCGGTTGCATCAGGTTGATGAAGGTGCGCACGCCATGGTCCAGAATTCCACCCAACTTCAGCCGCGCCTTGGTGGCTTCCTTCTCGCCGGGATAGTTGCCGGCAAGAAACTTGCCGGGTACGACCCAGTAGCAACCGGAGTGGGGGACGGGGGTGCTGGTCATGGGGATGCCTTTCCGTGGGAGGTCGCCCTCGAGTGCCCTGTGTTCGTGCTTACTATACAACATGGCACGAGGCGGTATTCATGTTGGTTGCGATGAATGGCCACCCGACGGGGCTTGCACGTTCTTACGCCAAGGAATGCGCACTTTCACAAGGTCGATACGCGTTTGTCGGGCCCATGGGCACCTGAGCTATGTGTGGCAATTGCTTTGGACAGCCGCTTCCGTGTAGTCCTCGGGGCGAAGGGAAATCTGCTGCGGCCTTTCCGAGTTTGTATGCCCGAGTCGCGCTTTCCAAGTGGCGTCGGGCACATGTGCCCACCATTTGCGTCGGAGGGCGGAGATGGCCAATTCGTGGGCCGCGAGATCTGGAAGACCTCCCAGTTGAAACACTCCATCATCGAGACGAATGATCGCATCATCAGCGGTGCGCAGGGCAATGCACTCTTTGCGTCGCAGGCGTGTTGCAGGACGACTGGGGTGGTATATCTGGAGTGAACGTGGTGAAACAATGATGGTGGTGTAGAGGTCGCCCCGGACGACGCGCTGGTAGAATCGCCACGCGAGGTACAGGGCACAAAGCAGCGCGGTGCAGGCTATCCAGGCAATGGCCTTGGTCCGTTCAGGCCCCGGCGGAGCATAGTGCGACGCAAAATCCGCGAGCGGGAAGGCACCCGCCAAAACCAAGGCTATCAGCAGGTAAGGCATCAGGAGGGAAGCGAGCCAGGGCTTCGCGCTGGGTCTGCGCAAGATATTGACAGGACGCCGTTCGCCCTCTGCCCGAAGCCGAATGATTACTCGTCGTCTCTTCAGGTACGTTGGAAGACCAACCGAAATCATTCCGCCACCGAAGAGTAACTGGCCCCAGAACGCCAAGCCATCCATGTGATGAACTGCTGCATACCCCATCGTGGCGATGGCCGTCGTGATGACAAGAATGCTTGTGGTGATGCCCGCGCCGGAGATCGAATGATAGGACTCTGTGGCATCCTTGAGTGCTTCTTGATGGCTGTCGTCGTACCAGCGTTGAATCAAGGCCAGGGGCAGCTCTTTTCTGCTCGCCGCCCCATCATAGCTCTGGCACGCGAACCTCGCGCCGTCTTGCAGCATGAGCGTGCCTGAAAAAGGGTAATAGGCGCGCAGGTCTTGCACTTTGATGAATCGAGTCTTCCGTCCGGTCCGGACAATAGCGAGGGTTCGGTCGGCAAGTACGTAAGCTTCGTGAGGTCTGCCTGGATTGAACTTCCAGCAGAACATGAGCAGCGCGATGATCAGCAAGGCTACTGCGAAGGGCCAGATGAACGACGCTCCGTCACTATATACTTGCACAAGTATCGCGAGCGTGCCGAAGGCGGCGGATGTGACAAGAGGCACCAGGCTGAAAAGGAAGCTGTTCCTGAGTTTGGTCTTAATCGGGGCATGGTATCTTGTGATCATGAGGTCATGTCCTTGGTGGTGATTGCATGACTACTATACACCAAGCGCAGAGAGGGTATTCAGGCTGATTGAAACGACTCCCATATTTAGCGGCTCGGGCATTCTCGGCTCGGCGCGTCTGCGGCTTGCCCGAGAGAGACGAACGAAAGCGCCGATGTGTATTCGGAACTCTCGCCCGCGCCCAACGTCAAGCTGCGTAGGGCGGCGGCGTCGTACCGGAAAGACGTCGCACAGTGACGTGGGTAATTCACACGTCCGGGCCGTGCCCCCGCTACTCCCGCGTCAATACGTCTCGCAGCACCTCATCGAGATCGCGCAGGGCCTGGGCACCGTCGCCGCGGAAGCTGGAGCCGTGCATGGTGGCGAGCAGTTGCGGGTTGAGTTCGGCGAGCGAGGTCATAACCTTCGAGGTGCGGGCGTTGTAGGGGATGTAATAGGCGAAGGGCGATTGCTGCATGTTTTCGAGGGACTCCCGCGCGCGGCCGACAATATCGCCTTCGGTCAGGGGTTCCACTTCACCGAAGTGGGTGAACAAGTCGGAACAAAACAGCGTCCGATCGGTCTCCTCGAACATCACGCATGCATCCCAGCCATGGGGGACGTGGGCGGTGGAAATGAATCGAAATCGGCGCTGGCCCGTGCTGAAGGATTCGTCCGGCGCCAGCGTGCGTGGTGGGCGATTCGAAAAGTCGTTCACGTTGACCGTTGCCCCGAGCGCACCGCAGATGGGCTGCGCGCCGGGGGAAGCGGCCAGCCATTCATTCAGGGCGCCGCATTCGTCGGACTCGAAGTGGCTCCACCCGATCCAGCGGATATCCTTCGGCGTGATGAGACGCTTCACCGCCTCATTCAGCTCCGCGAAATTTCCCCTGAGGCCGGTGTGGTAGAGCATCGGCTCTTCATCTTTGATGAGGAAGTGATTGAACTGGAGTCCGATCGACGTATTCAGGATGGAAAGGCGATACACTTCAGGGGCTATTTCGGTGATATTGACCAAGGAACCATTCCTCCAGCATGTGTTGAGGGCACACTATCATTGAGACGGCCAGGAACTCACTTGGAGATACCGGATTTTTGTGGCGACTGCGAATTCACTTCCTTCATATACCCATCAAACGCTTCCGCCACTTTGCCCTCTTCCGCCGTGCCCTGGTGGGTGTAGAGGCGATACTTCACGGTGATATCTTTGCCCGGCACCAGTTCGACGGGGGTGTTGCCGGGCCAGGCGTGGCCGAGAAAGGCGTAGTGGCGGACGAGCCAGTGGCTGTGGGGGTAGTTGGGGTTGGCGGGGTGCTGGAAGATGGCAGCGCCGGACTGGGTTTTCGCGCCGGGCGCGGTGGCATAGGATACGTCGACCCAGGGGGAGGCGACTTCGAAGGTGTCCTCCGCTTGCGGGCCGAGGGCCGTGGTGAAGTGCATGGGCTTGCGGGTGGCGTCGGGGCGGAAATTGAAGCCGCCATAGCCTTTGTTTTCCTCAAGTGCCCCTTTGAGTTGAAGGGGAGCGTCGGTGATGTTCTTCAAGGTGATAGTGAAATCCATCGCGCGGCCCACCGCTGAGGCTTCGTGCACGTCGATACGAACGGTTTCGCGGACTATCGGCTCTTCAGGTGCTTCGTCGAGAATCCAATCCGTTTGCGATTCGAGAAAAGCGGTTTTCCCATCCGTGCCGGAGTCAAGGAGGGTGCAGTTGGCCTGGCGCGAGTTGGAGAGACCCCAGGTATCGAGGCGTTTGCCCTTCCATTCGCCACGGGGCCAGCCCCAGAAGACGCCCCGGTGGTGATAGTGATCCTCGGGGAAATCCTGGGTCAGTATCTCGCCATCCAGTCCGTAAAGGGGGTGGATGTATCCTGTGCGCCGAAATTTCTTGTCCGCACCTTCGGGCGGGTCAACCCAGGCGTGGTGGTAGACCAGTACGGGTTTGCCCCCGTCGGTGATGGTGTGGGTGCCGCGGTCAGATCCGAAACCGAATCCGACGGTGCCGCCGGATAAAGCGACGAGGCCGCAAAGTGCCACGGGGAAAGCGGAAATGAGCATGGCGTGATCCTTGGTTAATGGACAATGGACAATGGACAATTGACAACGGTCCGAAAAAATGCGGTGGACTGGGAAACAGTTACTGGATTGATGGAATAGGACGTTCTCAGTTTCGTTGTCTGCGCTCCATTGTCAATTGTGCATTGTCCATTGTCAATTCCCACTTGCTATACTTGCGCGAGCAACCACCACCCCAAAGGAGAGCCCCATGAACCCACCCCGTTTTGGCACCCATGGTGTGACCATTCAGGACGTGGCGGAGCGGGCCGGGGTCTCGAAGAAAACCGTGTCGCGGGTGATCAATGGCGAGGAATATGTCTCAGAGCCCACCGCCGTCAAAGTGCGCGAGACCATCGCGGAAATGGGCTATGTGCCCAACGTCTCCGCGCGGCGTCTGGCGAGCAAGCGGTCGAATGTGCTGACGCTGGTCTATCAGGCCGAGGAGCCGCCCGGCTGGCTCACCCATGTGATCCAGGGGATCGTCCAGGCGGCGTCGGCGCGGGGCTTCGAAGTGGTGATTCACCCCTGCGACGCGGGGGAGGAGGCGTCCCAGCGTTCCCTGCAGGCGCTGGTGCTGCGCGGTGGCACCGACGGGCTCATCCTGTTGCCGCCCTTTGGCAGCCTGAGCGATTTCAATCTCGCGCTACACGTGAGTGGTCTGCCCATGGCCTCCATCGAGCCCTCCGACCCGAATCTGCCCTGGCCCGCCGCCACGATCACGAATCACGAAGGCGCGCGGGAGATGACGGCCTATCTCATCGGCCTTGGGCACACGCGCATAGGGTTTATTCTCGGTGCGGCGGATTACAGTGGCAGTTGGGAGCGGCTGGAGGGGTACAAGGCCGCGCTGGCCTCGGCGGGCGTGGCGGAGGAGACCGCGTGGATCGTGCAGGGCAACTACACCTTTGAAAGTGGCCTCGAACAGGGCCGTGTGCTCCTCGAAATGCCCGAGCGGCCCTCGGCCATCTTCGCGAGCAACGACGAAATGGCCGCCGGGGTAATTCAAGCGGCCTACGAGCTCGGCCTGCGCGTGCCGGACGAATTGTCGGTTGTGGGCTTCGACGACAGCACCCTGGCGTGTCGTTTGTCGCCGCCGCTGACCACCATCCGCCAGCCCACCGTGGAGCTGGCCGCCCGCGTGACCGAGGCACTCATTCGGCGGATCAATGGTGACGGGGAGGAGGAAGAGCGAATCGAGATGGCGACGAGTTTGGTGGTGCGGGGATCGGCGGCGGGGATTGGCTCTTGATCTGCAATGACGCTGTCCGGGAAAGCTGAAGGGCAACCTCGGGTGCAAGAAATAGTAGTCGGTAATCGGCAGGTGTCCGAAAGGTGCTGAATTGTAGTAACCTGAGCAACTGTTGAATTGATGTGTGCTTGCTATTGCATTTACCGCTGGGTTCTCTGGCTCTGGAGTTGTCTCAACATGGCAGTGAAGAAGAATGATTCTGCAAAGGGCCCGCAGTTCCTGAGATTTGCCGTGCCGTTGATTGATTCAATACGCGAGCGGGGTGGGTCGGCAACATCCTCAGAAGTTTATGATGCTATTTTGGAAAAGATGGAGATTTCAGAGGCAGAACAGTCAGCTACCCTTAAGAACGGCGTGTCTCGTGTGAAGAATCAAATAGCGTGGTCCAAGATGTATCTGGATCGAGCTGGTTACGTGATGTCATCCAAGAGGGGAGTATGGGATCTGACCGACAAAGGGGCCGTATCAAATCTCACACCAGAGCAGGTCCAAGCGATGTTTCGGGAGGTCCACCTTCGGCTTTCAAAGCGAAAGTCGGAGGCGGAGCAAAACGATGAGATATCATGTCCGGAGGAAGTTTTAGAAGAGTCGGTGATTCCCAGTGACTACCGTAGCGAATTGTTGGGAACAATTCTCGGATTGTCACCTGGTGGGTTTGAACGCCTGTGCCAGCGTTTATTGCGTGAGTCTGGCTTCCAGCAAGTGGAGGTCACCGGCAAGTCTGGCGATGGCGGAATAGACGGGGTCGGGATTTTGCGGGTGAACCCTTTGGTGTCGTTCAAGGTGCTCTTCCAGTGCAAACGCTATACCGGCGCGGTTTCTACTTCGGTTGTGCGCGACTTTCGTGGTGCAATGCAGGGGCGCGCGGACAAAGGAATCATCATTACAACTGGACAGTTCACCAGGGATGCCCGGCAGGAGGCGATTCGTGACGGCGCTACTCCAATAGAACTTGTCGATGGCGAAAAGCTGATCGACATGTTTGCCGATTTGCAATTGGGTTTAGTGCCCAGGCAAGACTACGACTTAGACGAGGCCTTTTTCACACAGTTTCAATAAGTCTGGATGCAGTCCTGAAAACTCTGTTGGAAATCGTTGGAGGCAGCCTGCGTAGTTCTTTTCAGCCCCAAGCGTGCGTCGCGGGCTTTCGGAGCGGAGCTCCGGGGACTGCATTCCCAAACGGAGTTTGGGAACGAGTGCATTACCGTCGTGACTACGTTTCTGGAGAGGTACAGTCCGCCGACGGCGGATCTTCGACCCATCGATTGACGGACGGTGCTTTCGCTTGCCGCAGTCGTGTGCCAATCGGATGCGATCCTCGCGTTGTCGCGGCAGTTGACACCGGTGTCATATTCTGATAGCGTTATCAGGCTGTGGACCCGCCAAGGGTATTCCATGTTTGGTATCAAGGCAAACAAGTCGGGTTGAGGCGACGCCTCGTTCCGGCGTATTTTCCATGCAAGAAAGGCACATTCATGAGTGAAGATCACAAGGGTTACCGTTTTTCATTTGGTCCGTGGAACATCAGCGAGGGCGGCGATCCTTTTGGCCCGCCGGTACGCCCGACACTGTCGTTTTCCAAGAAGCTGGGCCACTACAAGGCGCTGGGCTTCGAGGGCGTTCAGTTTCACGATGACGACGCCGTGCCGGAGCTGGAAGGTCTCGCGCCGAAGCAGTTGAAGGAGAAGGCGGGGGAGATGAAGCGTATCCTGGACGGCGAAGGGCTCGTTTGCGAGTTCATCGCGCCGCGCTTGTGGGAAGACAAGCGGGGCATCGACGGCGGCTTCACGGCGAACGACGCCAAAGTGCGCGAGTGGGCCATTGACCGCGCCAAGAAGTGCGCCGACATCGCCCGCGCGATGGACACGAAGATGATCGTGCTGTGGCTGGCCCGCGAAGGCACCTATGCTCGGGAATCGAAAAACCCCATTATGGCCTACAAGCAGATCCTGGCGCTGGTCAACAGCCTGTTGGCCTACGACAGTGAAATCGAAATTGCCATCGAACCGAAGCCGAATGAACCCGTGGATCACGCTTATGTGCCCACCATTGGTCACGCCCTGGCGATTGCCGGCATGAGCGATGACCCGAAGCGCGTTGGTGGCCTGATCGAAACGGCCCACGCGATGCTTGCCGGTCTGGACGCTTCCGACGAGATGGCCTTCGCACTGGCGGCGGGCAAGCTGTTGAGCGTACACTTGAACGATCAGAATGGTCTGAAGTTCGACCAGGACAAGTCCTTCGGTGCGGCGAACCTTCGCTCGGCCTATGATCAGGTGCGGGTGCTGGAGCTGGCGGACTACGCCGCTTCCAAGCGCTTTGTCGGCCTGGACGTGAAGGCGATGCGCACCCAGTCGGGCGAATGCGTCACGGCGCACCTCTCCAACAGCAAGAAGATCTTCCTGGCGCTGGTGGACAAGGTCCGCAGCTTCGACAAGGAACAGGAGAAGAAGCTTATTGAAGCGCGCGATTACGAGGGCCTGGAACTGGCAGTCCTGTCGCACCTGATGGGCGTGTAATCTGGTATTGCCCGGTCGTTGACTTCTTCGCGAAAGCGGGGATCCAGCGACCGGGCTTCGCAAACTGCGCGCGTGCGCTGGTTTTCAGCTTGCGCGGGAATGACATATTAGTATTCAGTCTTGTTAGGATGAGCCTAGATGGCGGTCGCGCATTGCGCGGGCCGGAAACTGTACCCGCTTATAGCGAGTCCAAAGAGTCTCTACATCACCCTCGTTTTAAACCCACTGGAGAGAGCACCATGGCAAAAAAACGGATACTTTCGCGCAGGCATTTCCTGCGTAATTCCTTCGCCGCCACCGCGGGCGCCGCTGGATTTCCGTACATCATTCCGTCCTCCGCCCTTGGCCTGGATGGTCACATCGCCCCGAGCAACCGCATCACCATCGCGTCCATCGGCGTGGGGGGCCAGGGCAGCTACGACACCCAGGGGCTCATGAACGTGCCCGAGGCGCAGCTCGTGGCCGTGTGCGACGTGGACACGGCGCACCGCGAAAAAGCGAAGAAGATGGTGGAGGATTTCTACACCGCAAAAAATGAGAAGGACTACAAGGGCTGCGCGACCTACAATGATTTCCGCGAGGTCATCGCCCGCGATGATATCGACGCGATCATGTGCGCCACGCCCGACTTCGCCCACGCGATTGTTTGCGTGGCCGCGGCCAGGGCCGGCAAGGACATCTATTGCGAGAAGCCGCTGGCCAATTCGATTCCCGAGAGCCGCGCGGTGAAAGATGCCGTGGAGCGCTACAAGCGCGTGCTCCAGACCGGCAGCCATGAGCGCTCCCGCGACAACGCCCGCTACGCCGCCGAGCTCATCCGAAACGGTCGCATCGGCAAGGTCCACACCATCCGCGTGAACATGCCCATCGACAACCACGCGCCCATCGGGCCGCAACCTGAAATGCCCATCCCAGAGGGCTTCGACTACGAGATGTGGCTCGGACCGGCGCCCAGCGCGCCCTACACGGAGAAGCGCTGCCATTTCTGGTTCCGCTACATCCTGGACTATAGCGGCGGCGAAATGACCGACCGCGGCGCGCACATCCTTGATCTGGCCCAGCTCGGCAACGGCAGCGACCACACCACACCCATCTCCGTGGAAGGCGTTGGCGAATTCCCGAAAGAAGGCCTTTTCAACACGGCCATGGCGTACTCCTTCCGCTTTGAATACGCCAGCGGCGTGCAGATCATCGGCGAGAGCGTCGGTCCCCGCGGCGTGAAGTTTGAAGGCGACAAAGGCTGGATCTTCATCCACGTCCATGGCGGCGACCTGGAAGCCAGCAACCCCGCACTCCTCAAGGAAGTGATCGGGCCGGACGAACTGCAACTCGGCCGGAGCCGCGGACACCATGCCGACTTCGTGAACTGCGTCATCACGCGCGGCGAGCCGAAGGCGCCGGTCTATGTGGGCCACCATACGGCCACCATGTGCCACATGTGCAACATCGCCATGCGGCGCGGCAAGAAGCTGCTGTGGAATCCCGACACCGAACAGTTCACCAACGACGACGAAGCCAACCGCATGCTCATTCCGTCCATGCGCGCGCCGTGGCACGTCTAACCCATCCCCAGGAAGGAGCTATCACATGAAGAAGAACACACTGATACTTGGGGTGGTGTTTTGCGCGCTTGCGGCGATCTGCCCCGGCTACGCGCAGGATCTGGACCAGTCCATCGGGGCCCTGAAGGCCTATAAATTCGGCGATTCCCGCACGGGCATCGTCCCCCTGGAAGAACTGGCCCTGAAAGCCCAGAACGACGGTCCCCTCCGGGTGAAACTGGAAGAGCAGTTCATCGAAGTGCTCAAGAGCGACGCGTCGGTCGAGGCGAAGCGCTTCGTCTGCCGCCAGCTTGGTGCCATGGGCACCGCGAAGAGCGTGGACACCCTGGCCGGGCTGATCGCGGACGAACAGCTCGCGGATTATGCCCTGCGCGCGCTGGTGTCCATTCCCGACAAGGCTTCCCTCGCTGCCCTCGTGAAAGCTATCGTGGAAGGCCCCCAGACGCAGAAAGTGAATATCGTCAACGCCATCGCGCGGACGAAGTCCCCGGATGCCGTTGCGCCCCTCGTGGCATTGATGGGCGACACGGACCAGGCCCTGGCGCAGGCGGCTACAGCGGCCCTTGGCAGCATCGGCGGCAAAGGCTGCACGGAACTGCTGAAGGCGCTCAAAGCGGCCAACGGCGGCGGCGACACGGTGCTTGCCGATGCCTGCCTCCAGTGCGGCCAGTGGGCGCCGGCCAGCAAAAAGGACGAAGCCCTGGATATCTACACCACGCTTTACGGTGGTGCACAGCCCGGTTACGTCCGCGCGGCGGCCCTCACCGGCCTTGTGCGGCTGGAACCGGCCAAGGCCCAGGAACTGGTGATGGATGCGCTGGGTGACAGCGATCCGGCCCTGGTGTTGGTTGCCTCCAGCTTCATTCGCGAACTGCCGGGTGAAGAGGCCACCAAGGCCTTCGCCGGCATGCTTCCCAACGCGGACAAAGAGCGGAAGATCCTCATCATCGATGCACTGGCCCACCGCAAAGAAGCGGGCGCGCTTGATGCGGTTGTTGCCGAAGCGAAGGGTAGCGATCCTGCGGTTCAACTGATAGCGCTGAATGCACTCGGGGTGTTGGGTACGCCGGACACGGCCGCCATGCTCCTCGAGTTGGCAGCGACCTCGGACGGCGATGTACAGCGCACCGCCCGCAACAGCATCAAGACCATTCCCGGCCGCAAGACCGATGTGGCCATTCTCAAGGCCGCCCAGGAAGGTACCGGCGCGGTGCGTCTGGAAGCCATCAGCGCACTCGCGGCGCGCGGCGCCGTGAAGACCACGCCGGCCCTGCTGGAACTGGCTAATTCGGGCGACGCGGCTGTTGAAACGGAAGCCCTCAAGGCGCTCCGGGTCCTGGCCGGTGAAGACGACATGGGGACGCTTATCTCCCTGTTGACCTCCGCGAGCGCCGACGACAAGCGCAAGAATGTGGCTCAGGCCATTGTCGAACTGAGCGGACGCATTGCCGATGACGGGGCGAAATCGGCCCAACCGATCAAAGCGCTTGCAACGGCCAGCGATGATGCCACGAAGGCATCCATCATCATGATGCTGGGCCGCATCGGCACGGAAGATGCGCTAACCGTTGTTCGGGATAATGTGAAGTCCCAGACCCCGGCGCTGAAGCTGGCCGCCGTTCAGGCCCTGGCCGACTGGCCGAGTGCCGCGCCGATGGATGACCTGAAGGCGCTTGCCACCGACATGAGCAACGCCGAGACCCACGGGGCGGCCTTCGCGGGTTATGTGCGACTGCTTCGTGCCGACAAGACGTTGAATCCCGCGGATAAGCTGGCTGCTCTCAAGGCGGCGGACGCTCTCGCATCCACGCCCCAGGAAAAGAAGCTCATCGTGGCCGGCACGGCGGAAGTCGTCTCGCTGGAAGCCCTGCAGTACGCCGAATCGCGGCAGCAGGATCCGGCCGTGGCGGCGGAAGCCACCCAGGCCGTTATCCGCATCGCGGGCGCCATCGGCGGTGCTTACCGCGACGAAGTGACCACGCGGATGAACACCTACCTCCAGCAGGACACGAACGAAGCGGTAAAGAAGCTTGCCCAGAACGTGCTCAACGGTTTGGTGGGTTATGAAGACTACATCACGGCCTGGCAGTATGCGGGTCCGTACTTTGTCGAAGGCAAGCCCGGTGCCGCGCTCTATGACATGCAGTTCAAGGCCGAGACCGAACCAGCCGGGGAAGTGTGGAACATCGTCCCCATGGGTCTCGATCCGCTCCGTCCCTGGGTGGTTGCGCTGGCGCAGATCCTGGGCGATTTCGATCGCGTGGTCTATCTCCGCAGCACCATCACCTCCGCCACCGCGCAGGATGTCATCCTGGAGACCGGCAGCAATGACGGTATCAAAGTGTGGTGGAATGGCGAGATGATCCACGGCCTCAACGTGGCACGTGGCCTCGCCGCCGGTCAGGACCAGTTGCCCGTGTCGTTGAAAGCCGGCGAGAACACCCTCGTCATGGCGATCTATCAGCACGGCGGGGACTGGGGCGCGGCCGCCCGCCTTCGCACGAAGGATGGCCAGCCGGTCACCGGAATCACGCAAGCCGCGAAGTAGCATTGAATGGTGAATTGAGAATAGTGAATAGTGAATGAATACACTGCCGGGCCCTCGGGTCCGGCAGTGTTGTTTTAGAGATTAGAACCTGCGTCGGGGTCCAAGTGGTAGTTGGTGGATGTCGGGTGCCACCCTCAAACGGAGGAGCGAAGCGGGGGAAGTTTGTGGGTGTAGGGACTCAGACAAGCCAGAATTAGCAGAACCCCCGAAATCACATGATGTCTCACGTGTTTGATTGCCTTCGTGTGCGCCGTTCACTATGGTCCCATCACCCACAAGCCTCGTCGCTACGCGACTTCCGGCTTGAGGGTGGCACCCGTGGTTGACCATTCGCGACGCAGTCCCTACGGTTGCCACCAGTTCGGCGCGTAGAGGTTTTTTGCGCGCTCGCTGGGCAGCCAGCGGGTCAAAAGATCTTCCGTGTTCAGCACTTTTTCCGCCAGGTCCATGGGCGTGAAGTGATACTGGTTCGACGCCTCGAAGCCGAAGCGGGAGTCGTTGCACTGGAGGGTGTACATCTCCCGGGCGAGGGCGAGCTCGTCGTGGAGAATGGCCTCCATGGCGTTGAGGGCCTTCAAGGCGTCGCCATCGGCCATGGCGGGGAAGGCCGCGCCTTCGGGCACGCCTTCGGCACTCCCCGCGACGTGTCGGGCCTCTTCCAGACTGCGGCGCAGCGTAATGAAGCGCGCCTGGTTTGCCGTGCTCTTGAAATGGATCGCGCAGGCGCGGGCGACGCGTAGATGCTCGCGCAACGCCTCGGATGGCGCAGCATCGAGCGTGAGCGACGCGGCGGCGCGCTCCAGAGCCTCGGTGGCATCGTCGAAACCCGTGGCCATTTGCGCGTAACTATCCGCGAAGACCGCTTCGGGGTACATCGCCCGCCACCGCGTGAGGTCGTCGTAGGGAAAACCCACCATCGTCGCGCGATAGCCCGTGGCGCGCTCCCACAGCGGATTGGCGGCACCGGCCTGCACTGGGCCGAGGTAGAGCGGGTGATTGTGAAAGGGGTAGGCCTTCAGCGACTCGCTCCAGGCATTCCACGCGTCCACCAGGGCGGGGGCCAGGGCGTCGCCGAAGCGGCGCTGCGCCACACGGAGCATGGCCGCTTCGGGTGTTGGGCGGTCCGCGCCTCCCATGACCGACACGATCTCATAGCCTGCCGACGGGTAGGCGCCTACGGTCCAACTCAGCATGAGTCCGTTCACGCCTTCATCGCGCAGGTTCGCCATGTGATCCGCCACGTTGCGAAAGGCGGGAATATAGGGCACGGTGGAGAGTTCCCACGTCGCGTTGGCCTGCACCTTCGCGATGGTCTTGAGGCCCTGATCGCGCGCGCTCGCCCAGTGTCGCTTTGCGCGGGGACCGGGGCCGACGGCGGACATGGAGTATTCACTCACGGTAACGAGACCGCCGCCGCGCTCGATGGGGAGGTCCCATTCGCTCACGCTCATCAGCGCGGCCTTCTTAGGCAGAAGCGCCACGATGCCATCAAACCAGTCCTCCGGCCAGATCCAATCCCACACGATGAGGGCGGCGTCGCTGTTGGCGCGGTCGATGCCCTCCTGAATGATGGTGCATTCTTCCGCGATGACTTCGGCGGGCTCGCGTTTGGAACAACGCGGACAGCCGGAGGCGTCCATGTGGGACCAGCAGAGGGTTCGGTTTTCACCCACGGTGATGGAGAAGAAGCCCGCGAGCCCGGGGGCCGCCGCGCAGATCGTGGCAATGGAGTCGCGGAGGTAGTTCTGTACTTCCGGAACGCTCGTGCAGAGGCGGCCATAGCCCGCTTCCTCCACGCCCTTG
>JBIJDL010000738.1:0-2570 GCA_044344195.1 Candidatus Hydrogenedentales bacterium
GTGTACATTCCCACGGAGGAGCGTGGGACCGAGTGTCTGGGAGAAGGGGGTGAGCAAGCTAGAAGTCTCAGGTGGTTTGCGGAGGCGCGTCGGGCTCCGCTCGGTGATCTCCGTGGGCCACTCCTCCAAGGTCCTTGCGGTGTATTGCCCTTTTCTCCCGCGGTCTGTGCCGATTTGGTATAGTCTTCCCGTGCATGCCCAGTCGTCTGGTGTCTGTACCGTCCAGCAAAAGGAGCCCCCACCATGTTCTCCGCCATTATCGCCGCCGGTATCTTCGGTGCCCAACTACAGCCCGCGCCGCCGGATTTTCTCGACGGCGTTTCGCACCATTACGTCGACAGCGACGGCGTGAAGATCCATTACGCCAGCGTGGGGGAGGGGCCGCTGGTGGTGATGATTCACGGCTGGCCGGATTTCTGGTTCACGTGGCACCACCAGATGGCGGCGCTGGCGGATTCGTTTCGGGTGGTGGCGTTGGACACGCGGGGCTATAACCTGAGCGATAAGCCGGAGGGCGATGGGCCGTATCGCTTTCCGATGCTGGTGGGGGACGTGGCGGCGGTGATCCGGGATTGTGGCGCGGAGAAGGCCACCGTGGTGGGCCATGACTGGGGCGGCGCGATCGCGTGGGGCATCGCGATGAGCCAGCCGGCGCTGGTGGAGCGGTTGATCATCTGCAACCTGCCGCACCCCCGCGGCCTTTCGCGCGAGCTGGCGAACAACCCGGCCCAACAGGAGGCCAGCGGCTATGCGCGGGAATTCCAGCAGGAGGGCTCGGAAAACAACCTGAGCGTGGACCTGCTGGTTTCCATCGTGGCGCCGGAGGACGGGGCGGTGAAGGCGCTGTACGCGGAGGCCTTTGGGCGGTCCAGCTTCGCGGCCATGATGGCCTACTACCGCATGAACTACCCGCGCGAGCCCTACGTGGAAAACACCGCGCCGGTGGTGAAGCTGTCCATGCCCGTGTTGCAGTTCCACGGCCTGGCCGATACCGCGCTCCTGCCGGCCGCCCTGGCGGGCACGCAGGATTGGATCGAAAAAGACTGGACCCTGGTCACGGTGCCGGGCGCGGGGCATTGGGTGCACCACGATGCCCACGCGCTCGTCTCCCAGACCATGCGCGATTGGTTGCTGCGCGGGCGCTGAATCCGGAAGCCCGCGCCGGGAGAAGGTGCGACCGCTTTCAGGGCGTGGCGGTCGCCCGTTCGACCATGCGGACGACCTGCCCCGGGTCGCATGGTTTGCGCACCACGAAGGCCGCGCCGGAGGCATCCGCCGTGCCGAAGGCGAGCGCGTCGGACGCGGTAACGGCGATGACCGGGAGACCCGGACGCGACTGCCGAACCGCCGAAAACACATCCGTACCGCCCGCGCCCCGCAGGCCCAGATCGACAATGATCGCGTCGAAGGGCTCTTCCGCGCAGCGCTGGATTGTGCTCGGCCCGTCGTGGCACGAACGCACCGTGTACCCGGCCACTTCCAGCAAATCGCGCAGTTCGCGGGCAAAATCCACGTCGCCATCCGCCACCAGCACACGGTTGACCGCCTGCATCGCCGACAAAACCTCCAGCACCGCCCCAAAATCGAGCGGCTTGTGAAACAGGCCCAGCACGCCCCGCTCGGGGCCGCGCTCCGGCTCCCCAACGACGCCATAAGCCGTCATCATTACGACTTTCGCGCCGGGAAAGCGGCGTCGGAATTCCCGGAAGCTCTCGACGCCGTTCCAGCCCGGAAGTTGCACATCCATGAAGGTCAAGTCGAATTCTGTTTCTGTGAAGGCATCCAGGGCCTCCTCCCCGGAATGGGCCACGACGGTTTCGTGGCCGTGGAGCCGCAGCACGTCGGCCACGCCCTCGGCAAAGTCCCGGTCGTCGTCAACCACCAGTATTCGTAGATTCTTCATCCTGTTTTTCCTTCCTTTGCACCAAGGGGGAGCCAGAGCGTTACGGAAGTCCCGCATCTGGCTTCGCTGTCCAGTTTCACGCCCCCGCCGTGCTGTTCCATGTTTTTCTTCACGATGGGCAACCCGAGGCCCACACCGAAGGTGCGCGTGCTGAACATGGGCTCGAAGACCCGTTCCAGCACTTCCGGCGGGATGCCGGGCCCGGTGTCGGTTATCCGTATTTCCACGCGTCCGGCGGCGCATCGGGACTCGACGAGCATTTCGCAACGCTCCGGGCCGCCTGGCCGCTCCAACATGGATTGGCAGGCGTTGCTGAGCACGTTCACCACGCACCCCTGGAGCCGGTTTCGGTCGAAGGCAACGACCGCGCCCGAATCCAGTTCCCGAGTGACCGCAATCCCCGTGGGGAAATCGAAGTCATCCAGCAGCTCCGCCAGCCATGCATCCAGGGGCGTTGCTACGCGATGCGGCTCGCGGGTGCGGGTGTACTCCAGCAACTCCCCGATGATCCGGTCACACCGTACTATACTTCGTTCCGCGCGGTCCAGCGAACTGGAAACGGCATCGCCCTGATCCCCAATCCGCTTTCGGAGGGAGTAGATGGAGGTCTGGATGGTGCCCAGGGGGTTGCGAATCTCGTGGCTGACCGTGGCGATGACCTGGCCCA
>JBIJDL010000231.1:0-9464 GCA_044344195.1 Candidatus Hydrogenedentales bacterium
CGCGGTGGATTACCGGGCGCTCGTCGCGGCGGCGCCGCTGTTCTACGTGATCGCGGTCGGCCTGCTGGTGGGGGTGCTGGCGGTGGGCACGGAGGTGAATGGCGGCCGGCGCTGGCTGGACTTCGGCCTGTTTCGCATCCAGCCGTCGGAAATCACGAAGATTATCATGATCTATTTTCTGGCGTGGTACTTGAGCACGCTGGGCACGCGGATCCGCAAGCTGCACTGGTTCATACTGGCTCTTATTCTCACGGGCGTGCCGATGGCGCTGATCCTGAAGCAGCCCAACCTGAGCACGGCGATGACGCTGGGGCCGCTGGTCGTCGTGATGCTTTTTGTGGCGGGTTGCCGGTTCTGGCACATGGGGGTGATAGTGCTGGTGGGCCTCTCCGTGGTGCCCTTTGCGTGGCTCCAGATCAAGGACTTCAATCCGAGTCCGATTGAAAAAGAACAGGCGATCCAGCGGGAGGAATTCCGTGACAGCCGCGAGTGGTGGGAATTGCACTGGCACCAGAAAATGCGCATCTACACCTTCCTCCACCCGGACTTTTCGCCGCGCACGGGTAACTGGCAATCCTACCAGAGTAATATTACGGTGGGGAGCGGCGGCTTTGCGGGCAAGGGGTTCATGAAAGGTACCAATACCAAATTGAATTACCTTCCGGAGCACAAGACCGACTTTATTTTCTCCCACTTTGCGGAGGAACGCGGTTTCATTGGCGCGGTGGTGGTAATAGGCCTGTATGTGGCCTTTTTGTTGCGCGGGCTGATATTCGCCCGCGATTGTCCCGATATGATGGGAACCCTGCTGGCCACGGGCGTGGTTACGGTGCTGGGGTTCCATATTTTTTCCAATATTGCCATTACCACAGGGCTGATGCCGGTTACCGGCATGCCCCTTCCGTTCCTGAGCTACGGCGGCACCTTTTATTTGAGCACCATGGCCTGCGTCGGCATTCTGCTGAACGTGCCCATGCGCCGCAAGATGTTCCTGGACGAGGGCATGTTCGCCCGCTGAGAGCGGGTACGGCCGCGCGGCCCCAGGCAAACAGAAAGACTTTTTTATGCGAGAAATAGTGATCAACGCGGGCTCGCACGAGACCCGCATTGCCGAGCTGGAAAACAAGCGGCTCGTGGAGCTCCAGGTGGAGCGCCACGAGAGCCCCAGCATTGTAGGCAACATTTACAAGGGCCGGGTGGACTCGGTGGTACCGGGGATCCAGGCGGCCTTTATCGACATCGGCCAGGACAAGAACGGCTTCCTCTACGTTTCCGATATTGCGGGCGCGGAGGGCACGGGCGACATGATGCTGGACGAGGGCAAGCCCCGGGCACGCACGCGCGCGCGCCGGGCGAAGCAGCAGCCGATCGAGACGATCCTGAAGAAGAACCAGCACATCATGGTGCAGGTGATCAAGGACCGGCTGGGCACAAAGGGCGCGCGCCTGACGAATTTCATCACGGTGCCGGGCCGCTACACGGTGCTGATGCCCACGGTGAGCACGCTGGGGGTTTCGCGGAAGATCGAGTCGGAGGAAGAGCGCGAGCGCCTCAAGAAAGTCCTCCGCGCCGTGCGCCCGAAGGGCATGGGCCTCATCACCCGGACCGCGGGCGAGGGCCGCTCCCGGGAAGATTTCCAGGCGGACTCGAAATACCACGCGAAGGTCTGGGACAACATCAAGACGAAGTACGAGCGTATGAATGGCCCCGGCCTGATCCGCGAAGATCTGAGCCCGATCCTGCGGGCGGTGCGCGATCGCTTCACCAGCGAATTCGACTGCCTAACGGTGGACGACGACGAGCAGAACGACCGGATTATCGCGTTTCTGGAAAGTCTCGACCCTGATTTGAAGTCGCGCGTGAAGCTCTATAAACACACGCGGCCCATCTTCGACAAGATGGGGATTGAAGACGACATCACCAAGGCGCTGCGGCGGCAGGTGTACCTCCCGAGCGGCGGCCACATCTGCATCGACCAGACCGAGGCGCTGATCGCCATCGACGTGAACACGGGCAAGTTCACGGGCAAGAAGCAGCTCGAAGACACGGTGTTTCAGACCAACATCGAGGCCGCCAGCGAAATCGCGCGCCAGATGCGCCTGCGCGACATGGGCGGCATCATCGTCATAGACTTTATCGACATGGACCAGGATCGCAACCGGAAGAAGCTGCTGCGCACGCTCCACGAAGCGCTCCAGGCCGACCGCGCGAAGACGACGGTGTCGGAAATCAACGAGCTGGGCATGGTGGAGATGACGCGCAAACGCGTGAAACACAACCTGGTGAAGGCCCTCTCCCAGCCCTGCCCCTACTGCGAGGGCAGCGGCCAGGTCCGCTCGGTCACGACCATGACCTTCGACATCCTGCGCAAACTCCAGAGCCTCTTTGTGACGGGCAAGGAGAAGCACATCATCCTGCAGGTCCACCACGATGTGGCGCGGCGCCTGCAGAACGAGAACAAGGCGATGCTCGACGAGATCGCGGCGCGTTTCGAGCGTGTCGTCGATGTCGAAGCGGGCGTGGACTTTCACATTCACGACGTGAAAGTGCTGCGCGCGCGGACGCGTCAGGACATTACTTCGAGCCCCTCGGGCGACTGAGCGGCCCGACACCGTGGAATATTTCGCGGCTTTGTGATAAAACTACGGGGAACCCCGATGGCGGGGCAACCCCAGGAGCAATAGCTTGGCAACAACCGAGGCAGGACAAGTGGCGGAACCGGGCGGCGGGACCTTTTTCCCCGTCACCTATTTCCCCGTCCACACCGACTCCATTCGCCTCGACTCCGTCCCGCCTTTTGCCCTGTATTTCCAGCCAAGCGTCGACCAGCCCTACGTGCTCTATTGCGAGCGGAAGACCAAGTTCACGCGGGAGGCCAGGCGCCGCCTGCAACAGAACCGGATCACCCAGCTCTTTATCTCCAAGAAAGACCGGGCCGCCTACAGCCGCTACCTGGCCGAACACCTCACCGACGTGCTGGAAGATACCCGGCTCACGGTGCGCGAAAAATCCACCATCCTCTACGATTCGGCCCAGGCCGTGGTGGAGGATGTATTGAAGGAGCCCACGCAGCGGGCCAATATCGAGCGCGGCAAGGTGGTGGTGCAGCGTACGGTGGAGTTCATGCGCTCGAAAGAGTTCATGCTCGAGCACCTGTTGCGGACCATCTCCTGCGACTACTACCTCTACACCCACAGCATCAACGTCACGGCCTACTCCATCGCCCTGGCCATGCGCTCGGGCTACATCGACCCGGCAACCCTCCGGGAAGTGGCCAACGGCGCACTGCTCCACGACGTGGGCGAGACGACCCTGCCACCCGAGCTGAAAAACAAAGATGGTGAGCTCACCGCCGACGAGTGGAAGCTCATGCGCGCCCACCCCGAGGAGGGCGTCAAACTGCTCCAGAAGACCGGCTGCCTCGGTGAAATCGCCCAAGACATCGTCCTCTGCCATCACGAGAAGCTCAACGGCCACGGCTAC
Source organism: Candidatus Hydrogenedentales bacterium (assembly GCA_044344195.1). Classification (GTDB taxonomy): domain Bacteria; phylum Hydrogenedentota; class Hydrogenedentia; order Hydrogenedentales; family JAEUWI01; genus JAEUWI01. The sequence goes on from JBIJDL010000231.1 coordinate 3,484, forward strand.
CCCCATAAACTCAAGGGCGAGCAGATCTCACCCTTCGTGCGCATCGTGACCATCGCCGATATTTTCGACGCCCTCACCACGGAGCGCTTCCACCAGAAGCGGATGAGTTCCTTTGAGGCGCTCAAGCTCATGCGCGAATCCATGCGCGACGAACTGGACATGGACCTCTTTCGCAACTTCGTCACCATGATGGGTGGTTCCAAGCGCTGAGCGTGTGCCGCGCAACCAATAGCAGACCGATCAGACGGATCGGACCGATCCCAAGCGGCGTGCCGCCAATCATTTGACTTAAATCATGCGCTTAGGCTAAAATTACCGCCCTGTACAGCGGTATGGCCAAATTGGTAAGGCACCAGATTCTGATTCTGGGTATTCTAGGTTCGAGTCCTAGTACCGCTGCCATTTAGCAGCAAATCTGGCGATAGCCAGTGCCACTTTTCGGTGGCCCGTTCATCTAGGGGTTAGGATGCGGGATTCTCAGTCCCGTTACAGGGGTTCGAATCCCCTACGGGCTACCATTTAAGATTAAAACCCCGGCCACGCGCCGGGGTTTTGCTTTTGGGCGGAAGGGTGGGAATCTTTGACGGAAAGCCCCGTCTCTGCCGGAATTTTCAGGGCAGTCGCATGGCAACTCAATAGATCGCGGGGGCTTTCCAAGCCCCCGATTCGCGCAGCACGGGCTATACGGAATCTCCGAGGAGGCTGCGGACGTATCGTGAGCATGCACAGAGACTTCGCCCTACAGCCGTGTATCAAATCGGGAATTCCTCGCGCGGATATTAAGCCCAAAATCCTGCTATACGAGGATTCAGCAAATTCCACGCGAAACAGTATCCTAGTACAAAATAGATTTCTTGACATTTGCCTTCGACAGGTATAGATTCGAAATCAGCGGCTTAAATTCGCAGCAAAAATTTTTAGAGTTTTCGGGTTTCCGACCCCGAGTTGGCCGAATGCATAAAGAAACGATGTAATGCAAACAATGACAACTAAAGTGAAGTGCAAGAATTGCAAGGTGCCCGATCGCTACGGATACAACATACCGCCCTTCCGCGGAGTGACTCTGTGTGCAAATAACCCCCCATCGGGGTACATCGGTTCTGTACTGATACACGAATGGCCGGATTCTTGCGGCTGGGGCTACTCAGATCCAGGGCAGGATGACGGAACTGGTGTCCCGGGGAATGATGGCCTTACGGATTGCGCGACAGAAGGACCGAAATGGTGAGTCATTATCGTTCTATCGTAGTCCTCCTGTGGGCTCTATACGCAACAGGTTGTGCCACCATTGACTATGGTGCGGAGTTTGTAGTTCAGGGGTGCGTCCAAGACTCTCATTCAAGAACTCTCATACCAGAAGCAACTATACGAGTGCTTGATAACAACTTGGACTATGTGCGAAGTAAGTCAGGAGAGTATCGCATATCGGAAGGGAGAAGTGGAGCTGATGGAACGTTTTCAGTTCGGTTCTCGTATTGGTGGGGTACGAAGGGGGTTCTTTTGTACGATGGCCCGCCCGGAAGTATCAAAGTTATTCTTAGTGCCCAAGGTTATACTGAGAAGGAAATTCTGCTTAGATGTTCGCCAAAGAACTATTCCGAGGGCTGCTTTAAGTTTGATCTAGGTAGCATTGCGCTTGATCCCATATAGTCTCGTGAAGTAATAAATCGGAAAGATGTTGGATGTCGAAAGCTCCCGCCACGGTGGGGTATAAATAGGGACAGTAACCGATAAATATTGGTGCCCCATCCCTGCCCACCGCATTCCCTAACCCCGTACTCACCAATCCCTTCCTCGCCCAACAGGTCAACACTCGCACCTGATGAGTAGGGAAGGTCCATCAATCCCTCCCCACAACCGGACTCATTTCAGGGAGGGGAAACCCCATGCAGACGACCCGCCACTACGACTCCACCAAAGACGCCAAGTTCCACGTTTCCATCGCGACGACCGAAGAAGTGCGCCGCAAGTGGGCTGCAAGTCCGCCGCAGGAGGACCACACCCCGCCCCGAGTGGACGGGCCCCAAGGGGACTGTTCCGCCACGGCGCATTGTTGACCAGCCTGCAAGGGCACCGGACGAGATCACCAAAGCGGTGACGGCAGCGCCAACCCAGGCGGGTGACACGCCTTTAGGACTGTCCCCCGCAGTTAACTTCACGGGACGGTCCCGAACGCCAGGCGGGGCTTGCGGTGTGAGGGATGCCTTTTGGGGGAGAGCGCTGACCCATTGTCGTGGGGCATCTTCGTTCAGGATGGTCCCGTCGTCCCCACGTGTGGACCTGTCCCGCCCCGTGCGACGTAGTTACACGGAAAGAACAGGTGCATTTTCATCGCACCATAGATCCAAAGAAAAGGGGCAGGAATGCCCCCTCTCCATGCGGTCGCCAGCGTTCTGAGTGACTCCATGGCGTTCTTAATGCGATTGCCCTCTGGTCGCGCCCCCACGTGCGGACCCGTCCCACGCCGTGCTACTATCCCGCGAGTCCCTCGACCGTCACTTTTGGAGAACCTGTCCATTATGCCCGAGAACGATCCTTTCGTCCTTCGCATGCTTGAGAAGCTCGGCTTTAACATGACCAAGCTGCGGTGGAAGCTGTATAAGCTGGAGCAGCGGCGGGACCGGTTGAAGGAAGGCGGCGTGATGCCGGAGCGGTTTCGCTGGCTCAAGTTCGGGAACAAGATCTGTCGGCATTGCGGCGCGCTGAATGATCGTGACGCGGGGGAGTGCTGTCGCTGCGAGCGGCGGCTTCCGTCGCTGCTGGGCTATCGCATCGGGCGGCTTTTCGGGTTTATGGTCCCGGAGAGCGCGCCCCGTGCGATTGGGGTTTTCGGCGCGCTCTGTGTTTTTCTTTTTGTGGCCAATATCCTGCTGGACGGGCTTGGTGCGGCGTTTTCTCCCAAGGGGGATGCCCTTTATCTGTTGGGCGGACTGTATGTCGATGGGGCCACGGGCCAATTCGCGTGGTGGCGCGCCATGACCTTCGGGCTGGTTCACAGCGGCATCTTTCATATCCTGTTCAATGGCTATGCCATGATGGTGCTCAGCAGCATGACGGAGGTCCGCCTCGGCGCGCGGCGGACGCTGGTGTTGATCACGGGGTCTCAGCTTGGCGCGGCCTTTGCGACGTGGTTCTGGTACTTTCGCATGAGCGGGGAGGGTGTGTACACCGTTGGCGCGTCGGGCTGGGTGTCCGGCCTGCTGGGCTATGCGATTGTGTACACGTGGTCCCTCGGCGCGGCGGGAGAGGTCTATCGCCGCCAGCTTACCCAGTGGGCGATTTACATTCTGCTTTTCGGTTTTTTTATGGGCGCGAACAACATGGGGCACATCGGCGGTGCTATCGGGGGCGCGATGGTGGGTTTTGTGGAAAACCGTCGCGGGCGGACGTCCCCCACGGAAGCGCGTGCCTGGGACGCCGCGTTCTGGGTGAGTGCCGTGCTCTGGGCGGCCAGCATTGTGGCGCAGGGGGTCTATTTCGCGCAGCACATTGGCGTGTATGGTCGTGTGCCGTTGATGTAGGTCGCATGCTCAAGGCTCGCTGTTCAACGTGAACCGGTAGCTTCCCGATCCCACGGCAAAGGTCACGTATTCGTCCTCCTCCGTAGCGGCGGATATGCCCGGCCCGCCCTTTACGAAGCCCTGGTTCTCCCACACGGTCTGTTCACTTTCCTCAATCGTGGTCACGTTCATCCCCGACTTGGGCAGGCTGATGACCGCCGTGGCGTTTGGCGGGATGGTGGCGCTCAGGTCGAAGCTGTTCTCGTTGCGCTGCCAGGCCGCGCTGGCGAGGCCGCGCACGGTACGTATGGTGGCGCTGGCGTGCTGGAGGCCCTCCTGCAGGCGGGGGCGGATGGTGATTTCGCGAAAGCCGGGTGCGACGGCGCGCGTGCCAAAGTAGTCGGGGCCGCGGAGTCCGGCGATGTCGCTGTAGAAATATTCGGAGATTGTGGCGAACATGGGCATGCTGTCTTCACCGGAGTTGTAGCCCACGAAACCTTCCTCGACCCCGCCCCAGGCTTCCCAGATCGTCGTGGCGCCCTGGCTCACCATGTAGCCCCAGCCGGGGTAGTCCGTGGAGGTGGCGATGCGGTGCAGCGTCGCGTCGCCGCCGTGTTCCGCGAGGGCGTCCATGATGCAGGCGGTGCCCAGGTTGCCGGTGTGGAGGTGGCCTTTGCGCTGTTCGGTGATATTCGCGATGAGACTTTGCGCCACGGCCACGCGGTTTCCCTCGGGCACCACGCCAAAAGCCAGCGCGGCGATGTTCGACGTTTGAGAGTTCGTGGCGTAGTGGGTGCCCGCGGGATCGAGCCACTTTTCGTTGAGGGCGGTGCGGATGGCCTCTGCGCGCTCGGCGTATGCGGCGGCTTCCTCTGCCTTGCCGAGGATTCGCGCGGCCTGGGCGAGGATCCAGGTGTTGTAGTAGTAGTAGCCGGTCCAAAGAAGTTCCGGGGGCGTTTCCTTGGAGATGAACTCCTCCTGGCCCGGCGCGTCGCCGGGGAGCATGTGGTCGCCGTAGTAGCCGCCCTTTTCGATGCGTCCGTTTTCCGCGAGCGTATCCAGATAGCGCACCCAGGCCTGCATGTTCGGGTAGTGCTCGGCGAGTAGGCGTTTGTCGCCATAGTACTGGTAGGCGTACCACACCACGAGGGGATAATTGCCCGCCCAGGCGGGATCGCCCGTCTTGCGCCCTTTCGGCGGGTAGGCAGGGACCACATCGGGGATGACGCCGTCTTCGTGCTGGGCATATTGAACGTCGCGCAAAAACTTCATCCAGAAGCGCGGGATGAATTTGCGCGCGAAGAGAGTCGAAGGATTGCTCGCGGGTTCAAGCCAGCCCCAATATTCGCGATAAAGACAATCGAGGGTGATGCCGTACATCGAGTTTGTGAAGGTGCGCTCGCAGTTGCGCTGGATCTGGTTCAGCAGCGGATCGGAGCATTCGAAGCTGCCCGTGAGGTCCACGTCGGCATAGGCCGCGCGCCCTTCCACATCGGCCAGGGCCGGTGTCGCGGACAGGCCCTCGATCTGAACATAACGCACGGGGTGAAAGGTGAAACGGGGTTCATAGATCTCGCCCTCCGGATCGCCATTGAGAATGTAATAATCCGTCGCGCCATCGGGGCCCTTGTGGCGGCGCTTATCGACGAGTCCGGGCACCACTTCCACCGGGGTGGCGTGGCCTTCGCCGACGTCGCGGTTGATGGTGGCCTGAAGCGCGGCAATTTCCTCCGGCGTGCCTTCGGGGAAGGCGCGCGCGGAATAGCGGATGGCGATGCGGGTGCCTGCGGGCCCCTTCACCCGCAGGCGGACCCAGCCGCCGAAGAGCTCCGCGAACTCGTAAACATGAACATCCGGCTTGGGACTCGTCAGGCCGATCGGCTGCATCACGTGTGCCGTCATCGGCTCCATGCTCTGCGATTCGAGGCGGCCTCCGGGATCGCTCTTCGGCGCGGCGGGCAGCCAGGTCGCGTCGTCGAAGCCGGGTTGAAGCCAGCCGGGCTGCTCCAGCCGCGCGTCGTAGATTTCGCCGCCCCAGATGCTGTTCTGCGTGATTGGGCCGGTGGACGCGCGCCATGTTTCGTCACTCGCGATGCGCTGGACCGTGCCATCGGCCAGCTCCACGATCAGCTCCAAAAGGAGGCGCGGCGAATCGCCATAGCCGTAGTCCGTCGGCTGGCTGTACCAGCCATTGCCCAGCATCGCGCCGAGCGCATTGGACCCGGTGTGAAGCAAGTGCGTCACGTCGTGGGTGACATAAAGAACACGCTTGTCGTAGTCCGTCGCCGCCGGATCGAGGACGCTGTCGCCGATGCGTTGTCCGTTAAGGTAGTGTTCCGACCAGCCGATGCCCGCCGCGTAGAGCCGCGCACGTTGCACGGGGCCGTCCAGGTTGAACTCCTTGCGAAGCAAGGGCGACACGCCCGCGTTGGCGTCGCCGCCCAGGCCGTTCCATTGGCCGTGCCAGTCGCTTCGATCCAG
>JBIJDL010000739.1:0-2557 GCA_044344195.1 Candidatus Hydrogenedentales bacterium
GGTGCTCGCTGCGGGGATGGAGAAGCAGGTTGTGGTTTTTGATGCGCCCGAAGTGCTGGCGAAGATTCGCGAACGCTCGCAGGGACGTGTGCCCATCATGCCCAAGTGGCACCCGGAATACGGCACTGAAGCATGGGTGGACCAATGGCGCCCCGACGCGGTGGAAATTAACGCGGACGAGGTCACCAAAGAGGTCTGCGACGCCTTTCACAAGCGCGGTATCAAAGTTCAGGCTAAGGTGCTCGATGAGGAGGACCGGCCCGAAGTGTGGGCACGCATGCGCGACGCGGGTGTGGACTGGTTTCAGACCGATCTCGCGGAGGAGGTGATCATGCACCTCTCGTGGACCTCGCGGCCGTCCCGTCCCGTGCAGATCTCGCACCACCGAGCGGCCAACTACTACGCGCCGGAAAATACGCTCGTTGCCATGGAAAAATCGCTGCGTCTTGCGGCCGACTACGTGGAGTTCGATATCCGGACATCCAGCGATGGCCAGTTCTTCATTTTGCATGACCCCAACCTCGGGCGGACGACGAACGGCGAGGGAAAGGTCGTGGAAACCAGTTCAGCGGAATTGCTGAAGCTTGATGCGTCCTGGGACTTTGGAAAGCCCTTCGCCGGTCTGAAGATCCCCACGCTGGAAGAGACCTTTCAGTTGCTGGGCGGCAAGACCGGCCTCTACGTGGACGCTTACGACATCACGCCAGAGGCGCTCGCCGAAGGACTGAAGAAGCATAATCTGCTCGACAGCGCCGGGGTCTATCAGTCACCGGAGTACCTGATAAAGCTGAAGGCGGTAAACCCGGAAATAAGAGCACTGTGCCCCCTTTCGGATGCGAGTCAGATCGAGGCACTCCACCAATCCGTGCGCCCTTATGGTTTCGACGTTTCCTGGAAAATACTCTCCGAGGACCTGATTCGCCGCTGCCACGATCTCGGGATCAACGTCTTCTCCGATTCCGTGGACGACTACGAGACGGCGGCGGATTACCAGCAGGCCGTGAAGTGGGGGATCGATGTCATTCAGACCGACTACCCCGTCCGCGTAGCCGATGCGCTCACACGTCTTTCAGTCGAGTCGCGATAGCGATCAGTTTGCATTGCCGCGCAGCACAAATTCCGCCATGCTGTTCGCCGGAATCGGGAGTGTGAAACTCACTTTGATTCCATCGCGATCAAAGGCGATCTCTTTGCCCATGGATACAAGGTTGCACCGTGCCCCGGCCAGTCCCGGCGGCAGCCGTAGCTTGATCTTCTGCTCGCCCGGCGCGCCGCTGACCCATCCGGTGACTTCCCCTGCGTTGTACTGAAAGCCGATATCGCGATCCTTCAACACCCCGCAACCCTCGGCCCCAAAGCCCTTCGTATACCAATCTTCCGGCACGCAGGGGGCAATTATGATCGTGCCCCAGGCATCCACATCCAAACCAAGCAGCGCCTGTTGCACGACCGTGGAATTGTAAACCGCCGGATACTCCGTATACTTCGGCACGGTAGCCTCCGCCTCGTCGCCGGGCTGGAAACGTCCCAGGCCATAGCGCTCCGCGTAGTAGCCCGCACCGCCGCCGGAGGGCCGGTCGATAAGGTTGTTCACATACCCGATGGTCTTGACGATACCCTCGCCGTCGCCCATCGCATGGCGCATCAGGGCGTCATAGCGCCAGGTGCGCGCCATGGCCACGCAGTCCTTGCGGGGCGCTCGCTTGTTCAGATCGCCGGGGCCGTACTCGACCGCTTTTTCCGCGATCCAGGTGGGGGCGAAGAGCCCGTCCACCTCGTAGAAAGCGGATTCGTGGGCCTTGAAATAATGCCACACTGAGTCGCGTCGGGGATTCGGGGCAATGGAGAAGCCTGAGAGCGCAAAATTGGTGTCCGTCATGCCACGGGTGTATTGCCGATAGGTCTTCGCCGCGGGCAGCACTAGAATCTCCGCGAGTCCGGCATTGGCACCCCCTTCCCCCTGCATTTTCGTGCCCGTGAACTTTATCCACGTTACCGTGCGCGCATCGAAGCGTACAAAGGCGCGGGAAATATCGAGGTTGTTAAAGGTCACATTTACCGGCTTCGACCCATCGCTGAACTCCAGAAGTCCCTCCGCAAATCGCTCTCCCGACGCGAGACCGGGCGTCGTTCGATTGAAGAGGATGACGCTGTCTATGTTGGTCGCCTCGGAAAGGCCGATTTGAATCCACGCGCCCGTCGTCTCCCCTTTGGCGGCCCATTCATTCTGTCCGCCCGCGCCCGAACCCGCGCCGAAGGCATCGCTCCCGGTTCCGCGAATGCCGTCGATGGCCAGATCGGCTCGGTGAGCGATGTCCAGCTCGGAACTGGCACCGATGACCGCGCCGAGGCGATTGGACTGGGAAATGTTGTTGTAGGCCAGATGCTCCCAGTAATACCGGCGCTCCTCATTCCAGAAATGCTTCTCCATTCCCGCCGCGACCCGGGCGGCGACGGCATGACAATGCTCGCGCTGCGCGGTGTTGCCCGCGACTGCTTCCAGGTCGGCCAGGCGGCGAAACGCGAAGATGGCCGAGGCATTGGCCACACCGTCAAT
>JBIJDL010000740.1:0-2554 GCA_044344195.1 Candidatus Hydrogenedentales bacterium
GCAGAGGCTGGGCCAGCGCGCTGCTCAACGGCGGATGATACGATGGGGTCGTATAGTCGCGGAGATAGGCCCACGTAACCGCAATGCCAATGGCGGTCCAGCCAATCAACTCATAGCGGAAGTATTCGCCGCGCTCGGCGCGCTGGAGTAGGAGCAGGAGCAGGCCGATGGGCCAGATGAGTATACCGTTGGCGAAGGAACCCGTGGCCACGATTCCGAAACACGCGGCAAGGCCGACGCCGAGGCCAGGAAGCCCTCGCCAGGTCAGCGCGATGACGGCGAGCACGATCGCGAGGACATTCATAAACTCTTGAAGTTGCCAGCCGAGAAACCAGTTCTGCCATTGACTCAGGGAGAAGAAAATCAAGGTCAGCATGAGATATACCGTGATGCTGGTGCCTTCGTAGATCTGCCGACCACCGGACTTGGCCTGAGCGCACAGCACGAGCCAGGTGAGGCCCGCGAGGATGAAGTTGGTAACCAGTTCGAGGTAGATATTCCAATGGCTCAGGCGCGCGAGGACGAGCATGAGAAGACGGGGGAATACGAGGCGATGCTCGTTGTGCTGGGCCCAGAAATCCCCCCACGTCAACTGGCGCGCGTAGGCCTTCTCCAGGAAGGGCACGAAGTCCCACTGGTCGTAGTAGGGATAATCAATGGAATAGAGGATGAACATCCCCACCAGAAACAAGATGGACGCCGTGCCGCCGCTGAGGCACAGTATGCGCCTACGCTCGGGGGAAAGGGTCCAGAAGGAATTGGTTATCGCCGCAGCCGCCTGGTGTTTCGGTTTGGCGGGTGACGCTGATCGCGGCTTCCGCGGGGCGCGGGGTTTAGAGGCAGTCGTCGCTGACTCCAGATCTGGAATCTCTACCTGTTCCGGGGCCAGCTTTCGCGCCCGGGCTTTGGGCGCAGGCTTTGCCGCGGCCGGCTTTCGGGGACGTGGCTTGGCCTTGGGTTTCTCACCGGGCACGAGCGGTGCCGGGCCCTTCTCCGGCGCGGGCTTCTTCGGGCGGCTCAAGATTTCACCCCAAACAAGGGCTTCATGTACGCCTCCAGCGCACGCAGGCGGTGGGCGTGGGTGTGCTCCGCCAGCACCCGCGCACGGGCACGGGCGACGATGGTCTTTCGCTCGTCGTGATGGTGCAGATAATAGAGGGCCTTGTCGGACAGCTCGGCGAGAGAGTCGTAGGTCACCACCTCCCGCGCCACATCGAAGTGTTCGTGGAGATCAGGCTGGCTATCGGTGATTACAAAGCCCCCCGCCGCCGGGCAATCGAAAACCCGCTGATTCACGGCGTCGCGCATCTGGAGGCTCGTCTGGTTTACGTTGATCGCCGTGCTGTTGTAAAACGCGGGCAACTGCTCAAAGTAGTGAACGCCGGGTCCATGCTTGTCGATCACCTTGGCCCAGCTTGCGTCGCCCCGCACTTCGAGGCCCAATGGGGCCAGGACCCGCGCGAGTTCGACGCGTTCGTGGGAGGTGACCTCGTAGTTCAACAGCAGTTCCGCGTTGCGCTGGCCCGTTTCGTCCAGGGATTCGTAAAGTTCCGTTCCGATGATGTCGGCGACCCCTTCGGCATACGCACCCCGTGTCACCCGCCCCTGGCGGATAGCCCCTTCGACCGCCGCCGTAACATGGGGCGCGTCCACGTGCTTTTCCAGGGCTTCGCCGAGCTGCACCAGCATTGAATTGCCCACAAAGGCGAGCTCCTGGGCGAAACTGTCCGCAGGCACCCCTTGGAAGACTTCCGGATCGGTGGCGAGTGGCATGTAGTGGACGTGCTCAAATCCGAGCCTGCGCAGGTGGGGCTCATAGGCCCGCTCCCAGGTCGCCGCCACGGCATATTCCGAGACATACATGGTGCGATTGAACAATATCATGCGCGGCGTGTCGGTGAACCAGCTTACATAGGGCAGCTTAGCGTCGTTGAAAAAATTCGCGAAGAGCCCGGCGTTGTCCATGCCCGCGTAGTTGCTCGTTAGGATGAAATCAGGCTTGAACTCGCCTATGGTCTGGAAGAGGGACGCGATGTCGTCCCGCGTAAGATCGCCCGTAATGACGCTGCGCACCGAGGCCGTCTTCCAGCCAAGTTGGGCCCCGGCGCGGATCCAGCTCTGGTCGAAGAAATAGCCCGTGTCCAGCACGAGCACGCGCGTGGGCCCCGTGAACTTGGGGTAGTCAAGGAATCGGCGCATGCCGTCCGTGATTTGAAGTCGTGCTCCCATGCGGCTATCTTAGCGTATTGAAGAAGAGCGGTCCACTCGGTCCACGGTGTCCAGGCTCCTCACAAGTCCAGTTCAATTCCGCTCAGTCCCCTCGATCGACGTGATCTTATTTTTCTCATCCACGTGCACCACGACCGGCACGTGGGCCTTCGCCTCTTCCCGGTCCATCATGCAATAGGTCAGGGCGATGATCAGGTCGCCCGGCTGGCCCAGGCGCGCGGCGGCACCATTCAGACACACCACCCCACTCCCCCGCTCGCCCTCGATGATGTACGTAGAAAAGCGCGCGCCGGTGTTGATGTTCAACACATGGATCTCTTCGTTG
>JBIJDL010000234.1:0-9416 GCA_044344195.1 Candidatus Hydrogenedentales bacterium
TGACCGGCATCGAGTTCGATATCCTCTATACCCTTTCCCGGCGCCCCGAGCACGTGTTCACCCGCGACAAGCTAATCGAGCTCGCCTGGAAAGACTCCTATTGCGTTCCCAAGGCGGTCGATGTGCACATTGGCCACATCCGCAAGAAAATTGAGGATGATCAGACCCGTCCCACGCTGATCGTTACGGTGCGGGGAACCGGATATCGTTTCGAGGATGTGCCGGCCTGATCGGGCCCCGCGCGTATAGACCACGGAAGGGCACGGAACTTCACGGAAATAAAAATGTTCAAATCAGTGCGTTCGAAGCCCTGCGCACTGGATACGATGGAAAGAATTTATTCACCACGAAGGCACGAAGAACACGAAGCGTAAAGAAATCGTGGCGCTGCAGGACACTTCGGCGGTCGCCCAGCCACCTGTGGAATTCTTCTGGGTCTATTGCACGCAAAGGCGCGAAGGCGCAAAGATTATCGGGATGCGAGTTCAATTTGGTGTCGCCCGACTCGAAGGGGGAGTCGATAGGCGTGTAACGATTTCTGTTACATTTTAGCCGAATGAAGTAGCCGTGTTATTCGGCAAATTCGAGCCTCAATTGTAAATTGTAAACGGTGCCGCAAGCGCAGGATCTCGGACATTCCTGTCCGAGGCAAGGTATACGCCAATTTCAAAGTTCCCGCTGAACGTGTGCCGTGATCTCACCTCGCCGAGATCGTGACTTCCAAGTCCCAGGCGTTCCTATACGCAATGAGGGCGTTTTCAAGCCGGAACACCCTTTGCCTCGGACATGAATGTCCGAGATCCTTGGGCCGCCGTTCCTCTTGATTTACTTTGGAATCAGGCTCAAAACAGCCCGTACTACTTCATTCGGCTAAAGTGTTACCGATTTCTTTTCTCTTTCTTCTTCGTGCTCTTCGTGGCCTTCGTGGTGAAACATTTGGTTGCGGCCGGAGGCTGCTCCAGGATCTCCGCAGGGAAATCCGCGCGATAACCCTGGCAGTGCTACTCCCCTTCCGGCTCCTGCGCATAGGCCAGCAGATCGGAAAGGTTACGATAGGTGAGTCTCGCCAAAGTGGGATGCCCCGCCGCTCGGCAGCAGGCGCGCACATGAAAGGCGAGTAGGGTCAGGTCCCAAGCTTCCGACCGGTATCCAAACTCTCTGGGGCTTCGCTCGCTCATACCCCGGATCCATGCCTGGGCCTCCGGCGTAATCGCGCGATTCTTTCTTTGAAGCTGCATCTTGAGTCCCTGTACCGAGTTGCCTCCAATAAGCCGCGGCACGAGCCCCGCCGCTTTATATCAGGGCCCGTGCAACGGCATGGTATGCGATGTTTTTACGACTTCAGGGACTTGGAGAATTCATCCAACTCTTTGTGCGCCTGGTCCTTCGCGATACCGTAGTGCTCCTGAATTTTTCCAGCCAGCACGTCCCGTTTCCCAGCAATTACGATGAGGTCGTCATCGGTCAATTTGCCCCATTTTTCCTTGGCCTTGCCCGTATATTGCTTCCAGTTGCCTTCTACCTGATCCCAGTTCATGATGTAGCTCCTTTGTGTTGGTTGACGATTGTGCAAGCTTCTACCTGCCGGCGACCGCCGGATGGGTGGAGCCTCACTCAGAACCCGCGTGGCAGATTCCCCGTGAGCACGAGCACTATCACGATGATTAATATGAGTCCAAGCCCGCCGCTGGGGCCATATCCCCAATTCCGGCTGTGGGGCCAGTTGGGCACGGCTCCCAGAAGCAGGAGGATGAGAACAATCATGAGAATCAAGCCCATGGTGTAATCCTTTCTATCGGCCCGGTAGTCCCGGGCCATGTTCCGTTGTTGATGTGCATCACAAGTCCCTTTTACCCGAGGGCCCGTGCGACGCCGACATACCGGTGCAGCGCACCAGCAGTCTTCAAGATGGCGGTCCGTCATCTCGATTGCCAGCATAGACGGCAAACGCATACTCCGAGCAGCCCCCCAGTAAAGCTTGCGTAAACGATTTCGCAACGTTGCTGTACCCGCGCGGCCAGCGAAAAATTCTTCCGCCGCCTGGCCGCTATACCGCCGCCCTGAGAGGTCGATCCTTGCCCTAGTTTTGCCACGCCCATGCCGAAACTTCACCTTTTCTGAGTAGTATTCGGTTATGAAGGCGCAGACGAACTGGTGCCCTCGCAACACTTGCAACTAGCGGAGGAGACAGGATGGCAAATTATGGCGCTGTAGATATCCTGGTCGTGGAAGACAACCAGAGTCAGCGGGAATCCATCGTGGAGTCCTTGGAGGCCTCAATCGACGACGTCAATGTGGTGGCCGTCCCGGATGGCGATGAGGCCCTGGATTTTCTCTTTGCCCGAGGCGCCTGGGCCGAACGCGAGGGCGAGGAGCCGCCCAGACTGATTTTGCTCGATCTCCAGCTTCCAGGGGCCGACGCCTTCTCCATTCTGGGTCAGATTCGAGCCCTGGAGCCAGACGATGCGCTCATGCTCACCCCGGTGGTTGTTTTCACCGACTCGCAATCCGATAGCAACACGACAAAGTGCTACCGCTGCGGGGCAAACAGCTACCTCATCAAGCCCGTAAGCTTTAACGAGTTCAAGACCTTGGTCGATATGGTCGGCCGGTACTGGATTACCCACAATCGCACCCCGAGATAGAGAGGGATTGCCGATGAGCGAGTACAGCGATAACCAGGACGCGCAAGACGAAAAGGCCCACGAAAACCCGCCTAACACCTTGGCCTGGGCCGCGCTTGCCTATGATCAGACCCGGAAGCCCAAAGCCCCCCCCCGTATCCAGCGCCGCGAGGTAGCCATGGGTCCGGTCAGTGAGGCCCAGCCATTGATGGACAGTCCGCTGCCGGAACTCGGCATGCCGGTGCCAGAAAATAAGGAAGAAAGCTCATGAGTTATAAACGCGCGCCCCGATCGGCGCTTCTAGCCCTGGCCGGCCTGGCCGTATCGCCCCTGCTTTGCGTCGGCACCACCCTGCTCGCGGCGCGCAGCGTCGCCGAAGAAGCGGGGGTACAGGTGCTGACCCGCGGTCCGGTCCACGAGGCCTTCGCCGCAGCCTCCATGTCGGGAAGCAAGGCGGGCATTGTAGTTACCCGCGCGCCCTATGAGCCCATTACCGAGATGCCGCCGGATCAACGGCCCGATGGCGATGATGTTGCCTGGATCCCTGGCTACTGGAGCTGGGACGACGACCGCAACGATTACATCTGGGTCAGCGGCGTATGGCGCGACCTTCCCCCAGGGCGCCAGTGGGTGCCGGGCTACTGGGCGACGGTCAATGGCGGGTCACAGTGGATCTCTGGATTCTGGGGTGATGTGGTCGAAGCGGAAGTGACCTACCTGCCGCCGCCGCCCGAGCCCCTCGATGTGGGTCCCAGTTCTCCCCAGCCGGGACCCGGTACGTCCTGGGCACCGGGGTGCTGGATCTGGCAACAAACGCGCTATGACTGGCAACCGGGATACTGGGTGTCCCCCCAGCCCCAATGGGTATGGTCCCCCGCCCATTACACTTGGACCCCGCGCGGTCATATCTATGTGCCCGGTTACTGGGACCACGATCTTGGCCACCGAGGGGTCATATTTGCCCCGGTCTACTATGATCGCCCGGTCTACACCCAGCCCAACTACTACTACTCCCCGTCCGTGATCATCGATCTCGCCGTCATGGCCACCCTCATGTTCGTCCAGCCACGATCACACCATTACTACTTCGGGGATTACTATGACCGCCGCTATGAAGATCGCGGTTACTACCCGTGGCACTCCCGGCAGGCGTCACGCTTCGGCTATGACCCCCTCTTCTTGCAGTATCGCGCGGAGCAACTTCGCCACGACCGGGATTGGGATATCCACGTAGAAGATCTCTACCGGCACCGCCAGGACCATGCGGAGTATCGTCCGCCCCAGACCCTCGCCCTCCAGATTAACCTCATCAACCAGGGGCGCTCCGATGGCCGCGAGCGCTTGGAGATCGGGCGCAACCTGGCAGATGCCATAGTGAACAGGACCCAGCCGCAGCGATTCGCACCCGTGGGTGCCGACGAGCGCGACCGCATCGCGAACCGCGGGCGGGAAGTGCGCAAGCTCCAGACTGAACGCGCTACCCTGGAATCCGTCCCGGCTGCCATCGAGCGGTCGGGTGGCGACGGGCCGACTGCGGCGCCCACCCGCGTCCGCATGCCACGGTCTCCCGTGGCGGCCAGGACCGAGGACGGTGGCGGGCGTATTAAGACGCCGCCGCCATCCCCGGCCATCCCTGCGGCCAAACCAGCCGAACGGCTGCCTGCCGGCAATAGCCGCCCCGATGTGACCTCACCGACGCGGCAGATACCGGGCCAATTGGACCAACCTGAAACGCGTGGCCAGCGCCGCGACAGCGTAGGAAATACCCCTGGACCCGTGATCGCACCCCGCCAGAACCGCAGCGCTCCGCCCGAACGCACGACCGCACCGAAACCACGCGTGGAGCAACCCCGGGAGAATGCCCGGTCTCCCAAGAGTGATAGCACGAGCGAGTCGCGCGAGACAAAGGTGCGCCCCGATATAACCACACCGACGCGGCAGACTCCGGTCCAGTTGGACCAACCCGAGACGCGGGGCCAGCGCGGTGACAGCAACGAAAAGAAACCCGGGCCGGTGATCGCACCCCGCCAGAACCGCAGCGCCCCGCCCCAAAGCACGGTCGCACCAAACCCACGCGTGGAGCAACCCCGGGAGAATGCCCGCTCTCCCAAGAGCGAAAGCACGACCGTGGCACCGCGCCAGAGCCAGGTTCGCCCCCCCGCAGCCCGGGTGGAGTCGATGCCGAAGCGCGAGCCCTTCAAGGCCAAACGCCCGAAATCGAGCGAGAAACGCGAGCAGGTCAAACCCAAGCGCAGCCCCGTCGCGCCCCGCGCGAATACTTCTACCAATACCGAGAGGTGACGTAGTGCGACTACGACGCACCCGGACCAACGAACGAAGACGCGAACACCAGGCCGCTCGCAACGGCGCCACCATTTACCCCCTTGGGCTCGGCCCATTTGGAAAGGAATTCACAATGCACATGCTTAGACAATTCACCATGGCTTTGACCCTTATGGTCATCGTCGGCGTTATCGCCTCCGGCTGCAATACCTTCAAGGGTGCGGGCAGAGACATCCAGAAAGGTGGCCGGGCCGTCGAAGGGGCCGCCGAAGACGTCGAGAACACGAAGTAGTTTTTTTTCAAGAACGTCGCCGCTTTGATTGCCGCCGCCGATGGGCGGGGTATTGCGGGCAGCGACAGAACACTTACGCAAAGGAATCCAGCCATGCTCGAAACAATCATCGTCATCCTTGTAGTCATGTGGCTGCTCGGACTCGTCACGTCGTACACCATGGGAGGACTCATTCACATTCTCCTTGTCATCGCGGTTGTCGTACTTCTTGTGCGCTTGATCCAAGGCCGTGGTATCGCTTGACCCGGGAACGGGTCCGGACGCGCCGCCCAAACGGCAGCCCCTGAAAAGGCTGCCGGTGGCCTGCAACGACGAATTTCCCCGTCACCTTATAAAGGAGAATTGATTTTGATAAAGATCCCATCGTTTCAGTATTGGGGCACCGCCGCGATCCTGCCGATGTTCGCACTGTTCAGTCAGAACAGCTTCAGTGCGGTTATAGCGGAACCTGCGGAAGTAACGTTTGTCTCCCCCAACCAATCGTTTACCATCCACCTCACCAGCAGCGGCACCCCGATTCCCGCCGCAGATATTCAAGGGTGGAGGTTGTTGGCCAGTGATCATGACTACCAGCACATGATCGTGGTCGAAAAGATGGATGGCGCCGTGATCGTTTCCCCCAGCAAGGCAGTCGAACTCGGGAGCTACGATCTCAGCATTGAGACCTCGAAGGGGGCCGTCGTCGTCCGCGTTTTCATGCCGTTGAGTGATGTGCCCGATATCGTGGAAAAAATGAAGGCCCTCACGGGCGCGTCCGAGGCCAGGGTCAAGGAAAAGCTCGGGCTGTCCACGACAACCGGACGCGACCAGATCACGATCACCCTGCCGCCGGTATATTACGAAGGCCAGACGCTGGAACAGACCCTCGCGACGGTGCCGGGGTCCGGGCATACCTCCACCTGGTTCATCAATGGCGAAGTCGTCAACGGGGATGCCAAGAGTAGCGCATTCTCCTACACCTTCGAGAAACCAGGTGAATATGTGCTCACCTATGTCGAAACCGTTACGGAAAACGGAGCGGTGGTGGTCGTGGCCCATGGCCGCGCAAGTACCAGTGTCGTGGCCTTTCCCAGCATCGCCGCCGAAGCCACCCCGGGCACTCCGATAACCTTTTCCGCGCCTGCGGGCTTTCAAAAGAGTGTGTGGTCCGTCGATGGCAAGGAAATCTCCACAGGAGACTCCCTGACCTATACTTTTGCTGCTTCGGGTTCAGCGATGGTCGAATGCCTGTCGACTGACCCTGTCAAAGGACCCAGCGGGAGCTTCCTGCGCGTCCGCTATCGCACGAATGTAAATCCCTAGCGCCGGGCCTGTTTCCCGCGCAATGTTGTCAATCCCAACCAGGGCTCGTCCCTGAACCATGAAACGGATACCTGACCATGAAGAAACTCATTCCAGTCCTCCTGATGGGCCTGATGCTCGCCACCTCCGGCTGCAACCAGAGCAAGCCGGGAGGCCCCGGTGCGGCGCTTCCGGATTCCGAGCAGGCCACGATCGGCCAGACGGACAACGCCTTCAGCCTCGATGCCCCCATGACTTCCACGAACATTGGCCAGGGTGAGGTTAAGGAGATCGCCCTCGGCATCAAACGCGGCAACAATTTTGACCAGGACGTCAGCCTGGCCTTCAGCGATGTTCCTGCCGGTCTGACCATCACGCCCGCGTCGGCCTCGCTGGGAAAAGAGGATTCGGAAGCTAAACTGTCCTTGTCCGCTGCCCCGGATGCGGCTATTGGTGATTTCACCATCAAAGTAACCGGACACCCGGGCATGGGCGAGAACGCCACGACCGACCTTAAGGTTACCGTGGACAAAAAGTAATCCACAGGCGGACCGCTCGTACCTGAATCGGTGCGGGCGGTCTGCCGTTTCCGGGCCATTGCCCGGCACAGAAATGATTCCGACCTTGAACAAACCATTCTCCCCATCCGCCTCACAAAACGCCCTGGTTCTGCTCGCCGGCACCACGGTGGGCGTTGCTGTTGTCGGTGGACTTTACTGGGCTCAGTCCATTCTTATTCCTGTTGCCCTCGCCGTACTGCTGGCCTTCCTCCTCGCGCCCGTGGTAAAGGCCCTCCAGCGCAGGCATCTCGACCGCCGGCTCTCTATCATTCTGGTGGTGCTCCTTGCCGCAGCGGTCATCGGGGGCGTCGGTTGGGTGGTAAAGGTCGAGCTCTCAAGCCTGGCCGAGGGCCTCCCCACGTACTCCCGAAATGTTCGCGTCAAAGCACAGTTCGTCCGGGAGCTCGGTGGCCGTATGGGCACGGAGCGGATGGCGGGCCTCGTCGAAAATTTTACTGGTGCGGCGAAAAATTCATCGAACCACAGCACGGGTGAAACGGACGGGCAACCGGGTCGGACCACGGCACCCGCGACGACCACGCCACCGGAATCTCCCGCCGCGCCCGCCGCCAGCTCCGCCTGGCAATCGCGCCTGTTGAACCTGCTGGGCGCGGCCATGTCCTCGGTCGCGGGTATCGTGCTGGCCCTTGTCCTGGTCATCTTCATGCTGCTGGAGCGAGAACCCTTGCGCAACCGGTTCATCCGGCTCATGGGCCACGGCCGCGCGTCGGCGACCACCAAGGCCCTGGACGATGCCGGGGAGCGAATCGGACGCTATCTCCACATGCAGTTTGCCCTGAACAGCTCCTACGGCATCGTATGGGGGACCACCCTGTATTTGATCGGCGTGGACTACGCGTTGCTTTGGGGCTTCCTGGCCGCCGTGCTCCGCTATATCCCCTATCTCGGCCCTTCGCTGGGTGCCTTGTTCCCCATCGCCCTCAGCCTGGCCCAGTTCTCCAGTTGGTGGCCGCCCCTCGTCGTGATCGCTGTCGTGCTCGTGCTGGAGCTCATCTGGAACAACGCGCTCGAACCCTGGCTCTACGGACAGAGCATCGGCGTTTCGCCCGTGGGCATGCTCATTGCCGTCGCCTTCTGGACCTTTCTCTGGGGCCCCGTCGGCCTCGTACTTTCCGGGCCGCTCACCATATGCCTCGTGGTACTGGGAACCCACGTTCCCGGGCTTGCATTTTTTTCCATACTACTCGGTGACCCCCCCGCAGTGGACGCCGGTGAGAATTTCTACCTGCAACTCGTTGCCCAAAATCAGGATGAAGCGGCACAGTTGGTCCTGGAACAGGCAAACGCCATTTCCCCCTTGAACGTCTACGACGAACTGCTGGTGCCCGCGCTGATTCGCGCCCGCCGCGATCTCGAAAGACAGGTGCTATCCGCCCACGACTGCAACCTGGTGCTGCGGGCCGCGCGGGAACTGCTGGATGATCTCGGCGAGCATCTCCCCCAGACCGAGGCCACTACACTGCTGGATCCAGATGCCGGCGCGCCACTCCCGGCCCCACCGCCTGTGCGCGTGCTGTTGAGTCCGGCACGGGATCAGGCCGATGAACTCGCCATGGAAATGCTGCGGCAACTGCTGGGCCCCGAGCGATGGGATCTGGGGATGGCCGCCCCCGATACGTCAACTACGGCGTTTGTCGAGCTTGTCGCGCTGGAGAAGCCCGCACTGGTCTGCGTGGCCGCGCTGCCACCGGGAGGACTTGCCCACGCCCGCTATCTCTGCAAGCGGCTGCGACTCCGTTGCCCCGCGGTCAAGATCTTCGTGGGGCGCTGGGGACTGGAGGAGAATCTGGACATCAACAAGACCCAACTGCTTGACGCGGGAGCGGACGCCATGGCCACGACCCTGGGGGATACCTGCAACCAACTGGAAATATGGGCTTCCGCCTCGCAATCCGACTCACCCGATGCGCCTCATTCAAGGGCGGCGGGCTACAACAATATACTTGCTAAAACAGGAGACTGAACGCCATGAAAACGTATACCCTGGTTGCCATCGCCCTCATCGTTGCCGGCATACTCGCGCTGGTCTATGGACGCTTCACCTACACCAAGGACGCGGAAACCGCCAAACTGGGTCCGCTGGAGCTGACGGTCACCGAAAAGGAAACTATCAACATTCCCGATTGGGCCGGGGTCGGCGCCATCGCCGCGGGCGCCGCGTTGCTGGTGTTTCCGATTCTCAAGAAGTAGAGATTGGGCTGCCAGCGTAACGCGGCAGGGTCGGCCCTATAGGTTTGGCCGAATTCGGGTTCTTCCGCCGCGATTGACATGACGCGATATGCGTGATATTATGAACGTGTTCAGTTTTATGGCACGGAAAGGATTCACCATGCGCTCACTTCACGCGGTCACCGG
>JBIJDL010000235.1:0-9387 GCA_044344195.1 Candidatus Hydrogenedentales bacterium
ACTTCGGCCAGGTTGGCGGTCTCGGGAAAAATATCGTCTTCCAGCGTGGCCCAGTTGAAATAGGGCCGGGGCGCGATACAAGCCGCAATTTCGTGCCAGTCCAGGGGGGTCGAGGCCACATCCTCCACGTAGAAGCCCATACGGGGCATGAGGGCGGTGAGGTGGCTCCACCGGTCCGGCCGGGGATCGGTGCGCAGGGTGGTGTAGCCGCAACTGGCAACCACCAGGCTGATCCGCGGCTCATGAATCGCCGCCATGATGGAACCGTAGGCCCCGTGGGAATGGCCGATGATGCCGATGCGATTCTTGTCCACGTCGCCGCGCAAATGAAGAAAGTCCACCACGCGGGATATGTCCCAGTTCATCTTGCCGAAGTAAGACCACTTCGGGTGACGCTCGTAGAGCTTCATGGCATCGTGATAGGGCTGCTCGCCCGGCGGAATGCGTTCGCCGAAGCCAATCGCATCGGGCACGATGCAGATGAAACCGCGCTTCGCCAGTTCGTCGGCGAAGGCCATCTCGGGGTCGCCGGTGACGCCGCAGGCCTCGTCCTTGCCGGGCGCCTGGGTCTGGTGGAGCACGATCATGGTTGGCGCCGGGGTGGACACAGGTTTGTTGGGCAGGAGCAGGTAGGCGGGAATGGCATCATTCCACTCGCCGGGAACAAACATGTGAATGCGAGCGTAGCCGTCCAGGGTTTCGGAGCCAAACATCTCCGGATCGGAATTCACCCGCTCCAATTCACCAGGCTCGCCGAGGAGCGCCCCGAGTGTCGCCTTGATGCCATCCCGCTTGGCCTCCCAGGCGGCCGGGGTCGAAATCTTCTCGACCGCTCCGGGTGCGGGGTCGAGGAGGGGCAGCAGGGTCTTGAGGCCGGCCTGGGCCGTGCTCAGGGCGGGCTTCTGCTCGCCAGTGGCCTTTTGCCAGTCCTCCCAGACGAAGCCGGGCCAGGCGTACGCGGCCTGCGCGATGGAGAACAGGATCGCGGAGGCGATCACGGCGGTCACACGATTCTTCATAGCTGTTTCCTTCTCAATCCTTGCGCTTCGCGCCCCTTCGTGGGCTAGTATACGGGCGCGGGCCTCCACCCGGCTTGTGCCGCCCGCGACGGATTGTTATACGAATAAAGGAACTCGAAATGCCAGCTTCCCCCCGCCCCCCCCTCGGCGCCGCGATCATCGGCGCGGGCTTCATGGGCCAGACCTATGCCCGCTGTATTGCCACGCTTGTACCGGGTCTGGAACTGCGGGCGGTGGCCATCGGCAGCCGCGCGGGCGCGCTGGCGGAGGCGTATGGCGTTGCGCTGGAACCGAGCCTGGAGGCGCTGCTGGCCCGGGACGACATTGACGTGGTGTGCATTGCCACGCCCCACGGGGTCCACGGGGAGCAGGCCCTGGCGGCGGCGAAGGCGGGCAAGCACCTCCTCATCGACAAGCCCATGGCCTGCACGGCGGCGGAGTGTGACGCGATCCTGGCGGCCTGTGCGGAACGCAAGCTGCGCTGCGACATCACCTATACCCAGCGCCAGCGCGTCGTCAACACGGAGATGAAGCGGCTGATCGACGAAGGTTCCCTCGGGCGGGTGTTGCACATTCACAATACGCAGGTGGTGCCCGAGGGCATGAAGACCACGCCCCCCTGGCAGTTGCGGAAAGAAAACGTGGGCGTCCTCATGGGGCACGGAATCCACAACATTGACCAGATCCGCTGGCTGACCGGCCAGGAGGTGGCGAAGGTCTTCGGCAAGGTGCGCGCCTTTGATCCCGTCTACGAAGTCGACTCCACCTCCGACCTGGTGCTGACCCTGGAGGATGGCACGGTGTGCACGATCTTCTGCACCTTTGAAGCGACCGCACCGGGCATCCCGCGTATGGGCGGCTCCACCCAGGTGATTCTGGAGCGGGGCACCATCGACGCGGACTGGTATGGGGAACTCCGGGTGGCGGAGCAGGGTGGCGAATGGCGCGTGGCGGCGACCCAGGAGAAAATCGACTGGCAGGGCAAGGGTTTTCTCGATCCCGTGCGTCTGGCCACCTACGCGAAGACGCTACAGGTGTTGGTCGATGGGATTCACAGCGGCGACCTCCAAGGAACGGGGTGGGATGGGCGGCAGGCGGTGGCCATCGCGGAGGCGGCCTACGAATCCAGCCGCACTGGACAAGAGATTATCCTATGATTACAAATCTGTAATCCGGAAGCATCGGATTCCTTCACGGGCGCATGGCACCTTAAGGCTGAGGCAAGGGACATGCGCGCACTGCCACAGCTGTGCAGTACACTGTGGCAAGAAGTTCAAGCGCCCTGACCGTGCCATAGCTGGAGGAATCCCGCCATGCTTCGATGGGCCACAATCGCTTGTCTGGTCGCAGTGAATCTCAGCATATGGTATGGCCCCTTTGAGGCTTTCCGGGGTACCGCCGCCGAAACCAACAACGGAGCGGACACGCTCCATGCCGAGATACTCGCCAACTGCGGCGAACTGGACGCCGCCCTGAGGGCCTATCAACAGGCGGTGAATTCGGCCCCGAACAATCCCTCCGTCCATTTCGAATATGCCCTCTTCTGCTATATGTACAAGGACTTTCTGCGCGACGAAGTGAAGTGGCCCAAAGCGCGTGTCGTGCTTACCGTACAGGAAGAGTTTTTGCGGGCCCGCAGTCTCGACGGGGATAGTTTTGACCGGGCTTCCCAGTATGCCCTCTATCTGATGGATACCGAATTCTTCGGTGGTACCGTCACCCGCGATCAGACCCTTGAGGCCTGGGACCATGTCATCGCACTTATTCTGGAGCGCCATGTCGAGGATCCTGCCTGGCCTTTCTTCACCGAGCGCCTCGGCTACGCGCTCCTCCAGCGCGCCCGGACCGAATCGTGCTTCGGCGAGACGGATAAGGTTCGGGCCACCCTGGAGGAAGTGCGGACACTGTCTCCAAACTTCCGGATACCGGACCGACTGGAACAGCCATCATGGCGTACGTCGCGTTACGGCGATGTCCACATTCCGTTCAGTACCTACCCAAAGGTAGGGCACAAGTGTTCTAAAGTCTGTGCCCGGTACGGGATTCGCGCTTTTTCGCCGTGGGCAGGCATAGCTTCTCCCCGCCCGGCGCCGGGAGGTGACCGCACCAAAAGCAATGCTAACCGGTTAATAAAATTGAACTTACGATTGATCACGGCAAAGTCCTGGACCCCGAACGAGACTATATCTAGGGACTGCCACATTTTTGGCACCAAAGCTGCGTTAGAACGTGCATATGCGATGTAGTGTTATATCGCGACCACACCCGGTACCGAGTCTACCCGGCACCGATGAAATACCCGCCACGATTCGTGTCGGCAACGACGATTCTTGAGTAGTGCTTCGATCGTTCCGCTGCTTTCAGCCGCCCCCCCGGCGCCACCAGCCTGTCGAAGGTCCATCAACAAAGGAAGTGCATCATGTTGAGAATGGCCCTCATTGCTAGTTTAATTGTTATAAACTTATCTGTCTGGACAGGCCCGGCGGAGGTGCTCGCCGCGCGCGGGAAAGCCCTGATAGAGCGGGGACCCCGCTACGAGCGCGCCCAGCAATTCGTTTACAAGGGCGAAGTGAAATCCGCACTCGCGGAGTTCCAGGCGCTCATCGAAGCGGAGCCGGAGACCGCCGCGCACCACGCGGAATACGCGCTGCTCTGTCATAACGAAAGTGAATTGCTCCTTACCACCCTCGGCTGGAACCGCGACGATCTGATCGCCACGGTGCAACGGGAAATGAAGACGGCGCGGGAACTCTCCCCAAAAAACTACAGCGCCTCGGCGCAGTATGCCCTCGCCCTTATGGACGCGGACTTCTTCGGCACAGAACTGCCCATCGAGGTCATCGTGGAGGCGTGGAGCCACACGATCGCCTTGGTGCGCGAACTCCGCGAGGACACGCCGGGCTGGGCCGACTATAACAAGGCCATCGCCCACGCGAGCCTCCAGTTGGCCCGCGCGGAGCACCGCTACGGCCGCGAAACCGAGATGGAAAAGTACGTGGAACAGGCGCTGGCGCTGGATCCGACCTTGCGAATCCCAAAAGACCTGCTCGATTCCTGAATGTAACCGGCTATTTCACCGCCACCTTCACGGAGGCGGTGATTTGCCGTGCCCAAGCTTCGGCTTCCCGCTGCCAGTTCTCCGCACCATAGGACGTGGGGTATTGGGAACCGCGCTGCCAGCCGCCGAGGATCCAATAGCGGAAGCTGTTGCCGTCGGGCTTGCAGACGGCCCGCCGCTCGACATCGAGCTGCTGGACGGTGGGATTTGCACGACCGTCCAGCGCCAGCGCAAGGCCGATCTCACCAATATCATCGCCCTGGCGACCCCAGACCGACAGCACGTTGTCGGTGCGAGCGTTCACGCCCTCGGGCAGATTCATGAGGCCGGGCGCAATCGTTGCCCCTTCGATGCCTTCCGGCAGCAGGACATTGATCTCGGTTCCTGCGTTACGAGCGTAGATGAAGCAACGCAGGCTCACCTTTTTCTCCGGCTGCTCGGGAAAGACATTGCTGGCGATAAACTCGACCCCCGCGCGTACGGGTCCCCACCCAAGCACCCTGTAGTCAAAGGAGACGTGGCCCTCGCCTGCGGGGCTCTGCACCGGGTATTCTTTGCCGTCGAGATAGATCGTGAGACCGCCGAGACCGCTCGTCTTGCCGACGTGAAGGGCGTCGATACCCCAGTCCTGCTCGGCGTGGTAATTTTCTTCGATGATGGGGTAGATCAGCCGATCCTCCCGAGGCTTGAGTTGCACCTGCTTGCCAAAGAAGTCGAACTGGCCCGTGTAGAAGCGGAAAGCACCCGCATCGGACTCCCACGCGACATAGGCCGGGTGGTGGAGGACGGCATTGGTAAGCTTCGGGTATTCGGGAAGCTCTTTCGTCCCTTCCTCGTAGTAGATGTAATACACCTTCGTTTCACCGGCGAACAAATCTGCGATGAACGACACATCCACAGAACCGTGAGAAAAGGTGGTAGGATTGGATTGAACTGGAACCTCGGCAATATTGATGCCAGTAAATGATGATTTGAAATCGGCACCCACAGTCCACTCGGTTCCCTGCTCTATCGGGCTCCCCGGAAGCAGTATTCGGTCCTCTTCAGGTCCAAGGTGTCTAAAGACATCAAATTGGTGAGGTACAAGCCTCCAATTAACCCACCGCTCACTTTCCACCACAATGCAGTCAAACGGATTGAAGCCATCCACCTGCTTTCTTATTTTCGCTGCAGAAATCGAAACTGGGCGATCTTGATAGGCGGTTGGTCCGCCCGGCACCTTTGGCGCGGTCACTTCTACTGCGACCCGTTTCGTGTAGGTTTTGCCATTCAACGTCAGCGTAGGAATCGCTTTCGGATCCCGCTTCAGCCCCGCACATTTCATGAGCTCTTTCATCGCTCCATCATATTTGCCCGCGATATACGCCTGCTCAACCTTGTCCCAACCCGGCTTCACGCCCAGTGCGGCCTTCGCATGCACAAACAAGCGATCACGCACCAGCTCCACATAGAAACGCGCGCCTGCCGGGGTGTTACGAATTCGCTGGCCGATTTCGGTTTCGGGGTGGTAGTCCGCGAGAGGGCCGCTGAAGTAGTCGATGACCGCCTGCACATCCGCCGGTGTCGCGCCGAGGGCTTCGGTGGCAACGTCGATGAAGGCTTGGCCGTCTTCCAGCGCTTTAGCAATCGCGGGCTTGTAAACGCCGGGCAGTTCCTCGAATTCCAGCGCGTAAGACTTTTCGCCCGCCTTCAGGGGCTGGACGATATCGGCAGTGCCGTCGGCGTTCACGTCAATAGCGCGGGTGTCGAGCTTGCCGTCGCCGTCTTCGTCTTTCCAGGTCTGGGCGGCATCAAGCACGCCATCCAGATTGAAATCGATGTCCATGTAGCCGTATTCCGCACCCAGAAGGTGGAGGCGCTGATCGACTTCATCGAAATAGAGCGCCAGGGGCGAGGCGGGCTTGGCAGTCACTTCCACGCGCTTGTTGAAGGGCGAGGAAGGCGGTCCGCCCACCTGCTCGAAGTCGCCGTGCTTGGATTTGGCGTTCAAGATGCCCTCCCACCGTTCGTGGGGATCCTGCTCGGGCTTCTCGTCGGTGTTGCTGTTGATCTCGTCCCACGTGAGCATGGCCTTGCCCCACTTCGCCTGCTGGCCGAATTCCTTGGTCTTGCTCCAGGGCAACAGGGGCAGGGTCTCTACACCGCGAATGGTGAGGGATTCGGAGTGCCACGCGGCGGAGGACAGGCCCTCGGCGGGCGGCAAAGCGGTGACGGAGAAATCGTAATTGTGGGTATCGCGGCCGTAGGCGTCATCGTCCGCGTCGATGCTGTAGCGCAGGTTTTTCACGGCCTCGCCCACGGCGCTGACGCGCACCACGACCTCGCTCGCCTGATCACCATCGGGATCGTAGAACGCGAAGGGATCTTCCCACACGTTGACCCACTTTTCATCATCGACGGTCAGCCGGAACTGGTAGAAGAGCTCGTCACCGCTGAAGTGGGTGCGCCACTGGCACAGAGGCTGATAATACGTGCCGTTCACGTCGTACCAGAGGAGGTTGTCGTCGCCGATGTCCATGGCCCACCAGACGGTCATGTCGTCCTTCTGATCCTGCCAGTTCTTGTTGTAATAGAGCCCCATCTGGTCCACGTCGTTGTCGCCATCGTCGTCCACGTAATCGGCCACCACGTCGATATAGCCATCCGCGTCCCAATCGAAGAAGTAAAGATCGCTGTCCGTGTCGGGACGGCCTGTTTTGTCGAAGTCGCCATCTTCATCCACAGCGCGGACGAGAATGATCTCCTTGTCGTGGCGGTAGGCCGTGTCGATGTACCAGGCCTCGTCGGTCAGGCCGTCGCCGTTGGTGTCGAGGGCCAGATTTTCCCCGACGGGCAGGGCCTTCACTTCGGCCACCCGCTCCGGCGCGATCAGGCGCGACTTGCCGAAGATCCGCTCGAAAACGATGGTGTTCTTCGGCGAGCCCACGGCGTCGTCCTGGGCATGCGCGGCGAGAGGCACGGCGAACAACAGCAATGCGGGAATAATGGCCTGCGGGCGGAGCATTCTGGGCACTATCACGGATTATTCTCCTCTGGATAAAAAATATTTTCACCACGAAGGCACGAAGTACACGAAGAGCAAAGAGGTTCCGGTGGTCGCGCTGCCACCCTTGGCATTCTTCCTGCTTTTCTTGTCGCACGCAAAGGCGCGCAACGATTCCTTCCCTCTTTCTTCCTTCGTGCTCTTCGTGCCCTTCGTGGTGAAATATCCGGTTGCGGCCAACGGCTACTCCTGAAACTCGTAATGAAGGATGTCCCGTTCGCATTCGCGATTTACGTGTGCTAGTCTACAATCCCTTGACCCCGCAATGGAATAGCGCCATGAATCGAAGTATATTCGCCTTGATTGTTCTCGCGATGGCCCTCACCGCCCCTGCTCAGGAAGACCGCAAGCCTGAATATGTCCACGCCGTCGTGCGCGGGGCGGGGCTCATGCCGTGGCAGGAGCCGGACGTTTCGGAGGCGGAGCGCACGTTTCGCGCGGAAATTGAGGCCCGCAAGGATGCCCTCCTCGACCGCGCCCAGGGGGTCCACCCTTCGTACTACGACGCGGTCGCCATCGCGCAGGCGAAAGAGAATGTCACCCGGCACGAATGGGCCCGCAACTGGCTCGACGGGCAGATCGCCCTCGCGGAGGAGATTGTGGCTCAACCGGAGGGCTGGATTGCGGCTATGATCCCGAAGGAAGCCCCCTCCCACGCCTACGGGTTTACCTGCCCCGAGTGTGTCGGCGTGAAGAGCCAGGAGGGCGTGGGCGACCCGCTGGTTCGGTGGAACTACCGGACGCCGGACGAGTTTTCCTGCGCGGAATGCGGCACGGTCTTTCCGAACGAGAAGTACCCCGAGACCCAGGTGCTCCAACTGCCGCGCACGGGCCACTCGGTGAGCTACTATCTGAACCCCGCCGAGCAGGCGCGCTGGCCTGGCACTGGGTGGGCTACCCGATGCACAACAGCTTTTCCGGTATCATCCGCGAGCGGAAGATCGCCTTCATGCGCAGTGCCGCCCAATCCCTCGGCCTGGCCTATCTCTTCACGGAAGATCCGCGCTATGCGATAGCCACCCGCGATATGCTCGTTCGCTTTGCCGAATGCTACCGCCAATGGCCCTATCGCGACTATTGGGACACCTACGCCGATTGCGATCCGCTCTATGCCGCGTGGCACGACAAGGCCCTGCCCATCGAGTGGAAACGGCACCTCTCCGAGCAGGCCTACAAGGGCGACACGATGGAAAAGGCGGCCATGCTCCAGAATTACTGGGGCGCGGGCCGTATCCACCCGAGCACGGACAACATCAGCGGATTGACGGGCGTGATCCAGGCCTATGACTTCACCCGCACGGCGCATAACGCCGACGGCACACCCGTGTGGGACGATGGCGCCCGTCGTGTTGTGGAGCGCGACCTGCTTCTCGAGTGGGCGATGGGCGCGGAGCCGTACATCGGCGGCCCCGGCAAGGCGGAGGAGGACAACAACAAGTCGCCGCGGATTTACAACGCGATGGCGGCTCTGGGCAAGTGCCTGGGCATTCCGGAGTACGTCGATGTGGCCCTGCGCGGCTATGAGCGGGTGCGCGACGGCTCGTTCTTGTTTGATGGTTGCAGTTCCGAGAGTCCGTCCTATACGGGCATGTACCTGGACCAGTTGCTGATCGTGCCCGAGACGCTCCACGGCTATGCCTGGCCGGCCAGTTTCTCGGCGCGAAGTGGCGTGGTGGATCTGTATCAACAAGATCCCCAGTT
The DNA here is from genome assembly GCA_044344195.1 of Candidatus Hydrogenedentales bacterium. GTDB lineage: Bacteria > Hydrogenedentota > Hydrogenedentia > Hydrogenedentales > JAEUWI01 > JAEUWI01. Next base: position 8,822 of record JBIJDL010000235.1, read on the forward strand.
GCGGCTGATGTATCGATCCGTGCTGGATACGCTCCTGCCCGACGGGCGCTATCTTCCCCTGAGCGACACGCGGTTACCATCGAAGCCGTCTTCGGATATCGTGCAGATGGGCACGCGGCGCTATCCCGAGTATTTCGGGGGTGTGCTTCCCCAGATTCATCCGAAAGTTTCCGGTGAATATGCGGTGTTCAATCTGACGGATGAGGCGCTGCTGGATACCCGTCCCCTGCCGCTGGCGGAGGTCTACCACCCCGCCTGGAAGACGGCGGTGCTGCGCCATGGATCGGGGACGGAGGCGGATACGCTGACCCTGGCCTTCAATCCGCCGGGCGGCCACCGGCACTATGACAATCTGGCGTTGTTTTACGCGGATGGCCCTCGGACATTGGCGGGCGATCTGGGATACCTGGGCGATATGCCCGTGAACCGTTGGATCCGGAGCACGGCGAGCCACAATCTTGTGATCGTGGATGGCCGGGAACAGGAGTTCAGCGGGCGGAAGACGGAGTTCGGCTTTATGGCCACCTCCCCGCTGGCCTCGGTTATCGAAGCAAGTTCCACGGCCT